>JAZRMG010000078.1:0-12340 GCA_045647345.1 Bacteroidaceae bacterium | reverse complement strand
GAGTAACGCATCTGCAAGCCCTTCACGTTCTTCTTCGACGCATTGGTAAGCTCTGCAGTAATGTTGAGCATACCATCACGATAGTTCTCATCCAAGTCGGGCTTCACCACGAGATCACGGATGCGTACCTGAGGACGGCTGTGGAGTGCCACGGTGCGGAAGATACCGGGGAGGCGGAACATATCCTGTGCCTCGAGGAACGAACCGTCTGATGAGCGGTATACCTCTACAGCTACGGTGTTCTCACCCTCCTGGAGGTACTTGGTGATGTTGAACTCTGCAGCGTTACGTGAGTTCTTTGAGAAACCTACATACTGGCCATTGATCCAGAGGTAGAAGAATGAGTCCACACCGTCGAAGGTGATGAACACCTCGCGGCCATCCCACGATGCGGGCACCTCGAATGTACGGAGGTATGAGCCCACCTCGTTGCGGTGGTTATAGGTGGTCCAGTGTGTAGGAGGTGTGCGCATCACGCCACCCTTCCAGTCGCCCACTGCTACGCGGTGCTGGAAGATTACGGGCTGGTTCACATAGATGGGGGTACCATACTTCTGTGTGCCATCCTTCTGGATACCGGCGATGTTCCATGATGAGGGCACGGCGAGGTCGTCCCAAGCCGAAGCGTCATAGCCGGGGGTGAAGAAGTCGGCAGGACGCTCATCGGGGTTGGGAGCCCAGTGGAACTTCCATGTGCCGTTCAGTGACTGCCAGTACTGGCTGTTCTCGGGCAAGAACTTGCGTGCGCTCTCTACGTTCTCAAACGAGAAGAAGTAAGCGTGCGGCTGCTCCTTGTTGAGCGACAGCTCTTCTACTGACTCCCACTCCTTGCCGGTGGGCGCGGCTACGTTACCATAAAGGAAACCTTCGAGGGCGGGTGACTGTGCCGCCAGATGCATGCAGGCTGCTCCTGCTGCGATTAGGGAAAAGAATCTTTTCATGATAGGATTGTTATTGTTTAGAGTTTAGAGTTTAGTGTTTATTGTTTAGCGTTTAGTATATGCTTGTGCATAATATGGTGCGAAGATAGTGATAAATTTTTACATTATGAATAGTTGGAGCCAATTTTCAGTTTTTCAATGGCAAAGATAGCATGACTGAGGCGATATCCCCCCAAAAAAGGCGTGACAAATCTGTGACAAATGTGTGACCAAGAAGGGTGGTCGAGATTTTCCTTTTTATGTACAAATTTGTGTACAATTCTTCGAACTAACTTGTATGTCGGTCAGCGGATTATGTCCTTGTTTGTGTACAATGACTTTCGGATACCGATTGTTACATCATTCTCGCTATTCTTCCCGTCCGAAGTGGCCCGGTGTGGGGCGGAAGCAACCGCTGATGCGAGGTACGCGCTCCATCTCTCCATAGGCCACATATTCGCCCAACTTCTTGTATGCGGTGCTCGGGGCATAGTGGCTGATGCGGGCAAACTCACGGACGCTGATGTCGTCGTGTGTCTCGAAATACTCATAGAGCGCATCGGCCAGCTCGGGCGCCGCGAGAGGCTCCTTCACCTTGCCTTCGACCTTGAACTTGACATCAGCCAGGCGGTCGAGCAAGTGCTTGTCGGGGCGGAAGCGGATGCCGCTGATCTGTACATCCTTGCCTGTGGGCGGTGTGGGACCGGTATGGTTGCTCAGCTCCATCGTGAGCGAGCCCAATCCGTCGAGCTGCACGCGGTGTCCCTCGCACAGGGCGTCGGTGATAGCTGTGCGTAGGGCATCCCACACGAGTTTCACATCGGTGACGGTGGCCGTGGTGGCGTGGTTGATGTCGATGGCCATCTGCTCGATGTCCACCTTTTGTGGGAAGGCTACCGATACTCCCGTACACCATGACTCCTCTCTTCGGGAACCCGACACTTTGTGACGGCGATTCAGCGTGCAGCGCACGACGGGAGTGTAGCCATCACGATGGTGTACAATGTGCTTTGATCTCTTTACTTTCATCATATTACTTGTTGGTCTTTTTACTTTGTTTAACTCATTTTCTCCCTGCAAGGAGAATCTTTTCTACTTGCAAGGAGAAGGCTTTATCCTTGCAGGGAGAAACGTTTCTACCTGTAGGGATAAATATTTTTCTCTTCGTAGAACAAAGGTAATGGATAGCTCCGAAATATGCAACAGGCAGTGTGAAAATAATTACAATAATACTGATTCATAGGGTGTTGCGTGGGTTATTTTCGCGTATTATCTTTGCGGCATGAATAACAAAAGAGCCCTCCTCTCCCTTCGGGATTTTATCTACTAACCCTTAAACTAAATAATATGACACAAACCAACTCGCAAACTCAAGAACCTAAAAACTCTGTATCTATGGAAAACAACTCAACAAACCAAAGCCAGCATTCTGTCATCCCGACAGAACGTAGTGACGAGGGATCTCTCACTTCCGTTCGAGATGACAAGCGAAAAAACAACATGTCCTACGCCGACACCCTGCGCGAGACCCAACAAGAGGAATTCCCCCTGCTCAGCGAGGTGACACGCGGGGTCTTAGAAGACCCTTTAACTCTGATGAGCGCTCACACCGACGATGACGGTGTGGTAGTGCCCTGTGCCCTGCCCGATGCGATGATGCAGTCCCTGCCCCAGATGATGAGCGAAACGCTGTCGCTCTACGACGATGCCGACATCCGCACCATGCTCCTCATGGCCATGATGCCCACCATAGGCTCGGCGATGAGCCATGTGCGTGTACGCCACGGTCAGCGTCTCTACTCGCTCGGCATGATGAACATCTGCGTAGGCCCCTCAGCCTCGGGCAAGGGAAGCGTGGGCGATGTGGCGAGCCTCATCGACGACATCAACAAGATCATCTGCGAGGAGAGCCAGCAGGCCATGGCCGACCACCGCAAACGTCACAAGCGCTACAGCCGTCTTACCAGTCAGCTCACCTATGCCGCCAAGGGCAACACCGCCAACCTTATCGATGTGAACGACATTGCCGAGGAGGTTGACGAGCCCCAAGCCCCCTTGCGACGCATGCACAAGCTACCCTCGAAGACCACGGCAGCCAATTATTATAGATTGCTCTATGCCAATGGCGCAAATATCTCCTACCTGCACATCCCCGAACTGGCGGAGATGACGGCAGCCAATCGCGGAGCATTCGGCGACTTCATGTATATCCTCCTTGCCGCACAGAACGAGGAGCCCCTCCACACCGCCCGCAAGACCGACGATGAGGACTACCACATCCCTCACACACGCCTCTCCTTGGCTGCTACGGGCACCATGTCGTCGGTGCGCGAGTTTATCCCCAACCTTGAGGACGGACTCTCTACCCGTTTCCTCTACCACAACCTGCCAGCCAAGGACACCGTGCGTGATGAGATGGACGAGGCCACTGCCGAGGCATTCCGCGATGTATATACCTATCACCGACGTCAGCTCACCGAGATATGGAGTGCCTTGCGCCAGTTCGATGGCAAGACGGATGAGGATCTGCCCCGCCTCATCATCACCGACGAGCAGCGCAAGCTCATCGACGAGTATTACCGCCAAATGGTGTCGTTCATCTCCCTTGCCCTGCCCGACAAGGACCTGCGTGCCCCCATCCTGCGCTCGCGCCTCAACCTCTACCGCATGCTGATGATCATCGCTGTGCTGCGTCGCCACGAGGAGATGGGCTCTGCGGAAGAGCTGTTCGCCGAGAAGCAGTTTGCCGTAGCCGAGGCCGACCTGCACTGGGGCCTCGCCTATATCTTCTATACTATGATGCAGACCTCCACCATCTACGACCGTCTGCGTCGTGAGGAGAAGGAAGAGCCGAAGCGTGTATATCTGAGCGCCTTGGCCTTCCTGCAGATGTTGCCCAAGCAGTTCACCACCGCCGAGGCAGTGTGCTTGGGCGAAGATTTCGGACTCAAGCAGAATGGCATAGCCAAGAAACTGGCCCGCCTGACCAAGGAGTTTTACATCGTCAAGGTGCGCCAAGGTGTGTTTGTGAAAACCTCGAAAACAGAAAGGGAGAAGTGGAAGAAGGGAAGTACACTTTTAGCAGCGTAAGCCACTGAACAACACAAAAGTTAAGCCAAAAAATCGTACACAAACTTGTACACAGATCGTATACAAAAAGTACAATCCGAAGGAGCTGAGGTGTGAAGGAGTTTAGATAATAGTCCCTTGGCCTTTAGGCGACCTAAAGGACTTTTGCGAGTTGCTGCGCCCTCGCTACCATTCGGAGTGTGTACGCTCGGCGCAGCCGCAAACTGTCCCTCTCCAGAGGGGCGAACGAAGCGGAGGAAGTTACAAGCGCAGCAACTCGCAAAGTCTCTGCGTAAATCTGCGCCCGTCTGCGTGAGACCGACGCGGTGTGAAAGCGTCGGTTGCGACGACGAGAACTTTAGTTCTTCCATAGACTTCAACTACAACAGCAACCACATCGAGGGCAATACGCTTACCTACGGACAGACAGAGATATTGCTGCTCTTTGGTAAGGTGATAGGTGAGGCCGACTTTCGTGATTGTGAGGAGATGAAAGCTAGCTATGTAGGCCTACAGATGATGCTGATGGAGTCGGGCGAGAAACAGCAACCCCTGTCGCAACATTTCATCCGTACCCTGCACCGCACCCTGTTGCGTTGTTTGTTTATAGACCTCTGAATAAGCCTCATGCGGACGAAAGATGAAAAGTAGGAGTTTCTTTGGTCAATCTTGAAAAAAATTCTATATTTGCAGCGAAAAGGTGGAAAATGGTTGTATGAAAGAGATACAAGAGATTAATGGCCTATATAACGGAGTCTGCGAGAAAATAAATCTGCTAGGAAAAATGCAGTTCGTAGTGTGGGTTTCAGCCGCGTGCAGATGTTCTGGAAGATAGGTCGTCGCATACAGGAAGAGGAACAGAAAGTCAAGGAACGTGCCGACTATGGGACATACTTGCTGAAGACTCGGACCAAGATGTTGGGCCTGAATATGGTAGCGGCTTTTTTGTACGACAGTTGAAAATATGTTGCCAATTGTATCAGGTTTATCCAAATTCCAGTATAGTGTGTGCAATTGAATTGTTCGCAATACAAGTAGTTTATTTCTAATTTATGATGAGTATAAATGCGAGTATTACCTATCTTGCGAAAAACTTAAACATACTAATAATGAACAAACAGAAATTCGCGCAATACATTTTTGTGTTGCCTCTTCTTTTAGTAAGCATCGCATCTTGGGCAGGACCCGTTGATAAGGAGTTGGCAAAGAGCAAGGCCCAGAAATTTATGATGGAACACAATTTTGGAGTCGCCCTTGAAAGTGATGAACCTGCATATGCTCCTACCCGAAGGATGGGTGGAATGAAAGCGGGTGCAGAACTTCCCGCCTTCTACATTTTCAATGCAGAGAATTGTGCGGGCTATGTTATTATTTCGGGCGACGACCGTACGGACGAAGTTTTGGGTTATGCAACAGAAGGACATTTCGACTTGGAAGATATACCCGACAATGTGGCGGCATGGCTGCAAACATATGCCGACCAAATTGCGCTCATTGCCACAATGTCACAACAACCTCAGGCTGCAAGGGTGAGCAGTGTCCAATGGGCAGCGATTGCGCCTATGATTACCTCTATTTGGCATCAAGACACACCTTATAACAACCAATGCCCGCTTCATGAAGGGGATCGTAGTGCGACAGGGTGTACAGCAACGGCATTGGCGCAAATTATGAGATATCACGAGTGGCCTGCGGAATCGGCCACAGCAATTCCCGCATACACCACTAGATCTGCCAAGCTCTACTGCCCAGAACTGCCGGCCACGACATTCCGATGGAGCGAAATGCTGGATGAATACCCTTATACCGCCGAAGCACCCGCAGTGTCCGAACTCATGCTTTATTGTGGTCAAGGTGCGCAGGCTGATTATACGTCTACTGTGGGTACAGGAATTTTTCTTGAAAATGCAGCATATGCGTTGAAGAAGTATTTCAATTATGATGTGAACCTGGAGTATAGAAAGCTTTCGAATTACACCATTGACGAATGGGAGCAGATGCTTTACTCAGAATTGCAGGCTGGTCGGCCCGTGCTATTCGCTGGTAAATCAATCAAATCGGCGCATGCCTTTGTGTGTGATGGTTACGATGGTAATGGACTTTACCACTTCAATTGGGGGTGGGGCGGAATATTGGATGGTTACTTCAAATTGGCACTCATAAATCCTCAGGCTCCTCTTGACGGTTATAACTTAGACCAACGAATGGTGGTGGGAATCCAACCTCCGACGGGAGAACCTGCACGTTTGCAACTTTTTACTCCCCGAGATGTGTTCTGCGATGAGGAGGAGTTGCTTGTAGTCTTTCACAATCCCAACCTTGAGACCATAACGGCTCATGTTGGTTTCGGATTGTTAAACGAGAAGGGTGAAGTCGTGGAGGTACTTAAGGATGGCGGTTCCTTTACCTTAGCGGGTAACGAATCTGAATTCAAATTGATCTCGATGTATATAAGGGAAGAAGACCTTCCTGAAGGGACTCACCATGTTGCTACTATCTGCAAACTTAATCCTGACGATGTTTGGCAAAGAATAGGCGGCTCTCAAAGTTATTTTGAGGTTGTCATCGGGGAGGACAACGAGGTGAAAAGTGTCGTGCTTTACCCTGTTCGTAAACTAAAAATAACGAATATTACTTACAGCGATAAGATTGTGGCGAATATGCCTTTCGAGGTGAAGGCTACTGTAGAGAACATTGGCGACGACGTCAACATGCCTCTTTGGCTAGTGGCGACATCTAAGGATGGTACACAGTTTTTTGGATTCACATACGCTACACTCTACATGCGTCAGCATGAAATTATGGAATGCTATTCAGAACTCTCCATCCCAGTTGGTGGAGACTATAATTTGTGGATAGCCGAAAGAATTGATACTGTAAATTATTATGCCAAATTTCAAGTGGAAGTACTGCCCGCTCCCAAGTCTCCGGCAAACTTGGAAATCATAAAAGCAGAGATTGACCCCAATGGTGTAGTAGCGAATTTTACAATACGTAACCATAGCGAAGAGCCTTATTACAGGGGCCTCGCTTTTATATTATACGGATATGACTCCGTAGGTGGCGGGTATAGTATCAAAGAGACAGTAGTCTCTTCCAAAGAAATTCAACCTGGAGGTATAGAAGAGTATTCCGTGCTTTTTAACGAAGTCGAAAGCAATTGTGAATTCTCATTGTATGTGGAATATTACCACAATCATTATGATTATTATGCCACGCGATTGGGCGATGTTTACACCTTCAAATCTGGTAGCGTTTCTGTTGAGGAAGTTAAGGTGCCGATTAACACTTATGGAACAATTTATCGCTTAGACGGCACACGCTTAAAGCATACCCTGCACGACAATATTTATATCATTGATGGTGTTAAGCGTTTGGTGAAAACGAAGCAATAACTCATAGGCATAGGGTGACATATGCGATAGAATGAAAGAGTTGTGGCGGGGCTAACTGCCACAACTTCTTTTCTTTTTACCCGTAAATAGCAGGCCAGCACCGCGCGAAAAGTCTTTGTCCGTTGTGAAAACGCAGGTTGTGATTCCTGATGACTTGGAAGACTGCTTATCTGCAGAAAACGATGAATACGCAGAATAACGTATCGTGAATTCGCGTTATCGGCTCTTCTCGTAGTTGTATATGGTGTCCCCCTCGTGGGTGCAGTAGAGCATACGTCTCATCACGCCTATCCTAATGAAGTCGTTGGTGAGGATACCCATCTGCAGGGAGCCTATGCCCTCGACCCAGTAGTCGCGGCGGAAGGTGTTGTGATGGGGGTAGCTGGCATCGGCCACCAGGAGGTACTTGCGGCGCAGGCCATCGGTGAGCGTGGTGTCGCCCACGGCCTTGACGATGAGGGGCATGCTACGGCGGGGCATGAAGGTGTCGCCCACCTGCAGACCGAGCAGCACCTTGAAAAACTTTTTCATATTGTTCGCTGTTTTAGTTTGTTCGTTTATCTTGTTCACTCTTTTGTGGTGTCACCGTCAATTAGACAACACCACTAACCAAAAGGTTACAGCGAAGAAGAAAATTTTTGAGAACGCCCCGAAAGTTGCAAAGGTAAGTTTTTTGCAAATGAGGAGACGTGACGACAGTTCTTGACTTGTCCGTTGCCTCACTCTTGCCTCTTGCCTCCACAGATGACATCGCAAAACTCGGTAGGGAGTTTCTTGCGGATGCGCTCCTTGCGTTTGCGTATGGTGGCTGTGGTGGTGTGACCGAGATGGGCAATGATGGTATTGGAATAGCCGAGATACATACCCAATGCGCAGATGAGTTCCTGATCGTTGAGGTCACCATTGGCGAGCAGGGTGCGACACGACTCACCGAATGCGTCGAGCAGGGTGCGCTCCATTGCGCGAGCCGTCTCGTAGGAGAGATTGGGGAGTTCTCTTTCGTTGATTTGCATGGTGGCGATGTCGTCATACACGGATGTCAGTGCAAAGGCTTTGCTACCTTGGACAAGCGCGTTGCTCAGTATCTCGGCTTTGGTGGGTGTGTTCTTTGCGACAGGTGTCGTTGGCTTGGCATGGCGACGGCACTTGTACGCCACATACAATCCCACGATAAGGACTACGGCAATGCACACGATGGGGATGAGCGGCGTGCGCCTACTCGTCGGGGCGATGACATTGGCCTGCAACTGACTCTTGAGTTGCTCCATCGTCATGGGCTCAAACACGCGGCTCTCGCGTATCTTCATGTGCAGTGCCTTGTGGCGACTGGCCGAGTCTGGCATCTCGCGATTGTCGTAGATGTTCCAGAGGATATGGTGGCAGATGTACTCGATGGCATCGTTCGGGGTATGTGGCGCTTCCAATGCAAGGTAGGCATAGTGCAAAGCCGAGTCTTGGGCACCGAAGTGCCAGAGGTCATCGGCCTTGTAGGCCAGGCAGGTGGGAAAACTTTCGTGATTGGGGCCCACCAGTTCGAGGTATTGGTTGAGGTATTGCAGGGCCTGCTCATAGTCGTGTTTCACGTACGCCTCTATCCATCGCAAGGTGAATAGGGCATCGGCACGTAGAGTGTCGTTGGCATCGCTGCGCACCACGATATTGGCAAAGTGATAAATAGCTTTGTCGAAAAGCATCATGCGCTGCTCATTATCATCGGTGCCTACCTTGTTGGCTTTCGCGAGTAACTCGTGTGCCACGTATTGTTCTTCGTTAGGGGAGTATCTCTTCTTGTCAGTTGTGGCATTGCAAGCGCAAAGCAGGGCTACCCCGATGGTAAGCAGTATATGTGCAGTTGTTTTCATAGCATTGTGACGAATTGCACTGCAAATATAGATAATTCTTCGTTCCCAGTCGAGGGAACGTGCGTGAAAAAAGTGTGACAAATTTGTGACCGACTACAAAAGTGAAAGCAGTAAAACGTTGAGGGCGTGTCGATTGACACGCCCTCATCATACTTATATACGCTAACGCAACGATTAGAAGTTAGCGTTGTTCGGAGTGCGGGGGAAGGGAATGACGTCGCGGATGTTGGTCATACCAGTCACGAAGAGCAACAGACGCTCGAAGCCGAGGCCGAAGCCTGAGTGAGGACATGTACCGTACTTACGGGTGTCGAGATACCACCACATGTCCTTCATGGGGATACCCAACTCTTCTACGCGAGTGAGCAACTTGTTATAGTCGGCCTCACGCTCTGAACCACCGATGATTTCGCCAATCTTGGGGAAGAGTACGTCCATGGCGCGTACGGTCTTGCCATCTTCGTTCTGCTTCATATAGAAAGCCTTGATTTCCTTGGGATAGTCGGTGAGGATGACGGGACGCTTGAAGTGCCCCTCTACGAGGTAACGCTCGTGCTCTGAGGCAAGGTCGGCACCCCAGAAGATGGGGAACTCAAACTTATGGCCGTTGGCTACAGCAGCCTCGAGAATCTCAATACCCTGAGTGTAGGGGAGACGTACGAAGTCCTCCTTGATAACACCTTCGAGACGAGCGATGAGCTCCTTATCGAACATATCGTTGAGGAACTTTACATCGTCGTAGCAGTGCTCGAGTGCCCAGCGTACGCAGTGCTTGATGAAGTCCTCGGCCAATTGCATGTTGTCGAAGATATCGTTGAAGGCAACCTCGGGCTCGATCATCCAGAACTCAGCGAGGTGACGCGGAGTGTTGGAGTTCTCTGCACGGAAGGTAGGACCGAAGGTGTAGATAGCGCCCAAAGCGGTTGCTGCGAGCTCACCCTCGAGCTGACCTGATACGGTGAGCGAAGCCTGCTTGCCGAAGAAGTCGTTGTCGTAGTTGATGCTACCGTTCTCATCCTTCTTCAAGTCGTAGAGGTTCATGGTGGTCACCTGGAACATCTGACCTGCACCCTCACAGTCTGAAGCGGTGATGATGGGGGTGTGGAAGTAGTAGAAGCCACGCTCGTGGAAGAACTGGTGGATGGCGATGGCCATGTTGTGACGGATGCGGTATACAGCACCGAAGGTGTTGGTACGGGGACGGAGGTGGGCAATCTCGCGGAGGAACTCCATAGAGTGGCCTTTCTTCTGTAAGGGGTAGGTGTTGTCGCACTCACCCAATACCTCGATCTCGCGTGCCTGAATCTCGGCAGCCTGTCCTGCGCCTACTGACTGTACGAGTTCACCGTTGACGCTGATACATGCACCGGTGGTGATCTTCTTGAGCATCTCCTCGTCGAAGTTCTCAAGGTCTACTACAATCTGTATGTTCTTGATGGTAGAACCGTCGTTGAGGGCGATGAAGTTGACCTGCTTGCTGCCACGACGGGTACGTACCCATCCTTTTACGTTGACCATAGCACCAAAGTCGGTGCGCTGCAAGAGGTCAACGATACGTGTTCTGATGATTGTGTTCATAATCTAAACTGGAGACCCACCCTAACCCTCCCTCTAGGGAGGGGACTCAGGCATCGCTGAAGAGTGAATCTGTTATTAATTAATACTTATTATAATATACAAGGTTTTCGATTTAGTCGCCCTCCCTAGTCACCCTCCCTACAGGGAGGGATGGGGTGGGTCCCCCCTTTCTTACTCAAACGCTCCCATGCGCAACATGTTGACCTCTTTCTCGGTGAGGAAGCGCCAGTCGCCACGACGGAGGTTCTTCTTGGTGAGCCCGGCAAACTGTACGCGGTCGAGACGGAGCACGTGGTAGCCCAGGTGCTCGAACATACGACGCACGATACGGTTGCGACCGCTGTGAATCTCTACGCCTACGAGGGTCTTGTCGGTCTCGTGGGTGTAGCTCACCTCATCGGCATGGATCTCGCCATCCTCGAGCTGGATACCTGTAGCGAGCTGCTGCATATCGGCAGCGGTGAGGTTCTTGTCGAGACGTACGTGGTAGATCTTCTTCTTGAGGAAGCGGGGGTGTGTGAGCTTCGATGCCATCTCTCCATCGTTGGTGAGGAGAAGCACACCGGTGGTGTTGCGGTCGAGACGACCTACGGGATAGATACGCTCTTTGCAAGCACCCTTCACGAGATCCATCACGGTCTTGCGGTCCTGAGGATCATCTACGGTAGTCACATAATCCTTTGGCTTATTAAGAAGGATGTAGATCTTACGCTCGATGCTGATGGTCTGGTCGTGGAAACGTACCTCATCGCCCAACTTTACCTTGGTACCGAGTTCGGTTACGATCTCTCCGTTTACGGTCACTACTCCGGCAGTGATGAAGTCGTCGGCCTCGCGACGTGAGCATACGCCAGCATTGGCGAGGTACTTGTTCAAGCGGATAGGCTCGTTGGGATCCTTCATCTCCTCACGATACATGATCTGCTTCTTCTTGCTGTATTTGTTGTCACCGAAGCCACCCTTCTTGAAACCACCACCGGCAGGACGCTGACCGAAGCCGCCACCTGCGGGACGCTGGCCATAGCCTCCCTCACGATTGAAGCGGGGACGTGCGTTGTATCCCTCGCCACCCTCGCGGTTGTAGCTGGGACGGAAGGTGTTTTCAGCATCAGAATTCCATGTGTTGCCCTGCTGGGGACGACGGCTGTAGGGTTTGCTCTCAGCACGGTTGTAGTCGCTGTTGTAGCTATTGCCACGGCTATAGGTGCGTTCGTTACTGTAGCCACGGTCGTTACCGAAGCTGTTGTAGTTGCGCTCGCCACCGAATGAACGTTCACGGTTGTAACCACCTTCATGACTGCGCTCGCTGTTGAAGCCTCCCTCACGATTGAATCGAGGTCGGTTGTTCTCAAAATTAGGGTTAAACGAACTGCGCTGTGGGCGCTCTACCTTTGCATAACGGGGTGCACCACCCTCCTCGCGATTGAAGCGGGGACGCTGCGGACGTGTGCTACCATCGGCATTTCTCACGAAACGCTGACGCTGGCCCGCACGGTGACCTTCGTTGTTCCAACTG
>JAZRMG010000077.1:0-2861 GCA_045647345.1 Bacteroidaceae bacterium | reverse complement strand
CCACATCGAAACGCTCGACTATGCACACGAGCCGATGCACCTCTACGAGCCGGTAAAATACATTCTCTCGCTTGGCGGCAAGCGTATCCGTCCTGCCATGATGCTCATGGCCTACAACATGTATCGCGACGATGTGGAGCAGATACTCGATCCCGCGTTGGCACTCGAGATATATCATAATTTCACTCTCCTTCATGATGACCTGATGGACAATGCCGATGTGCGTCGTGGAAAGCCCACCGTACATAAGCGTTGGGATGCCAACACGGCCATCCTTTCGGGCGATGTGATGCTCTCGCTCGCTGATGTCTATATGTCGCATGTCGATGATGTCCATTTCCGTGAAGTGATGGCTACCTTCCATCGCACCTCGATAGAGATCGCTGAGGGCCAGCAGTATGATATGGATTTCGAATCGCGCAACGATGTGGCCGAGGATGAGTATATCGAGATGATACGCCTCAAGACCTCTGTACTCTTGGCATGTGCGCTCAAGATTGGAGCCATCCTTGGTGGGGCTTCAAAGGAGGATGCGGCGCATCTCTATCGCTTGGGTGAGTGTATAGGGCTTGCTTTCCAGTTGCGCGACGACTATCTCGATGTGTATGGCGACCCCAAAGTGTTTGGCAAGAAGATTGGCGGTGATATCCTGTGCAACAAGAAGACATACCTTTATATCAATGCTCTCCGTCTGGCCAATGAGGAGCAGCGTGCCGTGCTCGATCATTGGGCCACGGCTACCGACATCAACCCGGATGAGAAGGTGGCTGCCGTTACGAACATTTATAACGAGATAGGCTTGCCTGCGATGAGTCGCGCGATAGAGGAGCGTTATTATAACATGGCAAAGGCCGAGCTCGAAGCGCTCAGCGTGGCGGAAGAGAAGAAAGAGGTGTTGCGCCAGTTTATGGCTATGCTCATGGAACGCGATGTATAATATCATAGATACACATAGCCATCTGTTCGTAGAGGAGTTCGGTGAAGACCGTGCCGAGGTGATGCGTCGTGCTCGCGAGGCGGGCATTACCCATATCCTCATGCCCAATATCGATATGGCCTCTATCAAGCCCATGCTGCAGGTCTGTGGCGAGTTCCCTGACCTGTGCTATCCCATGCTTGGCCTCCACCCTACTGAGGTGAAGGAGGGTTATCGTCAGGTCCTGGATGAGATGAAGAGTCTGTTGTGTAGTCATAGGGTGGGGGACGGGAATTCCCCCTTTATTGCTATCGGTGAGGTGGGACTCGATTTTTACTGGGATGTCACCTACAAGAAGGAGCAATTGGCGGCTCTCGAAGAGCAGATAGCATGGGCACTCGAGCATGACTTGCCCCTTGTCATTCATTCACGTGAGGCTTTTGCTGACCTCTATGCGCTCTTCTCGCATTATAAGGGCACGGCATTGCGTGGCGTTTTTCATAGTTTTACCGGTACGGCCGATGAAGCTCATTCCCTGCTTGAATTCTCCGGATTTATGCTGGGTATCAACGGGGTGGTGACCTTCAAGAAATCGATTCTGCCGGAAGCGTTGCGCGAGGTGCCGCTCTCGCGTCTCGTCGTAGAAACCGACTCGCCTTATCTCGCTCCTGTTCCCTATCGTGGCAAGCGTAACGAGAGCGCCTATGTGGTGCGTGTAGTGGAGAAGCTGGCCGAAATATTTGGAGTGGACCCCGAAGTTGTAGCAGGTGAAACTTATACCAATGCGTTGGGTGTTTTTGGCTTGTAATGGTTTCCTATTCGCTGGTGGTGTCGTGACTGGGATGCTCCTTTACTCGTAGTTTCGTGGGTGTTTTGAATGTGCAGTGTTTGGTGCATCCCATGTTTTGTTCCTTTGTTTTATGAGTGATATAAATAAAAAAGAGTCCGAAGGACTCTTTTTCATTTTGTTTGCGGATTATGCACACGGCTTATGCCTCAGCAGCTTCCTCTGTAGCGGGAGCCTCTTCAGCGGTAGCAGCCTCAGCTTCTGCAAGTCTTGCAGCAGCCTTCTTCTCTGCTACTTTCTGAGCGATAGCCTCGTTAACCTTCTTCTCTGCTTCGAGAGCGGCCTTGGCAGCATCGCGCTTAGCCTGCTCGTTCTTGCTTACGATAGCAGCGAGGTTAGCCTGCTTGTTGTTCTTCCATGCCTCAAAGCGTGCCTGAGCGGTAGCTTCGTCGAAAGCACCCTTCTTTACACCACCTTGGAGGTGTTTCATCATGTACACACCTTCGCGAGAAAGGATGTTACGTGCGGTGTCAGTAGGCTGAGCACCTACGCCAACCCAATACATAGCTCTCTCGAAATTCAAATCTACTGTGGCAGGATCGGTGTTGGGGTTGTAAGTACCAATCTTCTCAATAAATTTTCCATCACGTGGAGCTCTTGCATCAGCAATTACGATAGAGTAGAACGCGTAGTCCTTGTGACCTCTTCTCTGCAATCTGATTTTTGTTGCCATTTTGTTAATTTTTAATTAGTTAATGATTTGAATAGCTAACATCTCGTATTAGCGGGTGCAAAGGTAGTGCTTTTTAGCCGAAACACCAAATATATTTGATGATTTCTGTATAACTGCTTTGCGATGTAAATAAAACTGGTATTGTTTTTACTAACTCGATTTTTTGTAGTACTTTTGTCATCTATTTGAATAAAATATAACTTATCATATTTATTATGTACAGAACGAATACTTGTGGAGAACTGCGCATCTCCAATGTAGGACAAAAGGTGACGTTGGCCGGATGGGTGCAGCGTACCCGTAAGATGGGTGGTATGACATTCGTCGACCTCCGCGACCGCTATGGACTCACCCAGTTGGTTTTCGATGAGAACCACGATGCCGCCCTCACCGAGCAGGCTAATAAGCTGGGTCGCGAATATGTG
>JAZRMG010000076.1:0-29544 GCA_045647345.1 Bacteroidaceae bacterium | reverse complement strand
TGCGGGGTTGTTGAGTCGGCAGGGTCCGCACCAGCTGGCCCAGAAGTCGACGATCTTGACCTTTCCCTTCACGCTGGCCAGCGACACCATGTTGCCCAAGGTGTCGGGCAGGGCAAAGTCGGGTGCGGGAGCGCCCCCCTCCGTCTTGGCCATGCGGACGATGCGCTCCTCTATCATGCGGCCATATTGCGTGTCCTTCGCCCCCTCACCCATGGTAGCATAGAGCTTGCGTGTCTCGGCCAGAGAAGCCTCGCGCATCACGATGTTCGAGTAGAGGGTATAGGCAGTGATGATGTTGTCGTTGGTGCGTAGGAACTCGGCAGTCCACGTGCGCAGCGTCTCCTGCTCGCGTCGCAGGGTGTCGTTGACGAGGCTTGCGCTGCGCAGCTTCTTGGCCGCACGCATCGCGTCGTAGCGTTGCTGCAATGCGTCGATGGCTGTGCGCAGCGAGTCGGCCCGTCTCATGTGTGCCGCATAGCTGTCGTTGAGCGTGCCACCCTTGATGTAGTAGTTGTCGTCGCTGCTCAGGTAGGCCCTATAGGTCGTCCCAGGCTCGGCAAAGAGCATGAAGCCGCCCGCGAAGCCTTCGAGCATGAGTTGTGTGGCCATAGGCTCTTCGGCCTGGGCCTTCAGGGTAAACCTACCCCGCTTGAAGTCGCAACTTCCCAGCGTGTCGACGCCCTCCTCCGAGGTGCGTGCGATCAGATGCAGGCGACCCTTCTTGATGCCTTCGACGTTTCCCTTGATGATGATGTTCTCGGCCTGCAGGTCCGAGCCCACGGCACTGCATAGTGCGAGCAGTGCAAGTAGTATGGTCTTCTTCATAGTCACACAAATATCCTATTTATA
This sequence comes from Bacteroidaceae bacterium, assembly GCA_045647345.1. Taxonomy (GTDB): domain Bacteria; phylum Bacteroidota; class Bacteroidia; order Bacteroidales; family Bacteroidaceae; genus UBA1189. The sequence goes on along the minus strand of JAZRMG010000076.1, from coordinate 28,695 downwards.
GGGTACAAAAATAATATAAGCCTGACGGAATTGCAAACGGATAACAAAAAAAATTGGGAGATAATATAGCAGTTTACCCAGAGGTCTCTGTCATCCTAAACATCGTGAAGGATCTCGCGCTGGGACTTAGCAAGAAACGCTTGCGAGCTCCTTCACTTTGTTCAGGATGACACTAACGCTGAAATCACATGATTGGGTAAACATCTATATTATTGCCAAAAATTGTTAACAGAGCGACACACCCCCCTCGTCTGACACTCACCCACAGCACGGAGGGGCCACCGCGTACGGCAACCCCTCCCTCTCAGTATGCTTCATTCCGAAGATTACGGTATCATCATCATTCACTCCATCGGTCGCCCCAGGTGCCGCGACGACCATTGCTGAGGGCATCTTTAGAATCAATGGTGTCATCACTGGTGACAATACTAACAGCCATCATCTCTATGGTTTCGATGTTGAGTTCCTCCATCATGGGAGCGATATATGTCTTTTCCACAATTCTTTAAGGGAGCTTTACTTCACAACTTTCTTTCCATTCACAATATACACGCCCTTTACCATCTTCTCCACGCGACGGCCCATAAGGTCGTATATCATTGCTGACTTCTCATTTCTGATTTCTGCATTCTCGATGCTGGTAGCACCCTCGATACGGAGGCTGATAGAGGCAGCTTCGGTGGTCTTGGGCAAGTAGGCCTTGTATGCATAGTTGATAAAGGCGGTACCTTCGGCTTGGTCGAGGTTCACGGTGTAGAGCGCCACCACACTATTCTTCACGCCCAATGCATAGGCTGCACCCTCCACATTCTTGTCGTAGAGTGTACCCTCCAACTCATTGGCAGCGACCGTGGCAGGAGTAGCAGCAGAGTAGGCAAACTCATAGTCGCTGGCTTCAGCATTGATGAGCACCGCTGTGTTTGCGGGGAGCACGCCCTCCACCTCGGCGAGTTGAGCATAGCCGTCCTCCACCGATGACACTACATAGGCAGTCACCTCGGCGGGGATTGCAGCCTCGAATCCGAGCATCAGGCTTGCCCACTTGACATCGCCCACGGTGAGGGTGTGAGCAAAGTCGGTGACGGGCACGACATACCATGCCGAAGCAGAGGCAGCACCAGCCTCCCAACCTGAGCAAGCGTAAGGAACGGTCTCGCCAGGATGGTTCTCGGCAAACAGGCAATCCCTGCTATCACTACTCTCGCTATTATGCAATTTCCATTGGATGACAGTCCCCTCATAGGGCAACATCTCCACCTTACAAGCTGCATCCTTTGCCACCACTGCTGAGCGGTAATCGCCACGGCCAATCTTGTTGAGGTAAGCATTAGCGTTGATGTTTCGCAGATAGTACTTGCCTTCACCAGCATCTTCGAAGCGGAACAGCTGGTTCCAATCAGTAGCATCGGTTTGGCGTGTCACCAAGTTGCCCTGTCCATCGAAGGTCAGCGTGTTGTACGATGCGTCGCCATTGTTGCCAGCCTTCGGAGACACGCACACCAAGCGGTAATAAGTAGCAGCATCGATAGCGATTACGTCGTAGGCAGCCTCGAAAGCCTCTTTGTCGGCAATTGTTGCCACAGCTTCAATCTCGTCGTGCAAATCAACTGAGTAGCCGCCCACATAGCCGAGGTAAGGGAGGGTCGACGCTTTCCATTGCGCCAGCACCTCTTCTACATCTTTATACTCGGTGAGTTTCCAGAGCGAGCAGGCATTGCCCGATCCGGGGCCACCCTTATGATAATTGGCCTTGAGGTAGGGGGCACCTGCGGTATAGTTGTTGTTAAGGAAGTTGTCGGTAGTGCCATCCTCAAAGGTCGCCACTCCAGCCGTATGGCCAGGGACGTCCAGCACCCATGCCGTCTTCTTCTCTTCATCTACAGTGACGGCATTGTCGTTGGCATTGATATACTTGCCCGACACTACACTCTTGATGTAGTAGGTGCCGGCAGCTGTGCCAGGCTCGAACATAAAGTATGAGCCTTTGGTCGAACGACCATTGACACTTGTGCCATCATCTTCGATGAATCTACCATGATCGGTGGCCATACACTCGAGCGTATAGTAACTGTCGGCATTGAGCACAGGACCCGAATAGGCTACGCTGATTTTGGCATTGTCCTTATCGACAGTCACCTCTCCTTCTGACAAGAAGAGAGTTTTTGCCGTCACATCGGCTGCAGTGAGAAACTCGGTAGCCATCACCTTGGCGCCATGCAGATAGTCGGTGCCGTCCATGGTGATACCACCACCAGCATTACCGTCTACTACCTCTACGGTATATTCAAGGGTATAGACGTTGGGGTTCTCAATGATCTGCATCACCGAGCCGTGGTCGCTCCAGGTCCAGTTGCGCACAGCCATCTCGTTTTCATTGGTCACGATGCAGGCAAAACTCTGCGAGCCATCGCTATAGCCACCGCCAGCGTGGAATCCGAATGTGCCATCGCCATTGTCACGGATAGCATCCAGAGCGGTCTTGGTTTCTGAGAATTTATAGTCTCTACCGTCGCGAGCCACGTAAGCTTTTCTTGCCGGCTGGTACAAGTAATACTTATCATCTTCTGAAATGATCTGCCACACGACGGTCTCATCAAAAGGGCTTACCTCCTCGGCATACTGTGCGCGAACGTCAGCCTTGGGTTCTCCACTGCCAAAATTGGTCACACCACGAATGCTCAGATAGGTATCTGTAATGTTGGTATTCCAGGCGAGGTAACCTTCATTGTTTTTATTCTTGATGTAATAGAGCTTGTAGTTCTTGAGCTCAGAAAGAGAAGAGATTTCGCGACAAGGCTCTGCTCCCAAGGTATAAGTAACGGTAATTACGCGGCCATTGAGAGTAACCTCACCATCGTAGCCATCCACTGCGATAGGCTCTACCTGATCAACGGTAAAGAACTGCGTTGCGTTCACCGTGCCGCCATGGGTAGTTTCGATATTTGCATATACCACACCACCTTGACCTTCGAGGCCAACAACCTCTACGGTGTAGGGCTGCACCTGCTGCATGTCGCCCTCGATGCTCACCTGGCTACCGCGCATGTACTCGGCAGGGATGGTGTAGGTGCCATCGCCAGCCACCTCGGTGTAGGGTACTTTTACCTCTATATAGTTGGGGTTGCCCTTCTCGTCGAGTTGCTCTTTAGCTGCAACATTGTAGCCATACTTGAGGGTGAAGCCGTATTGCACGAAGCCGGGAGCGGGAACAATCTTCACCTTCAGGGGTTGCTCATAGCCTACTTCATAGTTTATCAGGTCAGTTCCGTCGGCTGCATAGATGTCGCCATTGAGCTGCGAAGCATTCACTGCCACCTTGTCTCCATGCACGTCGAGCATCACATCCACGATGCCGCCACCATCAGAGATAATTGTGCTTCCACCGGCAGGGTCGATGCTATTCCAGTCCACCTTGTAGCGCATGCGGTAGAAGCCGGGAGCTGTGCCTGCAGGCACGGTAAACTTGGGCACGCCTTGACCGATACCGTTACCGTCGCCACGGGTGGTGCCGTCGCTCTTGTACCAAGTACCATCAATCTGGAAGGCATTGTAGCTCACCACGTCACTGCCTTCAGCAGGAGTACCATTATCATTGAGGGCATCCTTGAAGAGGGCATCACAACCCCAGTCGGTATAGACGTAGGCACTCATCCAGCCGCCCGAGTACCCAAAGGTGGGCTGCACCTCTTCACCGGCCTTGGCCGAGAAGACGCTGGTGGTGGTGTTGTCAGAGTAGTATTTCTTGCTGCGTGCGGCCGACTCGTAGGTCTTGTCACCTACGGTGAGACCCACCTTATTGAGCGAGCGGTCGCCACGGCTTATGGTAGCCTCCTTGTCATAAGTGAGTGCATACTGCTCGGTCGAGAAGCGCTTGTCAGGGTTGTTGTCTACTACAATCTCGTCGAAGTAGGCTACCCAGTCGGCAGCGTCCTCGTCGGGGGTGCGCACGTCGGGCACGATGACGAGCGAGTGGAGGTCGATACCGCTATTGGCGTTCTCCTCCTTCGAGTATGAGAATCCTTTGAAGCTCACCACGATGTCCTGCCATCCGTCTTTGGGTTCTACATTGGCAGGTGTGAGGCTCCAGAACTGTTCCACATCGTCCTTGGCCTGTCCGCTCCAACTTGCCTCAAGACGCTTACCCAGTCCGATCACCATCATACGGCTTGCGGCAGGCTTATCCTTGAGGTAGGTCATCACATGAATATATTGCAACTCCTTGGTCACGCGGATGGGTTCCTTTAGGTCGATGCGCACGCCATATACGTTACTTGCATAGCGGCTACGTTGGAAGGCCACCACCTTCTCACTGCTGTTGGGAGCTACGCCGAGCACCGCATCGGGTGTGGTGCTGGGGTTGAGGGCCACACCTGCGTTGCCCTCGAGCTCGCCTGTGCGGAAGGGGCTCTCCTCCCACTTGTCATACACGCCGATAGCCTTGTAGTCCTCGGCATCAAAGGTAATCGTTGTCTGCGCCTTTGCGGTGAGTCCGAAAAACATCAACGCAGCAGAAAGTAATATAGTTGTCTTTTTCATAATTCCTGTGTTTTTTAAATCGTTCGTATTGATGTTTTTCTCCAATTAATATACATTGAGGTTCGAGAGCAAGGGGCATGCGCGGCTATCCTCGATAGTGATGCGCAACTTCTTGGCATTGTAGCCATTGCCGTAGCTCGATGAAGTGCTTCCGTTGAGGGGGACGATGCGCTTGTAGCCCACGGTAGTGGTCTGCATATTGGGGCAGAGTTCCGTCCATGAAGAGCCATCCTCGCTATACTCAATCTTGAACTCCTTGATGCGCTGACCCAGCTTGATGGGTTCCTGCATCACGAGGTAGCGGATCACCTGAGGAGTGTTCCATGTAAGGGTGATGGTTGCGCTGTGCTCGCCATCGTTGACACCCCAGTAGGTCTCCTTGTTGCCATCGGTGAGGTTGGCCTTCTCATACTTACCACCAGTGCGTGTCTTGTCCACCTCGATGGTAGCAGTCTTGGCAAGGTCGGTAGCCTCGGTAGTCTCGTCAAGGCCATATACGGGCACTGCAAGGCGCGAGTGGAGTAACTGACCCAACTTAGCCAACTCGGTTACACTGTGCTGAGGGAGCACACCATACTGGTCAGGCGGAATATTGAGGATGAGTGTCGCGTTGCGACCTACGGTCTCGAGATACATCTGGAACAGACGCTCGGCACTGTGTATTCCTTCGCCCTGATGCCAGAACCAGCCGTGGGTGGTACCCTTGGCATCGCTCTCGCCCGGGTGCCACAACCATCCGTTGATGTCACCTTGTCCGCGTATACTGTTGTCCTCCGTGTCGTGATCGGTCATCGCCCAGTCGGTTTCGCCGGCATAGCCCGACTCGTTACCGATCCAGCGGGCCTCACCACCCACGCCCCACATCACGCAGTTGGGAGCAATCTGATGCACGCGCCAGCGCAAGTTGGGGATATCATAGTAGATGGCTGCATCGATGTTGCGGTTGCCACCCTCGCCACCATAGTAGCCGTCGCCACCGCGGGCACCGTCGAACCACATCTCAAACTGGTCAGATCCATACTCAGCCAACTCTTCACACTGCTTGAGGAACACCTCAGTCACATAGGTATCCTTGCCGTAGTGAGCCGAGTTACGGTCCCACGGAGAGATGTAAAAGCCATACTTCATATCGTGCTTCTTGCTTGCCTCGGCAAACAATTGAGGAATATTGGCCGTGCGGCCATACTCACTGCCCGCACCAGTGATGTTATGCGTGGTCGTCTTGGTAGGCCACAAGCAGAATCCGTCGTGGTGCTTCACCACCGCGATGCCACCCTTCATACCGGCAGCCTTCACCGAGGTCACCCACTGCTCGGGATTGGGCATACCCTTAGGGGCATAAATAGATTCCTTCTCGTCACCGAAGCCCCACTCCTTACCCGTGAAGGTATTCATACCATAGTGAAAGAAGGCGTAAAACTCCGTCTCGTTCCACAAAATCTGCCTCTCATGAGGCACGGGATGGCAAGGCAAAGGCGCATTGTCGGGAAGCTCCAGAGTCTGCGACTTGAATGCGAAGTCCTGTGCGAAACCCAATACTGGCACCATAAGGCCAGCCAACAAAACTTTGAATTTCATAATTGATGTTTTTAAGGTTTTAATTGTGTTAATGATTCACGATAAAAAAAACGAGTGGTACCAGCGTGCAGTGTCATACTGGAGACCGCTATGGGCCAACACAAGGACAGGGGTGAAAACGCAGTTTCTATCCCCCTTGTTAACAAATATGAATTCGCTTGGTATCAGCAGGTTACACCCTATGTATTGTGTCTTCATCGGCCGCATTCGTTTATCATTACAAAGATATATTTTTTTTCACACAATTACAAGTTTTTCGGGAAGTTTATATTCTTTGAGTGGGATTAAATACTACGGAGGATTAACAAATATTGATAAATCCACCGCGACAGAGGCTGAAAGAAATAACTAAAAGGCGTATAGGAATAGACCTGGATGTCCACTAAAGAGACAACATCTTTTCGTACAATGTCCAAAAACGATTACAGATTACGATTACAGATAATTTGCTCTCTCATTTTTGAGTGTGACTAATATATAGGGCTTCTATATATATTCAGTATACGTAGTATACAGTATATATAGAGAAGAGTTTTTTCTTATAAACATTTTTCTCCATTTTGTGGGTGCGCATATTAACTGTAATCGTAATCTGTAATCGCGTCTCGCAGGTGCACCCTCTACAACATGAGAACAAAGAAATTTTATTTCATACATACCCAGCCACTTACAAAGAGAAGAAACCAGAAGAAGCAAGTAAGTGCATATGCCACAAAGGGATGCATTACCTTTGCGTCAGAAAACAAAGCGAGAACGGCGATCTTTGACTTATAGTTACAAATTCACTGAAAACACGACCTTTGCTCAGTCAACGGAGGTGGCAGCGCCGCAAGTGCGAAAAAGCGAAATATTTCCCACACACAATCAGCGTATTATTTAAGATTATCTCTCATTATCTCTCACCCCATTTCGGCCTTGCAGCACCTTTGCAATGTCATTAGATGACAAGCGAGCTTCGACTGAAGAGCAACAAGTTGCAACTCCACAAAAGGCTCGATAAATACAACCTGTACAAAATACTTGTTTGTTTGCCCATTTTGTACTACCTTTAACCCCAAGAGAGAGAGATACACCATGAAAAGTGAACTTTGCACCTATTCCGTCGAGGCCTGCCGCATAGCCGCGCGCTTGGGCGCAGACAGGGTAGAGCTGTGCGCCTCGCCCGCCGAGGGCGGTGTCACACCATCCCTGGCAAGTATAGAGCAAGCCTGCTCTATTCCGAGCATCGACGTCAGCGTCATGATACGTCCACGTGGAGGCGACTTCCTCTACACCGACGAAGAGTTCGAAACCATGCTGCGTGATATCGCCCATGCACGTAGAGCCGGTGCCACGGGCGTGGTGTTCGGCATACTGAAAGCCGACGGCACGGTGGACATCGAACGCACACGACAGCTCGTAGAGGCTGCCAGAGGCATGGAGAGTACTTTCCACCGGGCGGTAGACATGACCGCCGACTACGAGCAAGCCATCAGAGACATCATAGCTGCGGGATGCACACGCATCCTCACATCAGGAGGCTACGACAAGGCTACCGAAGGTATCGCCAACATTGAGCGGGCAGTAGCCATCGGTCAAGGCCGCATCGAGATTATGGCAGGCAGCGGTGTGACGGCCGCTTGTGCCGGGCAGCTTGCGCAGACAGAGGTCGACGCCCTCCACTTCAGCGCCAAGAAGATGGTGCCCGGAGGTATGAGGCACCGCAACCCACGTATCTCAATGGGGGGTAGCGAGGCTGTCGATGAGTTTGCACTGCGCACAGTCGACGAGGAAGAGGTAAAAGCAATACTGAACATCATAAAACACACAAAATGAGCAACACACGATTCAGGCTGATAGTATTTATCATAGCCATCATAGCCATCACAGCCACCACTGCCTTCCTAGTATGGAGAACACAGACGGGAAGCAGCCACGCTCCCGAGCTCGAAGCAGCCATCGCCTCATCGGCACGCCCCGAGGCCCTCGGCAAATTGCTGGACAAGAACGATGCCAAGTATCACGACGAACTGGCATTCCTCATCACACACATGCCTGAAGCTGACCGCGACACCATGTCGCTCAATCTGCTGATGGAGAATGTGGAGTATGCCCATCGCGCACGCCATCATTACGCGTGGGCCAAGTCGGTACCCGAAGAGGTGTACCGCACCGATGTGCTGCCCTACCACGTGGTGGACGAGGTGCGCGATGCGTGGCGCAAGGAGCTGTACGAGCTATTAGCTCCAGTCGTTGACACATGCGCCACCATGGAGCAGGCATTGTGCGCAGTCAACAGCCGCATACCTCAACTCACAGGCGTAGAGTACAACACACTGCGCGAGAAGACCAATCAGAGTCCGCGCGAGTCGATGCGCCAAGGCATGGCCTCGTGCACGGGTCTGTCGATACTGCTGGTCGATGCGCTGCGAGCCGTAGGCATTCCCGCCCGCTTTGTCGGCACTGCATCGTGGCACGACAACCGCGGCAATCACAGCTGGACCGAGGTGTGGCTCGATGGCCAATGGCGCGTGACCGAGTACCACTTCCCCTCCAAGCTCGACCATCTGTGGTTTATGAACGATGCCGCCAAAGCCGACCCCACCGACCGCCGCTATGCCATCTATGCCACCCGATTCGGCAAGGCCGACGATTGGTTTCCCATGGTATGGTGTGGCGATGACAGCACAGCCATCGAGGACCTGCCCCAGACCATCGGAGCAGAAAACGTCACCCAGCACTACATAGACATGGCACGCCAGCAACAAGACTACCGCATGAAGAGCGGCCAGCACACCGAGTTGCGCATTGCCGGCTATGCCAAAAGGGGGGCCACCACACACTCGACTGACCGCGTGGCCATGGGAGTGGACATCTTCTACGGCACCGAGCAGATGGGAGGAGGACTCACCGCAGGGCCACACCGCGACATGAACGACATGTTCACACTACTCTTGCCGCAAAACGCCACCTATGAGCTGCGCTACTACGACACCGCAGAAAACCTCCACACACAAGAGGTGACCCTCGGCACGGAGCCTATGACCGTGAGCATCTACCTCGAGTGATGTTCACGGCACCTACGACGCCTACTCTGACAGCATCAGTTTCACCTGCTTGAGCTCGCAGCCTTGACCGTACAAGGCCTTGCCAATCTGCACATTGGTAGCACGCTCGAGAAGCACACTACTGTTGTTCCAATGGAAAGGGGCATAGTCTTCGTTGTGTCTGACAGTGTTGCCCTTCCACAGCAAGCCGTCGATGGACTTGGCATAGAGGAGCGGATGGTCGAAACTCTCAAATTCATTGTTCACGATGCGTATTGCATTCTTCTTGCCACCATGGAAATACTCCTCCTGCCCGTCGAGGTTAGGAATCTCGGGATAGATGCTGATGACGGCATTGGTGAACTGGAACATGCAGGTAAGCGAGTTGACGAAGCGGTTGCGGCGGATGAGCACGTCACGGCAAGCGCCCGTCTCGTACCAGCCATTGCAGTCGCCACAAAGAAGGATGGCCGTACCTGAAGTGTGGTCAAAGAGGTTGTCCTCCACCACCGTACGCTTGGGCGTACTGAAGAGTGTACCGCGAGCACGGTTGTTGCGGATGGTGCTACCGGCAAAATATACCTCGGGGGTCCAGGTAAGGTTTTCGATGCCATAGCCCTCACCAGCACCAATCTCGGCAGGCAGAGCATCGGCAAAGCGAATGAGAAACTCTCGGCCACCATGCAGTCCCTCGACTTGCGAACCTTGTGCATCGAGCACCGAAATCGCGGCCACCTCGGTCACGAAAGGCTTGGCCGAGCCACCCACGAGCTCCATCGTGCCTGAACGTACAAACTGCACCTCGTCGCCCACATAGCCCCAGTCGAAACCCCATGCCTGACCATGCATGTAGCGCCCCTTGAGGGTGTGGTCATCGACACGCTCCACCACCTTGAGGTAGGTGCCGTGCACGTTGATGGCATCGTCCATCATCGCCTCATACAATCCGTTCACAGAGCGTATCTTGCCCTTGCAGCCCGAGAAGTGCGTAGCGTCGGCCTGAGTGGTAAAGTAGCGCGGATCGTCATCGCCGCGGAGACATACCGAGAAGCCGTCGAGCACGAGGTCCTCGCTCATCTGCGCCAACAGTCCCATACCCTCGGCATAATGCACCTTTACATCCACAATACGAGTGTCGGTAGCGTGACTCACGAAGATACCCGGTGAGGGACGGTCGTAGCTGCGCATAGCCACGATAGTACCCACAGGAAGGCGGCCGTCCTTCCAGGCAGGAGCAAGGAAGGTACGCTCATCGATCTGACGCACCTGTCCCACAGGAGTACCTATATCGCCCGTTCTATAGAGTATACGGCGTGTGACGGGATCGAAGGCAATACCCCACCCCGGACGGTGCGACCAACCCTCGCCATAGTGCTCGAAGCCCCCATCACCAGTGACACGGGCATTGACCCACGGAGCCACACGGAAGGTGATGCCCTGCTTTGGGTCATTCGTCACCACCTCGGCCTGTGCGATATGAGGAGTGGCAAAGTCGATGCTAAAGTGGCGCAGCGTACAATGTTCCGTACCGACCACGCTCATGGGAAGCATACGGCCATGGAAGACGAAGTCGGCACCCTGACCATCAAGGGTAAGTCCGTCAAAATTCTCAATAGCGATACCCACCGCACGATCCTTGTGCTGGTCGTGATTGGAGATATAATACTCTCTGTGCACAGCACCTTCGGGATAGAAGTCGTAACGCCCTGGAGCAAAACGAACGATGACAGACTTGCCTGCCGCCTCGGCCTTCACCGCAGCGAGCATTTTATCGACAAGCCCTACCATATCGGCACCAGTGTTTGGAACGACACCATACGATGCAGCATCATACACTCTCTCGGCTTTTACCCAAAAGGCCATCAGAGCTACAAATACGAATGTAGAAAATCTTTTCATGCGATTACAAAAAATTAGAGTTCAATGAGCAAAGATAAGAATAATTTGTAAAATCACCTACAAAACCGTAACTTTGCTACCCGAAAACAAACATCAAGGCCGTGGAAATAAAAAGTGCAGAATTTGTAATCAGCAATACCCGCATCGACCGATGCCCACAGACGGGATTGCCCGAGTATGCCTTCATCGGAAGATCCAATGTAGGCAAGTCGAGCCTCATCAACATGCTCACCCGCAAGCCCAAGCTCGCCATGACATCAGCCACCCCTGGAAAAACGATGCTCATCAACCACTTCCTCATCAATAAAGCCTGGTATCTCGTCGACCTACCAGGATACGGATATGCCCAACGCGGAAAGAAAGCCAAGGACAAGCTCACACAAATCATAGAAAGCTATATCCTACAACGAAAAGAGATGACCAACCTGTTCGTGCTCATCGACATACGCCACGAACCGCTCGCCATCGACCTGGAATTCATCGAATGGTTGGGAGAGAATGGAGTACCCTTCTCCATCATATTCACCAAAGCAGACAAACTGGGAACCCAGCGCCAACGCGAAAACGTGGAGCGATATCTCGCACGGCTGTCAGAGCAATGGGAAGAACTGCCTCCCCATTTCGTCACCTCATCAGAAAAAGGACTCGGCCGAAACGAGGTGCTCGGCTACATAGAACAGATAAACAAGAGTCTCGACGAATAACCCCCAATCACACTTGCTCCTTCTCGTATTCCTGAGGGATACGGAAAGCTGTGTAGAGTTCGAACAGACAACCTACAAGCAGACTCAAGATCCACTCATTGTGCTTGCACGCAAACATGAGCACACCAGTGAACATCAGCACTATAGCCCCCAATATCTGCTGCCTGCGCAGACGACGGAGCACAAAGCTGGTACCCGTATAGCGATCGAGCATCTGCATGGCACCGAACATGAACGCCCCTACCACATACAAGTAAGGAGCCAACGTCCACCCGGTAATATACAAAGCGGCACCCACCACCATGAGGACACCACCTATGATATAAACGTATTGCTGTATCTTCTTCATACCTCAGTCCTTTATAATGAATATCTCCTCGTCGGACAAATGCATCCCATACTTGTCACGGGCTATGCGCTCCAAATTGCCCCCATTATCCTCCAACTCCTTGAGCCCCTTGACGCTATTGTCACGGATATCAGTGTAATACTCAATCTCCTTTTCCAGCTCACCTATCTGCTTGCGATGCTGCAAACGAAGCAACAGATTGTTCTGGTCGAAAAAACATATTATCAGCAAGAAACCGACAATTGTAATCGTATACTTGTGCCGCCCAATGAACGACCATACTCTATTCATTCCAGCCATTTTACCTTGTATTCTTTTATCGTATACAAAGATAGAGGATTTTCACGACACTTTCTATCACTTGTCGTCAAAAAAGAAAAAACGATTCAGAAAAGTACAAGTAAACTTGTTTTTTCGCCCATCTTACACTAATTTTGCATCATTGACAACACTTGACATCAACACAACTAATGGATAATTTCATCGTATCGGCCCGCAAATATCGCCCTGCCACATTTGACACGGTAGTAGGCCAGAAATCCCTCATCGTAACGCTCAAGAATGCCATCCTCACAGGCAAGTTGGCACACGCCTATCTCTTCTGCGGACCACGCGGTGTGGGAAAGACGACCTGTGCCCGCATTTTTGCCAAATCAATCAATTGTGAACATCTCACACCCGAGGGAGAGGCTTGCAACCAATGCGAGTCGTGCCATGCCTTCAACGAACAGCGCTCCTATAATATACACGAGCTTGATGCCGCATCAAACAACTCCGTAGACGACATCCGCGAGCTCATCGATCAGGTGCGCATCCCGCCTCAGATAGGCCGATACAAGGTGTTCATCATCGACGAGGTACACATGCTTTCTACGGCAGCGTTCAACGCCTTCCTCAAAACCCTCGAGGAGCCACCACGCCATGCCATCTTCATCCTCGCTACGACAGAACGCCACAAAGTGTTGCCCACCATCCTCTCACGATGCCAAATATACGACTTCACACGAATCGAACTGAGCGACATCGTGGAACACTTGGCCAACGTAGCCTCCAAAGAGGGAGTCGCTACCGAAGAAGCTGCACTACATATCATCGCCCAAAAAGCCGACGGAGGCATGCGCGATGCACTCTCACTCTTCGACCAGATGGTCAGCTATACCCAAGGGAATGTAACCTACCAAGGTGTCATCGGCAGCCTCAACATATTGGACTATGACTATTATTTCCGATTCACAGACCTTTTCATCGAGCATAAAATAAGCGAAACCATGCTCCTCTTCGATGAGGTACTCCGACGCGGGTTCGATGGAGGAAACTTCATCACCAACCTGACAGCACACCTGCGCGACCTGCTCGTAAGCCGTGAGCCAGCTACACTACCCCTTCTCGAGGTAAGTGCCGACATCCGCGAACGCTATCGCGAACAGGCACAAAAATGCCCCGAACGCTTCTTGATACACGCCATCAAACTCTGCAACGACTGCGACCTCAACTATCGCGCCAGCAAAAACAAGCGTTTATTGGTAGAGCTCACCTTGATCCAGCTGGCACAACTCACCGGAGAGCCTGACGAAATAGGCTCGGGGCGTGGCCCTAAGCGACTGAAACCCCTATTCCAAAAGGCAGTGAACGCTGCCTCGACAAGCCAGCCAAACAACAGTAAGCAGGCTTCAGCAACACAGCCACAGTCCACTGCAGCCGCGGCCGTGACACGCACTACGCATGCAACCACACAAAACAACATCATACCGTCGGCACAGACCACACGCACCGCTATACGCAAACCACTAAGCTCCTTCTCCATACGTGCAGCCACAACGTCTCAGACATCGGCAACTAAAGAAGGGAACAAGACTGTGTCAGCGGCATACACATCGGCCATAGAGCGCCAAGCCATCACCGAGGACCTCCCCATCGCAGCAGACGGAGTACGCATCTGTTGGAAACAATTCGCAGGAACTCTTCCCAAAGAAGCCTCTGCAACTGCGGGTAGATTGATGCACATCATACCGCAATTAAAACACGAAACCACGATCGAAGCCTATGTAGAGAACGACATGGTAGCTACTGACATGCACAAAATCAGACCAGAAATGGAGAGCTATCTGCGCCATCAGCTACAGAACAGCAAGATATCTGTCAAGATTATCGTTGACCCCTCAATGTCATCTGCTACCCCAATCTATGGCAGACTGGAACAATACCAGATGATGGAGAAACGCAACCCTGCCTTGAAACGACTCAAAGAACTACTAAACTTAGATCTGGAGTAACAGCCTCATCGGGTAGGACCGACGACATAGCAGACGCGCAAAGGCTCATCCTTGCATTTCAGACCTACCACTCTATCGGTGTCTTCCCATGGGCTACAAGATACTCGTTGGCACGACTGAAATGTCTGTTTCCAAAGAAACCATTATATGCCGACAAGGGAGAAGGATGCGCCGAGGTCAGCACCAAATGTTTGTCACGATTGATAAAAGCACCCTTTTTCTGAGCATAAGCCCCCCAGAGGATAAACACAATACCTTCGCGCTCCTCAGCCAAGCAGCGTATCGCCGCATCGGTAAACTCCTCCCACCCTTTACGCTGGTGCGAACCAGCCTTATGGGCCTCTACCGTAAGAGTAGCATTAAGCAGCAAAACACCCTGAGTAGCCCAACGAACAAGGCTGCCATTAGGGGGGAGAGTTTTCCCCAAGTCACTCTGTATCTCCTTGAATATATTTTGCAATGACGGAGGATTAGGCACACCCTCATTCACCGAAAAACAAAGCCCATGAGCCTGGCCCGGTCCATGATAGGGATCTTGACCAATAATCACAACCTTTGTCCTGTCAAACGGACAATGATCAAAAGCATTAAAAATCAACTTAGCGGGAGGATATATCGTAGTGCGCGAGTACTCGGCACGCACAAATTCGGCAAGCCTAATGAAATACTCCTTCTCAAACTCGAGAGCCAATCGATACTTCCAACTCTCCTCTATACGCACTTCCATAGCCTTGTTTACACATTAATCCATTGTCACTACAACCAACACACTTCAGATGAGCGGGATATTGGCCTGTCGGCACTCTGCCTTCATCTCCTCGGGCCAAATACTTGCCTGAATCTCACCGATGTGAGCCTTCTTCAAGAACAACATACAAAGGCGAGACTGACCGATACCTCCACCGATACAAAGGGGCAACATATCGTTCAACACACGTTGGTGAAAATAAAGCGACGAACGCTCTTCCTTACCCGTAAGGCGCAACTGCTCTTGCATCACATCCTTGTTGACACGTATGCCCATTGACGACAACTCAAATGAACGTCCCAACAATTCATTCCATACGATGATATCACCATTCAATCCATTGTATCCATCACTATTAGGGGTAGACCAATCATCGTAGTCAGGTGCACGATTGTCATGCGGCTCGCCATGACTTAATTTTCCACCTATACCGATGATAAATACAGCACCATATTCCTTAGCTATAGCATGCTCACGCTCCTTTGGACTCAGATTGGGATACATCTGCATTAGTTCCTCGGCATGGATAAAATGTATCTCTTCAGCCAGCGAAGGCTTCAGTTCCGGATACATCTCATATACCATATATTCAGTACGCAGCATAGCTGCATATATACGCTCCACAATCTTTTTAAGGAACTCCACATTGCGATTCTCCTCACCTATCACACGTTCCCAGTCCCACTGGTCCACGTAGAGCGAGTGCAGATTGCCCAACTCCTCATCGGCACGTATCGCATTCATGTCAGTATATATACCATAGCCCTGAGGGATACCATACTCAGCCAGGGTCAACCGTTTCCATTTGGCCAGCGAATGAACCACTTCAGCACGCGCATCCTTAAGATCCTTGATAGGGAAAGTTACGGCACGCTCCACACCATTGAGATCATCATTGATACCCAATCCCTGCAACACGAAAAGCGGAGCTGTAACACGACGTAAGCGCAGCTCGGTAGAGAGGTTTTGCTGAAAAAACTCCTTTATTTGTTTGATGGCCAACTCGGTCTGCTTCAAGTCCAAAACAGGCTTATAGCCCTCAGGCTTTATCAAATAACTCATTTTAAGTTCTGTTTTTTTATCTAAGCGGCAAAGATAACTTATTTTTATCAGATGAAGAATACGTAATCGCGAAAAACTCTTTGCTCGAGAGAATATTTGTGACTGTGCAATTGCGAATTGCGAATTTATTTATTACTTTTGCATCCGATATGGTTCCGTAGCTTAGCTGAATAGAGCGTCAGATTCCGGTTCTGAAGGTCGTGGGTTTGAATCCCACCGGGATCACCAATCTCCCCCCATTGAAGCAACATAGCGGATGGCATCTACCATCCGCTTATTTTTTTACACCAACTCGTCACCACATTTTGCTACAAGAAAAGATACTTATGACTACAAAATGTCATCTGTTCTTTACAAAAAAGTATTAATTGTCAAAAAAGTGTACAAGAAACACTATTTATTTTCGGAAATATTTGCCAATTTCAAAAACATGCAGTACCTTTGCAGCGTGTTTTTCATGGTATTAGATTTTTAAAGTTGGAAGATTGGTCGTCGGGATGACGACCTTCTTTTTTTATACACCCTCTTGTCGACCTTACCCCACAATTCAGCTACACCATCAAATCTCTCGTTATGGCATCGCATATCATGATGCTCTCTGGAGCGAGTTGCAATTGTTCGTTATCAGACAATAAGAGCTGCCCACGAGTAATATACGAGGATGCCTGAGAATGGCAATAACGATAGTACCGAGAGCCCAAATCCCGGGCAATATCAGCAAGATTTATTCCACGGGCAGTCCTCAATCGAGTAATAATATATTCATTGTATCGGTCATCTGCATCGAGCACCTCCTCCTCGTAAGGGAAATCCCCCTTACAGCTCCCCTTGATATACGCGTTCAAATCGCTCAGATTCCAACGGCGCCTATTACCATCATAAGAGTGCGCCCCCGGACCTATCCCGATATAAGGCACACCATACCAATAGCTGCTATTATGACGTGAATGCCATCCCGGGAGAGAAAAATTTGATATCTCATAATGTTCGTACCCTGCACCGAGGAGTCGCTCCCGAAGCAGCTCAAAAGCCTTGATGCTAAAGTCCTCCTCTACCGGACTCACCTTACCAGCCTCTTTCATCTTCCACAACCTCGTACCTTCCTCATAGGTGAGATGATAAGCTGAGATATGCTTCACACCCAAGCCTATCGCCTGTTCAAGACTATATCCCCAGTCATCCAACGTCTCGCCCGGAAGCCCATATATCAAGTCAATACTGATATTGTCAAGGCCCACCTGCTGACATCTCCGCACAGCCTCCACAGATTCTGCGGCAGTATGCCTTCGGTTTATCAAAGCCAATGTCTTATCATGAAATGACTGTATGCCTATACTTATGCGATTAAAAGGGAGCGTTATCAAATCCTGCAGATAGCAGGCAGTAAGGTCATCGGGATTGGCCTCGATAGTAATCTCAGCTTGAGGCGTTATAACCGCTTTGCGATAGCTCCCGATAACATTAAAAATACGTTCCAGTTCACCCTTTTCAAGCAATGTTGGCGTACCACCCCCAAAATAGATGGTATTTATATCTTCACCTCCCAACTCGGGAAGTCTGATCTCCAATTCCTTACACACAGCATCTACAAACCCTCTACGTTGAGAGAGCAACGTGGTAGAATAGAAGTCGCAATAGCTACATCTACTCTTACAGAATGGAATATGTATATATATACCTGCGATAAGACCTATCTTTTAATATGTCCTTAGTCCATACACGTTAGGAAGTGCCGAGATGGCCTCCTTCAGTTTCTTAATCTCATTATGCGAGTGCACATACACCTCAAATTCAGTCGACACAATATCATCTATTATTGTTGAGTGCAGATTGCCAAGACTCAGTTTCATCTTCTCTGACACCAATGACACAATCGTGAGCAACAATTGATCCTTGTTCACCGACTTCACGTGAAAACGTATCGGGAAAGTCAATTGTTCTATTTCACTCATATCGACCGTCTGCTCTATACTATCGCCCGTCTGTGCTGCCTTCTCTATAGCCCTACGGCAATGACACTTATGCACCTCAATCTTACCATTCTGCAAACGGAAACCGATAACCTCATCTCCAAAAATAGGTTTGCAGTTCGGGCACAACACAAACTCCTCATTCATTCGATCTCTCTGATGATTGAGAAATTTACGTATACCGATACGTGCCTTATAAGTAATCACATGATCGAGCCACGACTTATCTATAGAGGGCGTTTCATCAGTACCTATACGCACACGATCTCCCTTACGAAGTACCGTCTTTGCCGAACACAACTTATCATTGATTATGGCAAACTTCATCTGCTCGCCTATCTTGTTGTGTATCTCAAAAGCAAAATCAATAGCAGAAGCGCCCTTAGGCAAAATCACCATTTTCCCTTTAGGCGTAAACACATAGATATCATCTTCATAGAATGTAGAGCATACATCTTCCATAAACGCTCCTTGGCGACTCTGCTCAGCCAAGTCCTTAAGTACACTACGAAAGTTCTCTATCCAGCGATCCACACCATGCTCACGTTCCACCAGACATCCTATATTGGAAATGCGCTTCATCTCCGAAGAGGCTATATGCACCTCCATCCAACGTCCCTCATTGCCCATCAATTTACAATGCAGACTGCGATAGTTATTATCTTTCGACACATCAAGATAACTGTTCATACTGCCAGGCTTCTCTGTATACAGATTAGTAATAATTGAGTAAATAAGTAGCGCCATTTCCTTCTCAGTCATACCCTTCTGTTTCCAGTTATCATAGACGATATGCACTATACGAATATGTTCAACCTCACTAAATGAGATACAATCCTCCTGCATCTTTGCCCAAATAGAATAAGCCGAACGAGGTTCACATGTAACTTTAGCCACAATACCACGTCTCCCCAACGCAGCACGTATAGGCGTCATCCATTCTTCCGCAGCTTCAGCATGAGCCGACACATAGCGTGAGATCTGCCCCTTAACCTCTTCATACTCATTAGGCAGCCGATAGCGCAGGCTTAGGTTCTCCAACTCTGTCTTTATGCGATATAAGCCCAAACGATTGGCCAGCGGAGCATAGAAGTAGTCGGTCTCTGACGCTATTTTCAGTTGCTTGTGTGGAGGCATTGACTTCAAGGTACGCATATTGTGCAGACGGTCGGCCAACTTAAGTAAGAGAGCGCGTATATCGTAGTGTATCGACTGCAACATCTGTTTGTAGTTGTCTACTTGAAGCGAGGTCTCATATTTTTCGCTTTTACGCTTCGTCACCACATTGACCAAGGTAGCAACATCTTCACCAAACATCTCACGTATCTCCTTCACGGTATGGTCAGTATCTTCCACCACATCATGAAGCAGTGCAGCACAGACCGGATTGGCTCCGAGTCCGATTTCATTGGCCACAATCATAGCCACGGCTATAGGATGCAAGATATAGGGTTCACCACTTTTACGACGTTGTGGACGATGGGCCTCTTCGGCCAACTCATAGGCCCTATACACACGTTCTACATCTTCTTCTTCAAAACGACGTTCTACACAGGCAAAGAGTTTATTCTTCTCCTCATTGACCAATCTGTCAAAATCAAATTCCATAAGACACCTCGCAGATTTCTAAGTAACAGCATAACAGTCATCCATATTTTTGCCACGCCCAAGAACGACACGCAACTTTATCACAACAGCTATACCCTTTGATTATTCTATTTTGATGAACGCAAAAGTACAAAATATTTTATAAAAAAAATAAAATCATCATAAATTACTGACAAAAATATCACTCGAGATACATACTTACACAAGGCTCACTCTGACAATTAATTGAAAGAGGGAAGAGCACCATGTTATGCTCCTCCCCCTCTTAAATATTATCGCGAACGAGTATTATATTACTTTTGCAACTGTTTCTTGTTACCCACTATGATAATTTCACCTTGGGATGTTGCATGCGCTTTTGTGCCGTTGAGCCTATAAACAGCATCATTAGGGCATGTAGTGAGGTGTTCGATGGCGGTATCGATAGTAGTGTAACGCAATGTGAGGTGAATATGGCGGTCAATAGCAGTAAGAGCATCGACATCGCTCTCGATTGCCGAGAAGGTGTACCCCTTTATGGTGGGTTCTACCAGCACATATGATTCGCCTGCAGCATGGTAGGACTCGATACGCTGTAACACAGCACCTTGTTCGTCAACACACTCGACAGTAACACAGAAATAGGGCTCCACAAAGTAGTTGTATAGGATGAAGGGGTGTCCATCTGTCCAACCGGTAAAGGTGTTGTCGGCATTTCCATTCCAATAGAGGCCGTTGGTGCCTTTGACACTGAAAGAGGTAGCATCAGCATTTAAGGTAAAGGTGAACACATCGCCAGTTTCAGCAGCAGCGACCTTACCACCCTTATTGATAGCAGGGATATACCCTTCGAGGCCATTGGCCACTTTATAGCCATTCCCTGCAGCCTGCAGCTGCCATACATAGGTCATATTGCCTTGTTGCAGACCATTGGTGGTAGTAATGTTCTCACCAATGCCCCCCACACCGAGGAATCCGCTACGTGAGGTTTCATTCTTGGCATTGTAGATGAGATAGGTGTTACCCGCTTTCGGAGTAGTGCAGATATCACCTACTGCCTTGAAGCCAAGATAAGCGTCAGTGCTATAGGTAAGGCTGTAGGTAGCATCAGCTGTAGGTTCGTATCCCTCATGATTGCCACCGACAAAAGTAAAGTAAGGAATTTCTATAGGAGCTACAACAAATTCCTCACCCACGGGAACAGCATACTCAACGACATCGATGAGCGCACCACTCTGCTCTTCAAGGCGCAGCGTGATAGCATAGCTATTGCGACGATAGGTCACATCAATGGTTGCATGCGCATTGACAGCCTCAATATCTGCAGCCTCATCCTTGTAGTTCACCATGTCATAGTGAGGTATCTCGGGGGCAGCCAAAGCATACTCAACCCCAGCCTCCGCAGCTTGATAGTAAGTACCGATAAGCACACCATCCTCATCGAAGCAACGATAGGTGATAAGGAATGAAGGGACAAACTTCCACGCAGTACCCTGTGGACGTATACCACCCACATTTACTGTATGAGGCATACTGGTAGCACGTTCGGGCATAGGGAAGAGTGCGCTACCCCCTGCCGAGAGCGTAAAGTCATCCTCTGCAGGATTATATGTATTGGTATAGGTCGTAGGTACATCACCCAAAGTGAGAGGGTGACCATTACCTTGTATATAACGTCCTGTAGCCACATTGCGCAAAGTAAGTTGCTGACCCGTAGCAGTAATCTCCGAAGAGGCAATTTCCCACACATCGGCAGCATAGTCGGCACGGCGGGCCATGAGATGTGCGGTGCCCTCATCGGTGAGAGTCCATGAGGCAAAGCGGTCTACCGTGTTCACAATCTGCACACAAGTGCCTACAGCAGGATAATCCACCTCGACAGGTTCCTCTGCGGTAGCAGTGGGTTTGAATATCCAGATACCCGAGTTGCCATCCGAGGGATCGTTCCAGAGGTTGATAGCATATTGCTGTCCGCCAGCAGCCATATTCATATACATACCCGAAGCGCTCTGCTTACTGCGTATGCTATATTGATAGTAGTCACCATTCTTTCCATACACCTTATCACCAAGAATGAAGCCATAGTGACGGTTTTCAGTGTCATAGTCCCAGCGGGCGGTATTGTTCGCAGCCGTAGGGGTAGGCTTTACCGAGCCATCAGGATATGCCTTATTCACAAGAGCGTAGCTACCCGGTTCATTGGGGTTTTCCATCAAGGCCCACAGCTGATAGTCATAAGCGGCACTACCCTCTTCGGCCACAACAGCGCTCCAAAGGCGGTTTGCCTGTGCATTGCCTGTACCTATGATAGGCGATCCCTCGCGCAGGAGTTCTATACACTTACCCTTACGGTTGTTATCGCCCGTATTAGCTGTGATGATATGGTGCCATACCTTGCTATCGTCGGTCGAGAGCGTAGGCAACACCATGGTTTCGTCGTCACCGCCAAGGTCCTCAATATAGTATCGCGCATAGGTGTACTTATTATAATTAAGCAACACCGTATCGGCAGCTACGCGACGACAGAAGTCGTCGAAATTTTTCTTTGACTGAGGTGACCACGCGCTCTCTGCGATGGCAATAAGGCGCGGCAGAGCAAGATACTCAAGCAGCATGTCATCTCCCACATGCTCGGTCCAGAAGGTGCCTTGAATGCCATGGTAGTAGGGGTGCAACTCCTCAGGCACATCATTCGGTATAGGCAGATGGTTATACACGACTTGGAGGTTGTCGCCACCATGACCAGCCACCTTGGGCTCACCCGGGTCGTTACAATGCTTGCGGTTAATGTAATAAGGTACCTGCGGAGTGATAATAGACTTCATACCCATCTTGGCAGCTTTCAGCGCAGTGGGGTATGTATTACCCGGCTCCCAGCACATCATCATACCACCCGTACCCTCAATCATCTCGACATTGGTACCGGCAGCCGAGAGGCTCTCGTTCCACATGATGACAGTGCGACGTTCATTGCCCTCCTTAGAGGTGAGGTGATCAGAGAGCTGGCGCACAAAGTGCGACTGCAACTCACGGATATGGCTGAATCCCATCTCTTGCATCAGTGCCTGACACTCGGAATTGCCACTCCATGCCGATGTGGGACACTCGTCGCCACCAATATGAATCTGCTCGTAGGGAAAGATCTCAACGATTTCATCAAGCACATCCTTGGCAAAGCGAACGGCACCAGGATTGGCCACATTGAGCACATCAGAGAAGATACCACCATTGACCTGTACATTGTGCGAGCCATTGGGCCAACAACTGAACTCAGGGTATGCCGCTACGGCAGCACAAGCATGACCAGGGAACTCCACCTCGGGCACAATCTCGATGTGGCGCTCACGGGCATATGCAACCAGTTCACGAGCCTCATCCTGTGTATAGAAGTAAGGCCCATAAGTCTCTTTGGTATAATAACCTCCATACTTAAAGTCACACATGTAAGAGTCATTGCGCACACTACCCACCGAGGTGAGCTTAGGATATTTCTTGATCTCGATGCGCCAGCCTTGGTCATCAGTGAGATGCCAGTGGAAGCGGTTCATCTTATAATAGGCCATGACGTCAATCATACGCTTCAGTTCGTCCATTTCGAAGAAATGTCGGCTCACATCGAGCATAAATCCACGATAAGCAAAGCGAGGTTCATCGGCAATATCCACAACAGGAAGCGCATAGCTTGTCACCTTCGCATCGGGGACACCCGCCATCACATGCGGAGGAAGCAACTTCTTGATGGTTTGGAATGCATAGTAGCATCCCGTCGCAGTAGTGGCACCAATAGTAACACCCGTAGAGGTAATCTCAAGTGTATAACCTTCTGGAGCCAGAGCATCGGCGCCGGTCTTGTGAATTACGGTGATAAGTGGTGTCGCCCCTTTTGCTACAACATCTACACTCATGCCAGCGACCTCGTTCATGTGTTCAGCAAAGTGCTCAGCTTCAGCGGCAATGCTATCGGGAGCATCGACGAAGATGGTGAAATTATGCGGAAGTACCAGCTCCCCCTCCCCTATCGTCATTGACTTGGGTACGGGAGTTAGATTTATACTATTCGCTGCTAAGAGCGACTGACACAGCACTGTAAAGAGTGCAAAGAGAAAGAATTTTATTTTCTTCATATCTTTTTACTATGATGTCATCCAGAACGAAATGAAGTATTCTACACGATAGCGCGCAAAATCTTCATTTCGTCCGGGCAAGAATTATTTATTTTACCAACACCTTTTCACCATCTACGATATAGAGTCCCTTGGGCAAGCTCTCTACCGGGCCGTTCACACGTACACCCTGCAGTGTATAGATAGCACCGTTCACGGGAGCATCCTGCTCTACTATGTCAATGCCATCAACTACACCATCAGTATTGAGCATTCCCTTCTTCTGATATACACGTACCCAGTCGAAGCGAGTCTCGTAGGTGTGGGTGATGTCCGCATTGGCTGCCCAGGCATTGTTACCTACGCTCTGGTTGAGGATGAGGTGGAAGTGCTTGTCGAAGGGCCACTGACCTTGGTCGAGGTGCGACTTGTTGGTCGACTTGGTGTAGCGTCCTACCTCCTTACCATCGAGGTACCAAATGAGCGATGTGGCATCCCACGCGAGTCCGAAGGTGTGGTAGCGGTCATAAGAGCAGCTGGTATTGAACGATGATTTGGGATTACCTGTGTTACCAAGATCATAGGTCCAGTTACTATGGATGGTATGGTATGACTTGTTCTGGGTATCGATAACCTCCCAGATGTCAGTCTCACCGCAATCGGGCCATCCGAGATGCTGGTCCTCGGGCATCATCCAGAAGGCGGGGAAATTACCAATCCAAAGGTTATTGTAGATACGCGCCTCCACGTAGCCGTAGGTGAAGCCAAACTTACCCATGCTCTTGATACCTCCAGTAATCATGTCCACGGGGTCAGACGCCTTGTCGGGGTTGGGGATGGCCCGTGCCACGAGGTCACCATCTTCGAGGTAGATGACCTCCTCGCTATCGCTGAGCCAGCGGTTCCATGTGGCACCTTGACGTTGGCAACGCATCCACTTGTCTGCCACGGGCTGTGAGCCATTCTCGGCATTGAACTCATCGTTGAACACCAATTGCCACTCGCTACCAGCCTCACGCTCGAAAGTAGCATAGAGGTTCACGTTGCCCTCGACAACCTCGGCAGGTATGGTAGCCTTGCCATTGGTAGCGGCGATGTACTTCTCGCTCCACTGGCGGTTGCCCTCGCCGTCAAACTCGGCACCATCGGGGTTTGCGCCGTAGCGTACGGTGAGACCTTTGGCTACATAGCCGGGGCCACCGCGCAGCACTACATCGAATGCCACACCGGGCATCACCTTGCTGGGCAGAGCGGTATAGCTGGGGCCATCGATGCTACCGTTCTCGGTGAATAGCTTCAGCACGCCGGGCTCGGGGTCGGGACCTGTCACCTCACCCTTGGCCACGATCTTGATGACGTAGGCGTTCTGTCGGGTGAGTTCGTTATCTACTTCAAGGCGATCGTTCTTGATATTCCAGAAATGTGCTCCAAGGTCATTGGCGGCCGATTGGGTAATCTGCACGGCACACATATCGTCCATGGTGAGGATGAGGTAGGTGTTCCAGTCAGGATAGTAGGCATTGGTGCCAAATACGCCATGCTCATTGATGTAGCGTCCGTCGGCATCGCTGGCAATCTTGTAGTGGTTCTTGCCTGCACCGTCGATGGTGATGCGCCACTCCTGTGCATCGCCCGGGGTAGCAACCGACTTGAAGGTCGGTGTGCCGCCCGTGCCACCGGGGTTGGTGTTGGTGAGGTAGCGGTCGCCATCCATAATGTAATATACGTCGCGGGTAGAGACGATAGGCGCCTCGTCCATGGAGCCATTGACAGGCACGAGGTCGAAGATGAAGTAGTTGGGCTCTACGCCTTCGTTGCTCTTCACGATACGTGAGTTGCTCACGGTCCAAGCCTTATTACCTGCACTACCGCCATTCTGTATACAGTACTTGCCATTGGCGAGGCGCATGATGTTATAGGTGTGCCATGCAGCCTCATAGGGATTGGTGGCATTGCTCACGGTAAACTCGCCCTTCTCGTTGAGGTAGCGGTCGTCCTGACGGTTTACAATCTTGTATCGGTTGGTAGCGGGGTCGAGCGAGATGCTCCACTCCTGACGTTGGGGTTTCACGTCGTCGCGCTTCTCCACGAAGGCTGGTGCAGTGCCATCTACGCCTTCGCTCTGGTTGGTGAGGTACTTGCCTTCAAACATGATGAAGTAGTCGCCATTCTCCACCTCTTGTCCGGGGAATACGTCGAGCCCAAAGTCAAAGCGTGACTTATACTCGGCCACGAGGGCATCCACGGTGCTCTTGAGGAAGGGGATGATATGGTAGCTACCTACCGCGGGACGAGCCACACGGATAGAACCCTCGAAGTCGCGTGAGCGCACGGCACTCTGTGCCTCGTCATACTCCTGATACGTCACATAGCTTTCGATGAAGGCCTCGGGCTGTGCGGCCTCCAAGGCTTCGTACATCTTCATGAGTTCGAGTCCCTTGAGTGCCATGTAGTTCATCACCTCGCACCAGGGAGTGATTTCCACGGTGAGGGCGGGGTTATAGTTGCTTGCCATCAGCTTGGTAGCCGCATCGGCCATGAGGGTGAAGTGCTCGCGGAGCACTGCCACGGCGCCTGCGGTGTTACCCTGCGTCATGAGGTCATTGAAGGCATTGCGAGCCTCCACGAATGAGGCAGACTCGTTGGTGCGGCGCAAGCCGTGTACGTTGTCGCCAAGATCTACATTGTTCTCGCAGAAGAGGCGGAACTCTTTAGTCAGCGTAGGCATCAGATAGCTGAGTGCACTCTCCCAAGAGGCATCAGCATCGTAGCCCTCCATGTTCCAACAGTAGTCACCGATGCTGTAGAGCGACACCTTGGATGCCTCGGCATACTCCATGGGGTTCGACACGAAGCCACCGAGAAGCGGAGCTATGTCGAGGTCGTTGCCGAAGGTCGGGCCCATGAGGATGTGGTCGCGGCAGTAGTCGGTCACGGGATAGTTGAGCCAGATGTAAGCATTGCGTTTGATGCGGGCGTTGACCCACTCCATATCGCCCTTGCCGATCATGTCGACCACGCTGTTACCTGTCCACATGATGTGTGTCTCCTTATGGAGTGTGCCGCCCAGGGCATTGAGGTAGGTGTCATTGCCACCGGTATAGGCCTTGTTGTACTGTGTGGGACACATGATGATGGGTGCCACATCGGGATGCTTCTTCACGAAGTTCTCGTTGAGGTAGTTGAGGTACTCGGCCTGCTTGTCGCCCTTGCTCTGCTCGGCACCGTTGATGTCGTCGAAGAAGATAGAGAAGGCGCGTACGCCGAGGGCGTACATCTTCTCGAGCTTGGCTACAGAGGCTGCACGGTCGGCATCGGTCCACTGGATATCCTTACCGGGGTGCATCGCCCACACGAAGCGTACCTTGTTGCGCTTGGCTACGGCCACAAGTTCTCTGAATCGCTCGGCCTCATCGGCGGGATAGTCCTCGCGCCAACGGTCGAGGTGATAGGGGTCGTCCTTAGGACCATAGATGTAGACGTTCATCTTGGTGCGTCCGAAGAACTCGAGCAAGCTCTTGCGGTCGGCATCGCTGTAGGGGTTGCCGTAGTATCCTTCTACGAGTCCGCGGTCGCTGATTGAGGGCCAGTCGGTGATGGTCACCGCCTTTACCTCGGGTTGTGAGGCCAGTTGCAGGTAGGTCTGCACACCATAGAAGGTACCTTCGGCATCGTTACCGGCGATAACCACCTTGTCGGATGCTACACTGAGGTAGTAACCCTCGGCCTTGGCGGGAATGAGGGTTTCGTATGCTGCTACGGCCTCATCGCCACGCTCTCCGATGATGAGCTGCATGGTGCCGTTCTCTGTCTTGAGATACTTGCCAATGAGTGCCACGGCGTCGGCATCGGCATCGGCAGCCCCCACGAGGGTGTAGGCCACAGTATTGTCGAATGCCTTACCTTCACCCCACTTCACCTGCTGCGGTTGGGGGAAGATGCCGCTTGTCTGTGGAATGACGGGTGTGGTGCCTTCCTCTTCAACTTTGACATTGGACTTTTGGAACTCCCATGTACAAGCTCCCCAAAAGGGCTTCATCAGGATATAAGCCCACACGTCGGGGTTGGTATACCAGCTATTGGCACCAGCCGCATCGATGATGCAGATACCGGTCTTGCCATCGAGTGTGCGCTCTTCGAGTGTCCATGCATAATCCTTTCCCACCTTGATGGTCTTGTCGCTATCCGATGCGGGATAGGCCGCTGTGCCGGTAGCCTTGTTGACAAGGTATACGGAGCCACCGGGCAGCTTCACCACTTGCCACAGGTAGTTGTCGCCATTGCCCTTGCTCGGCTGGTGATTGACGGTCTTGCTGGTGGTATTAGCAGCAGCATACTTACCAAACCACACGTTGCGAAGGTGGTAGTAGTAGCCTTCGTCGAGGCTTTGCGCAAAGCCTGCGCGCTCCATCTGCTGGAATTGGAGGTAGAGTGCTGTATAGGCATCATACTGATCCTTGGTCACAGCGCCTTCGGTAAGAGTGGCCTTGGCAGGAGCGATGACTGATATTTTGAGGAATTCGAGTGCCTCCTCGGTAGGTTGATTGACCTCTCCGGGCTTCGCGGTGAGGATGATGTGCTCGCACTTGCCCACCAGACCCTCGAGCCATGCGGCATAGTCGGTCACCTCCTCGATGCGCCATGTGCCGTTGTAGCAGAGTCTGGCCTCGTCCTTGGCATATACCTGGCCCGAGAGTTCGGCGCTGAGTCGCTTCACGCTGCCGGTGACGGTAGCGCTGTAGCCCTCGACAGCAGAGAGTGTCACCACGCCGGGGATGTAGGTGTAGCCACCTGCCTCGATGGTAGCCTTGTCCATGCGGATGGGGGTACCCTTGTCGGTCATGGTGACAGCCGCATTGT
>JAZRMG010000075.1:0-5223 GCA_045647345.1 Bacteroidaceae bacterium | reverse complement strand
CCCCGTTATTGACTGGAAGTGGTACGAAGTGATGTATGGCGAGCGCTATATGGATACCCCACAAGCCAACCCCGAAGGCTATTATGAGACTTCGCTGCTACACAGGGCCAAAGACTTGAAGGGCAAACTGCAGATTATCACCGGTTACAATGACCCCACTGTAGTACCGCAGCACTGCCTCATGTTCATCGAAGAGTGCATCAAGGCCGGTACCCAGCCCGACTTCTTCGCCTACCCTGGCGAGGGGCACAACATGATGGGTCACAAGAGCGTGCATCTGCACGAACGCATTACACAGTATTTCGAAGACTATTTGAAATAATACGGATATAGTTGCTTGAAATAAAAATGTTCAGGCAATATAAGAAATTTGTGGTAAATTCTAAAAAATGAACGACATGAAAAGAACTTGTTTGTTATGCGTGGTTCTCTGTGTGCTGGGAATGGACAGTAAGGCACAAACGGCCGTACTCAATGTAGATGCTTCGCGTGAGGGCGTGAGCATCAGTCCTACGCTGTATGGACTCTTCTACGAGGAGATTAACCATGCCGGTGAGGGTGGCCTCTATGCCGAACTCATCCAGAACCGCTCATTTGAAGATGAGGCGCAGCCTGTACGTAACCGCCGCTTCGGTGCTCATGGTGAGGGCGAGCGCTTTGGCAGTAGGCCTGCTCCAGGCACTATACCTGCGTGGTATGCTGCCAACAGCAAGGGAGCTGCAAGCCGTATGGAGATTACTACTGAGGGATTGCTCAATGAGGTGCAGCAGAAGGCGCTTTGCTGGACCATCACCAAGGCTACAGCCGAGGCGCCCGCTGCAATTGCGAATACGGGCTACTGGGGCATAGCCTCTGTGAAGGGCGATGTGTATACCCTCACCTTCTGGGCACGTGCCGACAAGCGTTACAAGGGTACCCTTACCGTGGGATTGCAGGACAGAGATGAGGCGACATGGTGTGCCAAGGCTAAGGTGAAGGGCTGCGTAGGCAAGAAATGGAAGAAGTATACCCTCACCTTCACGCCCGACGCCGATGTTGACTATACCCGCTTTGTGATAGCGGCCGATGAGCCCGGTACGCTCTATCTGGATATGGTATCGCTCTTCCCACCGACCTTCAAGAACCGTCCCAACGGCTGCCGTAAGGATCTTGCCGAGATGCTCGAGGCGTTGCACCCCAAGTTTATGCGCTTCCCCGGTGGATGCTTCGTAGAGGGTATGTCGAAGGAGACGGCCTATGAGTGGAAACGCACGGTAGGCCCACTTGAGGAACGCCCGGGACACTACAATGCGAATTGGCATTACCCTGTCACTGATGGCATGGGCTACCACGAATATCTGCAGTTCTCCGAGGATCTCGGTGCCGAGCCCCTCTACGTGGTGAACGTAGGTATCTGGCACGGTGGATTCGTACACCACGACAGTATTGATGAGTATATACAGAATGCGCTTGATGCTATCGAATATGCCAATGGTGACAAGAGCACCAAGTATGGCCGCATGCGTATCGAGAACGGACACCCCGAACCCTTCAACCTGAAGTATATCGAGATAGGTAACGAAAACTACCAGCCCAATCCCCGCGAGCAGAGCGACCACTATGCCGAGCGCTACATCCAGTTCTACCGCGCCATCAAGGACCGTTACCCCGAGATGCAGATTATCGGCAATGTAGAGTCGTGGGGTACCGACTATCCTACATGGCGCAATGAACATCCCGTAGACCTGCTCGACGAGCACTACTATCGCTCGCCCTCATGGTTTGCCGGCAAGTATCACCACTACGACAGCTACGACCGCAACGGCCCGAAAATCTATGTGGGCGAGTATGCGGTGACGTCGAACTGTGGAGAGGGTAACCTCAAGGCTGCGCTTGGTGAGGCGATCTACATGATGGGTATGGAGAACAATAGCGACGTGGTGACCATGTGTAGCTATGCTCCCGTATTTGTCAATATCCATGACAAGACCTGGATGCCCGATATGATACGCTTCGACGCCGCCCACAGTTGGGGCTCGCCCTCATACTATGTGCAGCGCCTCTTTGCCGAGAATGTGGGCACTACGATGGTGGTTTCGGAGGTGAAGCAGACACGTCGCCAGCGCCCCTCGAAGTTCAGCATAGGATTAGGCTCATGGAACACCGAGGTGGAGTATAAGGATATTCAATTGACCATGGATCATGGACAAATGACAATTACACCTGACCTGAACGTCAAGAAGGGCAAGTGGAAGGTGGATGATGGTGTCATCAGCCAGCGTACACAGACCACTGAGTGTGTGGCTATCTGTCCCGATGTGTTCGAGGGAACCTCCTATGACCTCACCCTCAAAGCCCGCAAGGTGGATGGTGACGAGGGATTCCTCATCATCTTCGATTACTTCGATGAGGACAACTTCAAGTGGCTCAACCTCGGAGGATGGGGCAATGCACAGCATGGCATCGAGACCACAATAGCTGCATCGAAGAGTACGACCAAGACTGTGGCTGGCCATATCGAAAAAGACCGCTGGTACGACATACGTATCGAGGTGCGCGACACACAGGTACGTGCCTTCATCGACGGACAGCTTATCCACGACATCGAGATAGGATATCCCGATATGCTGTATGCCAATGCTATGGTTGACAAGAATACAGGCGAACTGGTGGTGAAGGTGGTCAACTTTGACGACGTGGATATCCCCTTGCAGATGAATGTCAAGGGTGGCGATATCGCCTCAGCTACCGCTACGCTGCTCACTGCCGATAGTGGAAAGGCCGAGAATACCTTTGCCTCTCCCGAGCATGTGGTGCCCGTGGCTACCACGCCTGACATCAAGGATGGCTGCTACACCGCACCGGCCAACTCGCTCACGGTATGGCGTATGAAGCTGAGATAGGTGCTAATATTTATTAAAGGGTACATATAGAGGGGCAGATTAAATCTGCTCCTTTTTTATTTCCGATGTATTAAACAGGTTCTAATATTTTCTTGTTATAACCTATGGTTTCAAATAATGACGGAATGAATCTGCTACGTAAACGTATGGCTCGTTACGACTTGCCGCAACGCATCAAGGAGAAAGGTGTATATCCTTATTTTCGCAGTATAGAAAGTAAACAGGATACTGAGGTGATAATGAATGGTCGTCATGTACTAATGTTCGGATCCAATTCTTATCTTGGGTTGACCAATCATCCGCGCGTCATTGAGGCTGCGGCTGAAGCAACGCGCAAGTATGGGACGGGATGTGCAGGATCACGATTTCTCAATGGTACCATTGATTTGCATCTACAGCTTGAGTATGAGCTCGCTCAATGGGTAGGAAAAGAGGACGTGATGGTCTACTCTACGGGATTTCAGACAAATCTTGGCGTTGTGTCATGTGTGACGGGGCGTGACGACTACGTCATCTGTGATGAGCTTGATCACGCCTCTATCGTCGAGGGACGGCGCTTGTCGTTCTCAGTTCCACGAAAGTATAAACATGGTGACATGGCTTCGCTTGAACGCGAATTGGCGCGTTGTCGTCCAGATGCAATCAAGCTAATCGTGACTGACGGGGTGTTTTCCATGGAGGGTGATATCGCCAATCTGCCCGAAATAGTGCGTTTGGCACGTAAGTACGATGCAAATATCATGGTCGACGAAGCTCATGGCTTTGGCGTATTAGGGTATGGTGGGCGTGGTACTTGTCATCACTTCAATGTCGCCGATGATGTGGACCTTATTATGGGAACCTTCAGCAAATCGTTTGCTTCTATAGGTGGTTTTATTGCTTCTGATAGCGATACGATCAACTATTTGCGTCACAACTCACGCTCCTATATTTTCAGTGCTTCGCTTACGCCTGCTGCCACTGCGTCAGCATTGGAAGCGTTACATATTATGCAGGAAGAACCTGAACGCATGGAACACCTATGGGAACTCACACACTATGCTCTTGATGGGTTTCGAACTTTAGGTTTCGAGATAGGGGCTACTGAAACACCTATTATTCCATTGTATGTGCGTGATATGGATAAAACGTTTCTATTGACCCGCATGCTTTTTGATGAGGGAATCTTCGTTAATCCTGTAGTGCCACCTGCCTGTGCCAATGGTGACACACTTATCCGATTCTCTCTAATGGCTACGCATACTAAAGAACAAATTGACTTTGCTTTTGAAAAGATGCTAAAATGCTTCAAAGCCCTTGAAATTTTTGGGTAGTTTCTTGTAAATGATTATCTTTACGACAAGTCGTTAAAATACTTTTGCTTGCTGAGAAAAATTCAAGTAAACTTGATTTTTCGCTTGCTTATTTGTATCTTTGCGCGAGTTTGAAAAGTAATCATTAATTTAATAGAAACTATTTTATGTTTGAAGGACATCCTAAAGGTCTATGGGCGCTAGCCCTTGCGAACACTGGTGAGCGCTTCGGCTACTACACCATGTTGGCTGTGTTCCTGTTCTTTTTGCAGGACAATTTCGGTTTCTCTATGGGAACATCCAGCTCTATCCAGGCTGCGTTCCTCGGTATCGTGTACTTCGTACCCCTCTTCGGTGGTATGCTGGCCGATAAGTTCGGTTTCGGCAAAATGGTGACAAGCGGTATCGTCATCATGTTCCTCGGCTACTTGTTGCTTTCGTTGCCTCTTGGTGCTGGTGCTATGGCTCTCGGCGTGATGGCATTGGCATTGCTCTTTATCTGCGTAGGTACCGGTCTCTTCAAAGGTAACCTGCAGGTGCTTGTAGGTAACCTTTATGATGACCCCAAGTACTCGGCTAAGCGCGACGAAGGTTTCAGCATCTTCTACATGGCCATCAACCTCGGCTCGATGTTTGCTGCTGCCGTAGCCCTCTCTATCATGGCTTGGGCACAGGATTCGCTCGGCATCAGCAAGGGTGACTCTTACCACTACGCATTTGCTGTGGCTTGTGCCTCACTGATTCTCTCTATCGCTATCTACTATGCGTTCCGCAAGACATTTGCTCACGCTGACCGCGCCAAGATTGCTACTCCTGGTGCTGAAGTGGTAGAGGAGGAACTCACTCCCGCTCAGACCAAGGAGCGCATCGTCTGCCTCTGCCTCGTGTTCGCAGTGGTTATCTTCTTCTGGATGGCTTTCCATCAGAATGGTATCACCATGAATCAGTTTGCTCGTGAGTATACTGCTACTTCTGAGACAGGCTTCATGAGCCTCTTCCTCAGCAAGAAGTCGGGGGCCAAGCGGTCTTAGGAAGACAATTAGAGCTCC
>JAZRMG010000074.1:0-2687 GCA_045647345.1 Bacteroidaceae bacterium | reverse complement strand
GCTGAATGGGGTGGAGAAGAAGGTGCTTGTGTGGCTCGCCCAGCGACAGCCGCGCTGGATGACCTCGGACATGCTTACCGCCATCGGTGTGGTGGGTGCCTTGGTGGTGGCCTTGGGCTATGCCCTCTCAAACTACCATATCGGGTGGCTATGGCTGGCCTCGCTGGGCTTTGTCATCAACTGGTATGGCGACTCGCTCGACGGCACGCTGGCACGCGTGCGCGGCACGCAGCGACCCATCTATGGGTTCTATCTCGACCACAATATCGACGGCATCACGATGGCCATCATGTGTATCGGGGCCGGACTGAGCGGTATGCTCAACCTCTACATCGCCATGGCGGTATTGGCCGTGTACCTGATGCTCTCCATATCAGTATATATCAATGCACACCTCAAAGGGGAATTCAAGCTGACCTATGCAGGCATGGGCCCTACGGAGTTCCGACTGATCATGATCGTGGTGAACACGCTGTTTGCCACCATAGCACCGCTGCGCGAATGGGCCGTATGTTTCGATGTGTTTGGTACGCCCATCGCCCTCGGTGCGCTGGACATCGTAGGACTCATCATCCTCGTAGTGCTCGTCATTATCCACTTGAGCAACTTCAGCCGCGACCTCAAGGGGTACGAGGCGATTGACCCCGTGAAACCATACTGAGCTGTGACCCTCCTTAAAATCCCCTCCTAAAAGAGGAGCCTTCAAAAGTGTCCTTCCCTTTAGGGGAGGATTTAGGAGAGGCTCTAATTTTAACTTTCAATTTTCAATTCAAAACATGCCCCTACTGACCCTACAGGAAATAGAACAGCTGACCCTGCTCTTCCGCGGAAGGGTGGGGCGCTCCCTTGCTCGCGGCACGATGCACCTATTGTCGGTAGACAGGCTCAACGCTCTCTACGACCGCCATGCCCACCTCCGTGGGGCAGACTTTGCCCGCAGCGTGCTCGACGACTTGGGCATAGACTACGAGGTGTTTGTCGAGAGCAAGGAAGTCGAAGCCCAACTGCACACCCTGGACGAGACACCCTTCATCACCATCAGCAACCATCCCTATGGCAGCATCGACGGCGTCATCCTGGCCGATTTCTTCGGGCATCGGTGCGCGAGCTACAAGATTATGGTGAACAAGATACTGAGCCGTGTGGAGGCTCTGGCTCCCTCGTTCATCTCGGTCACGCCCACGGGAGTGGAGCGCACGGCAGCCACCAAGGAGAGTATCATGGGTGTGCGGCATGCCCTCGGGCAGCTGCGCTCGGGTGGCGGCTTGGGACTGTTTCCCTCGGGAGCCGTGAGCGACCTCAGCTTGCGCGAGGGCTGCGTGCGCGACCGTCCGTGGCAGCCTGCCATCATCGCTCTCATTGCCAAGGCCAAGGTGCCCATCATGCCCGTACGTTTCTTCGACCGCAACTCTTCGTTCTACTACACGCTCGGCCTCATCGACTGGCGTGTACGCCTCCTGCGCCTCCCTGCCGAAGTGTTCAACAAAGCAGACCGCCCTGTGCGTATAGGCTTGGCGCCCCTCATCAGCGTCGAGGAGCAGCAGGATTATCTTGCCACACACACCATCGAGGAGTTTGGCATTTGGCTACGCGGCAAGGTGTATGGAATGGAGATAAGGAGTTGAAAGTATTGGTCTTTAGCCCGAAAATCCCTACCTTTGCCGGAGCAACGACCTAAAATAAATGAACTATGAAAAAGCAGAACGCCTATTCCCTTCCCGAAGAGATTGTCAACATGAGCACCCACGGCGTGGGGCTCGCCATGGCGCTTGCCGTGTGCATATACTTCCTTGTGCGATGTAGCGGCTCGGGCTCATGGCTGGTACCCTTCAGTCTGGCGATGTACCTGTTCGGTGTGGTCAGCTCGTATGCCGCCTCGGTAGTCTACCATGCCATCCCCGCCTCTCGCGTGAAGGCCAAGGCGCTGGCACGCAAGCTAGATCACGCCGCCATCTACTGGCACATCGCAGGCAGTTATACTCCCTTGACGCTCATTGCTATGCGCGATGGCGGAGCACCCGTGTGGGGCTTGACGATATGCGCTTTCGTGTGGCTTTGTGCCATCGTGGGCACAGCACTCAGCTTTCGCAAGATGAAGACGCAGAGCTACCTCGAGACCACCTGCTATGTGCTCATGGGGCTCACCATCCTCGTAGCCTTCAAGCCCTTCTACGACACCTGCGGGCTCCCCATCGTGCTATGGGTCGTGGGCGAGGGCGTAGCCTACATCGTAGGAGCCGTGCTCTATAGTTTCAAGAAGGTGCCCTACATACACTCCGTGTTCCATGTCTTCGTCATCCTCGGCGACATTTGCCACATGATTGCTACTTGGATGATGCTGCAGCTATATGTACTATAAACTCACTGCACGTACTGATATTTAATACTGATTGACTTCACTAAAGACCGTCTGTTTCAGGTGATTATAACTAACTGACACGTATAATAAAAGAGCAATTGCCCGCCTTGGTATAGACGGGTGATTGCTGTATGCTTAAGGTACATATCACTCTTCGAGTGCCATCATGGCTTCTTCCCACTCGGCTTCGGCCTCGGCGAGGGTGTTCTTGAGTTGGGCGTATTGCTCGAAGAGGGCTTGGTTGGTTGCGCCTGTGGGGGTGGCCATCCACTCCTCCAGCTCCTTGAGCTCGGCCTCTATCTTGGCGACACGCTTCTCGCACTCCTCG
>JAZRMG010000073.1:0-19333 GCA_045647345.1 Bacteroidaceae bacterium | reverse complement strand
TTCTCATACGATGGTGCCAGCACCTATACCTTGCGTGCTATCCGCCCCGCCGACGAGAACGAGAATGGCGTCGTATTCGAGGAGGGTAATACCCTCAAGACCTTCACCGGCAAGGCCAATGTGCAGTTTAATAACGAGAACCGCTCACGTACCATTACCTTCGGTAAGAGTGGATTCATGGGCAATATTGACGAGATGCGTGTATGGACCAAGGTGCTCACCGATAAGGAGGTGGATACCTACCACAACCGTACCCTCTCATGCACCGAGAAGAACCTGCTCGCCTACTGGCCTGTGGATGAGGGCATCAACGGTATGTTGAGTGTGTATGACTATAGTAAGACCAATGGCGTTGCCAACGGTAACCATGCACTCGCTCAGGGTGTGATTGTCTCTGAGGTGGTGCCCACCGAGGAGCAACTCTCTATCTATAGTTTCACCGACGAGAATGGTAACTATGTGATTCGTGGTGTGCCCTTCAGTGGAGAGGGTACTACCTATCTGGTACGCCCAGTATTGGGTATCCATGAGTTTAATCCCACCTACCACACTCGCTATGTAAGCAGCAACACGCTGACACATGACAATATTGAGTTTGAGGATGTAAGTAGCTTCAAGGTGACAGGTGTGGTTTATTATGAGAACACCACCTATCCCGTACAGGGATGTAACCTTGCCGTTGACGGAAACCTCTGTTCAAAAGAAGGTAAGTTGATTGAAACCGACGAGCAGGGTCGCTTCGAAATCAGTGTGCCCATCGGTGATCACTACATTACAATAGAAAAGAATGGTCATACATTCACTAACGAAGGTCGTTACCCTGCTGGTATAGGAACTCAATTTACTTTCGATAGAGAAGTTTCTGGTCTCACATTCTATGACAACACTTTGGTGAACATTGCAGGTCGTGTAGCCGGTGGTGACATCGAAGGCAATAAACCTGTCGGTTTTGGTGATAGTAGAAACAACATCGGTGTTGCCGAATTGGTGTTGACCCCTGTCAATGACCTCTACTCACTCAATGTGGTGACCGTAACAGAAGGACTTACTTCACGTTACGAGAACAATACAGCGACCTTGGCATGTGCTTCGGCATCAGACTCGGTGAACAGTACCTCATGGCGTGGTGCCAATCAGGATGCGGGTAAGATCTATATCCGAACTGATGCCAAGACGGGTGAGTTCTCTGCTATGGTTCCACCTCTTGTTTACAATGTTTCGGCTCCTGTAGTGGTGAAAAAAAACAGGCAGACTGTAGGAGAGGCAGGTCTTATAGATGTTAGCAATCCAAATTCTACTGCTACCGACACCATCACTACGAATGAGGGCGTGACACGGGAATTTG
Source organism: Bacteroidaceae bacterium (assembly GCA_045647345.1). Taxonomy (GTDB): domain Bacteria; phylum Bacteroidota; class Bacteroidia; order Bacteroidales; family Bacteroidaceae; genus UBA1189. Next base: position 17,988 of record JAZRMG010000073.1, on the reverse strand, counting down.
AGTACAACAAGAAACATGTAGTTATTTACCACTCAGAACCATCCTTCACCGTAAAGCAGGTGGATTTCGAAAACGGTGCTTTTGGTACCGAAAAGGTTGAATTGTCAGACCGTAGAGGTAATTTCACTGTAAACATCGTGAACAAAGAGGGTACACCTAACTATACTTATGGCAAGCCTATCTTTATTAAAGGAAATCCCTACACTTTCAAGTTAAAGGGTTATGAACAGTATGTCAATGAAGATGACGATGCAGAGCCCATCACAACTACTGTACCCCTGAAGGACTGCGTAGTAACCATCTCTAACGAACTTTCTGATGGTCAAACCGTATTGGTACAGGTTGAGGAAGATAATGAAGAAGGCTATACCGCTGGTGATGTTGTTGACCTCGAAGAAAACCAAATTCTTTTGGATGAGAACGGTGAAGCGGACTATACCTGGAAGGCAGGTTATCCCAACATTACAGCTCCCTATTCTCGTAACATCTCAATGACGTACGAGATTGGCGATAAGGTGTACGAATGGACCATCGATGGCAAAAACTTTATGGAAGGCGTTATCCTTGGTTCTATTCCCACAGGTAGTAACTTTGTCACAGCTGGTCCTGACAAACTGTTGATGATTTTGCGCGACCCTCCTGGAAGTAACTCAAGTGCTGAATGGTCAAGCGGTACCGTTACGACCAAGGAAAAGACCATCGGACACAAGTGGTCTTCGGAAACGACCATTAAAGACACGTGGGAGTTTGGCGTTAATGCGGTGACATTCCATGGAATTGGAACCGGAGCTATTACGTCAACGGAGACCAAAGACGAAGTAACCGCAGGCGCAAAGGTGGTTACTGAAGGTGAGAATGCGAATACCGTTAGTCACTCTTTGACAATTTCCGAAACCGTCGCTACATCCGACGATCCCAGTATGGTGGGTTCTATGGCAGACGTCTATGTAGGTTACTCAAGTAACTTGCTCTTTGGTAAGGCACGCGAAGTAAACTTCTTGCGCGATGAAAATGGCAACATTGACTTAGGTGTAGAGGAAATTATCTCTGTAGGTTCTCAATTCAGCACGAAGTTCAGTTATACTGGCTACTACATTGAAAGTTATCTCATTCCAAACTTGATTCAGATCCGTAACAGTAAACTCATCACGGTTACACCAGAAGATTATGCCATATATAAGAATACGACCGATGAGTTGGTATATGTCACAACTTTGAGTCCTGATGATGAAAAGTTTGGTTCGGACAACAACGACAAGGATATCTGGGGGGATAAGGCTACAGCAGTGGATGCCATCGAAGGCCCCAGCTACAAGATTGTACTTCCTGAAAGACTCATGATAGAAGAAATCTTGGCCGATGAAATCGGTAAGGAGTACAAGGCTGACCAGGATGAAGTAAGATGGGCAAATATGCAGATCTCAAACTGGACAAACTACCTTGCACAAAACGAAAAAGAAAAGGTTGAAGCTTGGGAAGACCGTGATGGCACAATTTCAGTGGAAGAACTTGGTGAAGACAAGGAAGTGAAGCGATTGATCAACAACTACTCACTCGACGGAGGTACAAGCATCACTTATTCACTGGAAACGGAAACTACGGAAACAGAGACTCACGAACACGAAACGGGTGCACTTGCCATTTTGGGTAATAAATTTGGTGCTAAGTTTAATTCAACCGGTTTCACAGCTGAAGTTGAAACTGAAACTGGTGGTAAGCGTCATAAGAACACCAGCGATGGTACGTCTAATACAGCATCATTCAGCTTTACACTTTCTGAAGGTGGTGATGATGCGTTGACGATCGATGCTTATCGAAGCGCTTCTTACAGTCCGATGTTCCGCACGCGTGGTGGTCAAACCAGTGCTCCGTATGAAGACGAAGAGTACACCAAGTACTTCGAGCCCGGCAAGCACAAGCTCCACGAAAAGACCATGCAGATTGAGGTTCCTGATATTGAAGTTGAAGTACCTACCGTAAGCAACATCACTTCAGGCTCAACGGCAAGCTACACTTTGTTGCTCACCAACAAGTCAGAAATTGACTGCGACCTCTATTACAAGCTGTTGCAGATGGACGAAACCAACCCCAATGGCGCACAACTCAGCGTTGATGGTGTTCCTCTCTCGGACAACCGCGTAATCAAGGTGCCTGCTGGTGAGGTAGTGAGAAAGACCCTGCTCTTGAAGCAGAGTAACCTCGGTGTCCTCGACTACGAGAATATCGGTATCGTACTCGCTTCGCAGGAGCAGGGCGACCCCACAGGTACTTTCCCACAGATTGCCGATACCGTATATATCTCGGCCTACTATGTTCCCTCTTCTTCACCCGTGAAGATGGAGTTGAGCCGCACGCTTTTGAACACCTCAAGCGGTACGAACCTTGACATTACGTTCAACAGCTTCGATCGCAACTACTACAACCTGAAGGCATTCCGCATTCAGTATATGAAGCAGGGTGATACCGACTGGACCATGCTCAAGGAGTATCTCTTGGATACTGAGGGCAAGCAACTGTCATCACTCCAGGCTCCATTGCCCGAGACTGCCAATGTGACCTATACGCTCGACATGAGCTCGTTTGTTGATGGTAAGTATACCTTCCGTGTGCTCTCGGCAAGTACATACGGCACGGGTGAGTCTACCTTGGTGACCGACGCTATCGAGGTGACAAAGGATATGTCGCGCCCCATGGCATTCGGTACCCCGAAGCCTACCACCGGTTTCCTCGGTATGGGCGACGATATTGAGATTACCTTCAATGAGGACATCAACAACGGACGCTTGACCTCTACAGGCAACTTCATCGTGACTGCAGCACTCAACGGTCAGCAGGTGGCTCACGATGTGGCACTCATGGCTACTGGCAGCGAAGGTGCTGTGGCAAAGACGGAGGCTAACATTAACCTCATCGGTAAGAGCTTTGCTGTAGACATGTGGGTAAGAATCAGCGGTGAAGGCACTATCTTCAGTCATGGTAACGGACAGACCAAGCTGACCCTTGGCGTGGTGAAGCAGGAGGATGGTAACTACTACTTCAGCGTAAACGGCGTGGTACGCGATACGGAGCATGCACTCCCTGCCGACAAGTGGATTTACTTGGCATTCAGCCTCGATCAGGAGGGTGAGACTTCTAACTTCTCGGCACTCTATGCCAATGATGCCGAGACCATTTATCTTGCCGATGAATTGCCTATTGAAAAATATGAAGGCAACGGTGTGGTAGCTTTGGGTAATGGATTCACAGGCGCCATCCATGAGGTAACACTCTGGGATGAGGCTATTGATGTGACCAACCTCCAGGCTCAGATGCATGAGACCAAGATGCCGACTACCGAGCATCTCATCGGTTACTGGAAGTTCAATGAGGGTCTTGGCATGCAGGCGAAGGATGTAGCCCGCAACCGTCACATGACCTTGGCGTCTACAAGCTGGTACTTGAACAACCAGAACAAGGCACTTGACCTTACAAATGATGCTTTGTTCGGTGAAAACGATGCAGTGGCTATCTACTTGGCAGAGTGCGCAGCACGCAATGGCGATGACTTTGCTGTAGAGATGTGGTTCTGCGCTGACCAGGAGCAGGACAACGCAACTGCCTACCTGTTCGATACTGACGCATTCAGCGTAGTTCTCGAGAGTGGCAAGATGAAGCTCTATGCTGATGACAAGGTACTCTTGTCAATGGGTACTAAGGCTTACAACGACGGCATGTGGCACCACTTGGCTATCAATGTACTGCGCAATGGTAACACCATCGTATACATTGATGGTGAGTCGGTAGGCCAGATGGCATCGACCAATATGCCTGCTCTGCAGACATCATATATGTATCTTGGCGCACACCGCGTAGAGTCGAATGATACGACAACTGTCTACGACTTGACGAACAAGTTGAACGGTCAGATTGACGAAATCCGTGTTTGGAACGCTACCTTGAATGCTAAAGTATTGCGCGACCGTATGAACATCCGCCTCATGGGTAATGAGCCTGGTCTCGTGGCTTACTATCCGTTCGAGAAGGAGTCACTCGATGCCAACATGCAGGTGGTAAGCGAAGCATCGGCTGTGGATGTGGTGACCAACCGTCATCAGGCTACAGGATATAAGAACAGTTATCATGAGATTGCTTGTACCGATGAGGCTCCTGCTCTCAAACCTATCCTCAATGAAACAAATGTGAACTACAACTTCGTAGCTAGTGAGCGTGGTATCGTCATCGAACTCAATGAGGATGCCGACCGTCTCGAGGGTGTGACTGTAAATGTTACCGTGAAGGATGTACTCGACCTCAATGGTAACATGTCGCTCCCCATTACATGGACTGCTCTCGTACAGCGCAACCAACTGTTGTGGTTCGAGGATAACCTTGATGTAGTGGGTCGCATCGGTGAGGAGAAGAAGTTCACTGCTACCGTGACCAACCAGAGCGCACAGACTGAGTACTGGGTGTTGAATGACCTGCCCTCATGGCTGAGCGCTAACTTCACCTCAGGTTCGCTCCCCGCACTCGGCACACAGGAGATTACCTTCACCGTAGATGCTTCGGCTCCGACGGGTAAGAGCGAGTTCACCATTTACATGAGTGGTAACAATGCCATCCTCGTGCCGTTGACCGTGAACATGAATCTCAGAGCTGAGGCTCCTGAGTGGAGTGTTGATCCTTCAGACTTCGAGAGCAGCGCAACATTCTTCGGTGTTGTCATGATCAATGTAGACGGTAAGATGGTGTTCAGCGAGGATGAAGACGACCTTGTGGCTGCATTCATCGATGGTCAGTGTGCAGGTGTCACCAATATGCAGTACGATGACTATAGTGACAGCTATCGCGCGTACCTTACTATATATGGTAGTGAAGAAAGCATTGATAAGGAAGGAAACATAATAAAGGAAGAAAGCACTGGCAAGGAGATTGAATTCAAGGTTTGGGATGCCAGCACTGGACTTATCCATCCTGTCGTAGAGGTGTATGCCAGCAGCAATGCCGATGTGACCGTGAAGGAGAACCGTTGCGTACTCAAATATGAGGTGGATGCTATGTGGGGTGATTTTGATAATGCATATCTGGTATATGCAACCAACAACATCCAGCAGAGCACTCCGCTGACAAAGAACTGGAACTGGATCTCTGTGTATGTCGATAACGAAACAGGCAATGCTATTAACGATGTGCTCCGAAGCATCAATCCGAATGGTATCCAGATAAAGGAACCGAATGGCTTTGCTAATTACTATGCAGAAGCAGGAGTATGGTTCGGTCTCCTTGAAAAGATTAATAATGCTTCCATGTACAAGATGAAGATGACGGCAGCCGATACGCTCGTAGCCAATGGTAAGGCAGTTGGCAATGTCAACATTGATGTAAATAAGGGATGGAACTGGATTCCCTATACCCGTAGCTTCCCCATCACAATTGATGATGCATTTGCAAGTGTCGAACCTTCAAGAAATGATCAGGTGAAGGGACAAGATGGTTTTGCTATGTACAACGGAACATCATGGACCGGTAAGCTTACGTCGCTGACACCTGGTAAGGGCTATCTCTACAAACGCAACTCGGATAGTAAAGCAACCATCGTTTATCCTGAGCAGAGAAATGTGGCACCTGTCGCTATGGCTCAAGGTAGAAGAATGGATAGAACAAGTCTATTCACTCCTGCTGCTGCAAACGAGTTTGAAAGCAACATGACCGTGCTTGCCATTGTGAAGGATGGAGATCGTGTTGTCGAGAATGTGCAGGAGATAGCTGTCTTTGATGGTGCCACCTGCTTGGCTTCGGCATTCGTAGAAAGCGATGGCTTCTTCTATCTCACCATTCCTGGCGACCAGACTGTGACTAGCAGACTTAAAGTCTATGCAGTAGTCGACGGAGAAGTGATAGAGACCGCTACTTCGATCTACTTTGGTGAGGATGCTATATTCGGCGACTTTGACAATCCGTTTGTCGTAAGAATGGAAGCATCGACAGCTATTGAAAAGATGTTGGCCGAAGGCAACTATTGCAGAATGCAGGTGGTTGATATGAACGGACGTGTTTTCTATGCTGGTGCACCGGCGGAATTTGAAGAGAATGATTTGCATGACGGTCAGTATATCTTCGAGTTCTTCACCGAAGATAATCAGGTAATCTGTTATAAACAATTTATCAGTAGACTTACGAAATGATTAAGAAACTATTTACCATAGTGGCGCTTTTATGCGCCACTATGGTATCTTTAACCGCGCAGAATATATATCCCGATTGGTATAAGAATAATGAAAATCATTATGATGCAGTAGAATTCGACTCCCAGTCTTCTATGGCGATAACTGCAATTGGTTATATCGACGGCGTACGTTGCGATGATGCTTATGAACTGGGCATTTTCTGTAAAGAAAAGGATGAATGCCGTAGTTCAGCGCCATTCTTTACAAATAGCTCTCTTTTTAATAAGTTTGGTTATTTCACAATGTCGCAAATCTATGGCGTATCGGGCGAAACGTTCTATTTTAGTCTCTATGACCACCGCAATCAAGTGGAAGTGAAGGCTGAGATAACTCCCGACGATATACCATTCGCTAATGAAGCTATTTTAGGCAATTGGAATAATCTTTATGAGTTGGTATTCAAGAACAGTACTACTCATCGTGCTGTACTTGAAATAGATTCTACTACCAACCTGCCTTTCAGCGGTACGCAGTATAGCATCACTGCCGATGGCATAGCATGCAGCTACACGCGAAAAGCATACCTTGATGGTGGCTACGAGACTATCGTGTTGCCGTTTGATGCTGATATCACCTCGGTCAAGGCGGATGGTTTCGTGTTTGAAAAGTTCGAAGGCTTCGGCGAGAATACCATCAAGTTTGTTGAGCTTGACGAAGGCGAAAACCTGGAGGCTGGAGTGCCTTATATCTTCCGCTATTCAGGCACACCATCTAAGGATAGAAAGGAAATCGTATTCAGCGGTAGTCCACAGCAGGTGAACGATACTATAGTGACCAATGACAATGAGGGGTGGACCGGTACCTTCAAACGTATGTCAGGCAGTGAAATAGAAGGGCACTATATCCTCAATATTGAAGGTAGCATGATGCAAATGGCCAGCGAAGAGGCATGGCTCGATCCTTATCATGCCTATCTGGACCTTCCTGAGAGTATTGATGTCTCTACTCTTTCGGTTTCGCACAGAAGTGCAACAACGAATGTAGATGAAGTGTTGCAAGAGAATGTGTGTGACGAAGGGATCATGTTTGACCTCAGTGGCAAAAGAGTAAAGAACCCTTCTGTAGGAGATGTCATTATCAAGAACAACAAGAAGATATACATAAGATGAAGAAAGCGACATATCATAAGCCTCAAATGGAGGTCATCGAACTCACTACGAGTCATATGCTTAGCGCCAGTATTTATATCAATAATAATAAAGTGAGTACAGGAGGACGAGCGCAAGATAAGAAAGAAAACAGTTGGGGCAACATTTGGGAGGATGACACTAACCATGATTGAATCTTAGGTTGCAACCTCGGTTATTAATGATGAACAATTTATTTGTAGAACTATAAAATGATAAGAAAACTATCTGCCATAGTGGCATTGCTGTGCAGCTTTACGATATCTTTGACCGCACAGAATATGTTTCCCGATTGGTACGGGAAGGACCATCATTATACTGTACCTGACAATTATTTGACAGAGGGTAACTTTACGATGCTTACTATTGGCACCATCGATGGGGTGCGTTGTGATAATGCTTACGAACTGGGTATTTTCTGTAAAGAAAAAAATGAATGCCGCTGCTCGGAACCATTCTACACAAATCGCCTATTTTTTGATCAATTCGGTTATTATGCAACACCGACAGTGAATGGCGTATCGGGCGAAACATTCTATTTTCGTCTCTACGACCATCGTAACCAAGTAGAGGTGGAGGCTGAGATAGCTCCCAAAGAGGTGGCGTTCGTTGATAATCAAATGTTGGGCGATTTTGATAATTTCTATGAGTTGGCATTCAAGAACAGTACTACTCATCGTAACTCCTTGATTATTGACGATGCCACAGGCTTACCGTTTACAGGCAAGCAGTATGGCATTACAGCTGATGGCATTGCATGCAGCTACACACGCAATGCATACCTTGATGGTGGCTACGAAACCATCGTGTTGCCGTTTGATGCCGATATCTCTGCTATTAAAGAGGCTGGTTTCGTATTTGAAAAGTTCGAAGGCTTGGGCGGGAATACCATCCAATTTGTCGAGCTTGCCGAAGACGAAAACCTGCAGGCTGGAGTGCCTTATCTGTTCCGCTACTCAGGCACACCGTCGGCAGGTCGACAAGAGATAGAATTTGTGGCTGCTATGGATCAGGTGGACGACAAAATTATTGCGACGCAAGGATGGACCGGTACCTTCAAGCGTATGGAAGGCAATGAGATAGCAGGAAAGTATATCCTCAACACCTCAGGCAATAAGATGGTGAAGGCTGGCACTGGAGCAGGGCTGAAACCCTATCATGCCTATCTGAACCTTCCTGAAGGTGTTGATGCTGCTGCACTTGCTGTGTCGCATAGGAGTGCGACAACAGATGTAGATGAGGTACTGCAAGAGAATGTGTACGGCGAAGAAATCATGTTTGACCTCAGCGGTAGAAGAGTAAAGCATCCATCAGCTGGAGATGTCATTATTAAGAACAATAAAAAGATGTACGTAAGATGAAGAAAGCGGAATATCAGAAACCTGAAGTAGAGGTTGTAGAGATTAGTGTGAGCAATATGCTTGCCTCTAGTATATACATGGATGATAATGAAGAGAATATAGAAGGAAGAACTCAAAAACGTAGAGTAGATAGTTGGGGCAACTTTTGGGAAGAGGATACTAAACGTTGAACCTTAGGTCGCTGCTATAACGAATCTCAATAGTAAAAAGAGGATGTGTCTCGAGACACACCCTCTTTTTTTACATCAGGCAGAAGTCTGCATTAGAACATCTTCCGTACTCTATCCACGGCAGCTACGAGGGCGTCTACCTCCTCCATCGTGTTGTATAGGGCAAACGAGGCGCGTACAGTGCCGGGGATGCCCATGCGCTGCATCAGGGGCTGCGCACAGTGATGACCGGTGCGCACAGCTATGCCGAGGCGGTCGAGCAGAGTACCCAGGTCAGAGGGGTGTATGTCGCCCACGTTGAAGGAGATGACGGCGCCGCGCTCCTCGGCTTCGCCGATGATGCGCATCTCGGGAATCTCGCGAAGAAGCTGCAGGGCATAGTCAGTGAGTGCCTTCTCATGAGCAGCAATGTTGTCCATGCCGAGTGCCGACACATAGTCGAGGGCACGGGCAAAGGCTGTGGTGCCTATATAGTCGGGCGTGCCGGCCTCAAACTTATAGGGGAGTTCGTTGAAGGTGGTGCGCTCAAACGATACCGTCTGTATCATCTCGCCACCGCCCTGATAGGGAGGCATGCGGTCGAGCCAGCGCTCCTTGCCATAGAGCACGCCGATGCCCGTGGGGCCATATACCTTGTGGGCACTGAAGGCGTAGAAGTCGGCATCGAGGTCCTGCACGTCGACCTTGATATGAGGCACGCTCTGCGCACCATCCACTGCAAAGGGCACATCGTGCTCGTGGGCGATACGTATCATCTCACGGATGGGATTGACCGTACCCAATACGTTCGACACGTGCATCACGGAGACGAGGCGGGTGCGCTCATTGAAGAGTTTCACATACTCGTCCATGCAGATCTCGCCCCTGTCGGTGATGGGTATCACGCGTATCTTTATACCCTTGCGGGCTTCGAGCAACTGCCAGGGCACGATGTTGCTATGGTGCTCCATCGTGGAGACGATGACCTCGTCACCCTCGCGAAGGAAAGCCTCGCCAAACGACGATGCCAGCAGGTTGATGGCCTCGGTGGTGCCACGGGTGAAGATGATTTCGTTCGTAGAGGCAGCATTGATAAACGAACGCACACGCTCGCGCGAAGCTTCGTGCAGTTTGGTAGCCTCCTGCGAGAGGAAGTGCACGCCGCGGTGCACATTGGCATTCACGGAGTAGTACTCCTCGGTGATGGCATCGACCACGGTGCGGGGCTTCTGCGTGGTGGCTCCATTATCGAGATACACCAACGGCTTTCCATATACTTGGCGGCCCAGGATGGGGAAGTCTTTGCGAATGACATCTACGTTATACATCTACATCAAAATATGATTAATAAGGCACAAAGTTAGCATTTTTGTTCGTAAGAGATAAGCCTATTCCCGAAAAAAACTACTACTTTTGCGGAAGTTCGCGACCACATCTACTATAAATGGCACTATGAGTAAAGAAACCGACAAGTTGCTCCATAAGTTCAAGCAACATTTATTGTTCGAAAAGTCTCTCTCTCCCAATACTCTCGAGGCTTATGTGCACGATGTGGAGAAGTTGTTCGTATATCTCGAGAAAGAGGGGACAGATCCATTGGATGTTAGGTTGGAGCATTTGGAGAACTTTCTGGCCAGCTTGCACGATGCCGAAATGAAGATAGGACTCCGCTCACAGGCCCGAATGCTCTCGGGCATACGCTCCTTCTACCGTTATCTTGTGCTTGACGGATACCTTGATGCCGATCCCACCCTATTGCTCGAATCTCCCAAGATAGGCATGCATCTGCCCGAAGTACTCAGTGTGGAGGAAATAGACCAGCTCATTGCATCCATCGACCTGAGCAAGCGCGAGGGACAGCGCAACCGCGCCATCATTGAGACGATGTATAGCTGCGGATTGCGCGTATCAGAAGCATGTGACCTCAAATTATCCGACCTATACCTGAGCGAAGGCTTCATCAAGGTTGAAGGCAAGGGCAACAAGCAGCGACTCGTGCCCATCTCTGAGCGCGCCATAGCAGAAATCATGGATTACATGACCGATCGTGCCACGATAGACATCAAGCCTGACCACGAAGATTACCTCTTCGTGAGTGCCCACTTCAAGAAGAAGATGTCGCGCATCACCATGTTTCACATCATCAAAGAGTTGGCACTGAAGGCAGGTGTCAAAAAGAGCATTAGCCCACATACCTTGCGCCACTCCTTCGCCACCCATCTGCTCGAGGGTGGAGCCAATCTGCGCGTCATACAGAGCATGCTCGGCCACGAAGACATAGGTACTACCGAGATTTACACCCACATCGATGCCAGCCGTCTGCGCTCCGAAATCATTGAGCACCATCCACGCAATAAAGTAAAGCTATAGTTGGAATGTATTGCAATGTGGAGCATTGGAGATAGCCAAATGTTATAGGTTTGGGTCATTACTTCTTGTAGTATCAATAAAAAGCACTATTTTTGCACATTGTAAACAATACTAATGCTAAACCCTACGTAGAAAAAGAGAACACAAACCCCGATAATCATGAGAAAAACATTCCTTGCTGCCACACTCGTGGCATGTAGCTTGGGTGCACAGGCCCAAGTGATCCAGAACTATCAAGTGCGCGATGCAGTGACACTGCATGCACCCGTCCTCACCGACAGCATCAACACTGAGGGCCGTAAGTACGAAACTAAAAATTTGCTGGGTACAACCATAGGGCTCAATCAGGATAACTTTGCTACTAGGACCATGGAGGCCGACACTGCAGGCTTTGTCACATTGGCCAAAGCCGAGGACGAGCATCTCATATATGTGGTGAGCACACAGATACGTGCCGACCGTTTCATGAAAGGTAAGCTGAAGGTGACATCACCTGTACGTTGGGAAGCATACGTAGACGGCGCATCGAAATCAAAGAAGGAAAATGCCGATGACAGCCTCGATGTGAAGGCTGCACGCGATATCGCTCTTCGTCTCGAACCCGAACGCAACTACGAGATTACCATCAAATTGCTCGCTCACAAGGATGACAAGGTAGTACCGGCCTTCAAGTGTGAAGTGGTAGCCGACAAAGACTATGAGGAGGTGAATGTTTACTCGGGACACGATCTCAAGAAACGATTTACATTGGATAATACGGTATATGGCAACCGCGTGATTGATGTGGCCATCTCACCCAGCGGCAAGTATCTGCTCACCCGCTATTGGTACAACTATAGTAAGGGACGCCAGCATGTATATGCTCAGCTGTCTGAGACCAAGACCGGCAAGATACTCATCGCCAACGCCAAGGATGGTATGCGCTGGATGCCCAAGAGCGACAAGCTATACTACACCGCTACGGCAGCTACGGGCAACGATGTTATTGTCCTCGACCCTGCAACCTTGACCGAAGAGGTGCTGCTGACGGAAATACCGGCCGATGGGTTTACTTGGGCACCTACCGAGGATTTTCTCATCTACTATCCCAAAGAGAATGGCCAGACCGAGCAGGGGCCGCTGAAGCGTGTGGTGACTCCGCGCGATCGTATCCCTGGCTTCCGTGGACGCAGCTTCCTTGCCAAGTATGACATCAAGAAGGGTACTACAGAGCGCCTTACCTACGGCAAGCGCTCGACGAGCTTGAACGACATCAGCCAGGATGGTACGAAAATGCTTTTTAGCACCTACGCTGAAAACGTTACCGAACGTCCCTTTGGCAATACATCAATTTATCAGCTCGACCTTAACACTTATAAAATCGATACGCTTGTTTACGAAAATGGCTTCGTGAACAGCGCCAAGTACTCACCCGACGGCACTCAGGTGCTCTTCTTTGGAAGTGCAGAATCATTCGATGGAATCGGTAAAAATTGTGGTAATCACCCCATCGCCAATGACTATGACAAGCAAGCATACATCATGGATCTTGCTACACGCGAGGTAACACCGATCACTCGAGACTTTGCCCCCTCGGTAAACTTCCTGCAATGGAACGTGGCCGATAAGCACATCTACTTCAATACCGATGACAAGGACGAAGTGAATATCTATCGTTACAATACAGCAAAGAAGACCTTCGAGCTGCTTCCTCTGGAGGTGTCGGTCGTTCAGCGCTTCTCACTTCCCACTCAGAGTGCTGCAGTGGCTGCCTATTACGGACAGGATGACCATACGGCAGGCGTAGGCTACCTCTACGACATGAAGAAGAAGAGCTCACGCCTTATCGCTGACCCAATGAAGTCGATACTTGACGATATCGAGTTGGGAGAGACACACGAGTGGAATTTCACCGCATCGGACGGTACGACCATCCATGGCAAGTACTGCTTGCCTCCCTCGTTCGACCCTGAGAAGAAATATCCTCTAATCGTTTATTACTATGGAGGTACCACACCTACCGTCAAAGGCATTAGCAATCCCTATTGCGCACAGCTCTTCGCTTCACGCGACTACGTGGTGTACGTTATCCAACCCAGCGGTACGCTTGGCTATGGGCAGGAGTTCGCAGCACGTCACGTCAACGCTTGGGGTAAGCGTACGGCCGATGATATCATCGAGGGTACCAAGCTGTTCTGCCAAGAACATCCCTACGTAGATGCTGAACGCATCGGTTGCCTCGGTGCATCATACGGTGGCTTCATGACTCAATACCTGCAGACACAGACCGACATCTTTGCTGCTGCTGTGTCACATGCCGGTATCAGTAACGTGACCAGCTATTGGGGTGAAGGTTACTGGGGATATAGCTACAATGCTATTGCTGCAGCCGACAGCTATCCTTGGCAGAATCCAGATCTCTTCACCAAGCAAGGATCACTCTTCAATGCCGACAAGATAAACACTCCGTTGCTACTGCTCCATGGAACCGTAGATACCAATGTTCCTATAGGTGAGAGCATACAGCTCTTCAACGCGCTGAAGATTCTGGGCAAAACGGTGGAGTTTATCCAAGTGGAGGGCGAGGATCACTTTGTGGCCGATTACGATAAGCGCGTACTCTGGCACAATACGATTATGGCGTGGTTTGCCCGCTATCTGCAAGGTAGTGACCAATGGTGGAACGAACTCTATCCTGAGCGCCATTTGTAAACTTGCGCACACAAAATAGGGTAGATAGAGAATAGAAAAGCATAAAAAAATAACGTTAAAGCCTTTCTTGTTAAAAATAAGTATACTACTATTTGGAAATAGTCCGCAAATTTAATTATCTTTGCCAAACTTGAAGAAGTAAATTGTATTAATATCAATAATTTTAAATTAAAAATGATGAAAAAGATTCGTTTCTCTTTCCTTGCTGCATCATTGCTGATGCTCTGCTCATGCAGCAACAAGTTGGGTGAGCTCTCGTCAAACTATTTTGCCGTTACTCCCCAGGTACTTGAGGCCGTAAACGGCGAAGTTCCCGTAACAATTTCAGGAACATTCCCCGAGAAGTTCTTCCCGAAGAAAGCAGTTATCACCGCAACTCCCGTATTGAAATATGAAAACGGTTCTGTAAGCGGTGACTCATACACATTTATCGGTGACAAGGTAGAGGGTAACAGCCAAGTTATCTCATATAAGAACGGTGGCAATTTCACCATGAAGAGCACATTCGACTATGTGCCCGAGATGGCTAAGTCTGAACTTTTCATTGAGTTTACTGCTAAGATTAAGAATAAGACCAAGGCTATGCCTGCTGTAAAGGTTGCTGATGGTGTTTTGGCAACAGCTGAGCTTTACAGCCAGACAACAGCATCTACCAAGCCCGCATATGCTGAAGACGCTTTCCAGCGTGTAATCAAGCAAGCTAAGCAGGCTAATATCATGTTCCTTATCCAGCAGACCAACCTCCGTTGGAGCGAACTCAACTCTGCAGAGATGAAGGAGTTCACTCAGACTATCAAGGATGTTGACGCTGACAAGAAGAACAAGCAGCTTGAGAACATCGAGGTTTCTGCATACGCTTCTCCTGATGGTGGATTAGACCTTAACGACCGCTTGGCTTCACAGCGTCAGAATAAGGCTAAGTCACACGTTAACAAGGTACTCAAAAAGAATAAGGTTAGCGCTCAGGTTGACACCGAGTACACCGCTGAGGACTGGGAAGGCTTCCAGGAGTTGGTTGCAGCTTCTAACATCCCCGACAAGGATCTCATCTTGCGTGTACTTTCTATGTACAAGGATCCCGAGGTAAGAGAGCGTGAAATCAAGAACATCTCTGCTGTGTATGGTGAGTTGGCAGAGGAGATTCTTCCCCAGTTGCGTCGTGCACGCCTCACATTGAACTATCAGCTCATTGGTCGTTCTGACGAGGAGATTCTTGCTGCTGTTAAGGAAGATGCTTCTGTATTGAGCGTTGAGGAGCTTCTCTATGCTGCTACATTGGTAGAGAAGGTAGCCGAGAAGACTGACATCTACAACAAGACTGTAAAGTTCTATCCCAATGACTATCGTGCATACAACAACTTGGCTGAAATTGCTATGAATGCCAACGACTATGCTGCTGCAAAGAACTTCCTTGAGAAGGCTGCTAAGCTCAACGCTGCTGCTGCTGAGGTGAACACCAACTTGGGTATGCTCGCACTCATCGATGGTAATGTGGCTGATGCTGAGAACTATCTCGTAAAGGGTACAGATGCTAAGGCTAACGAGGCTGCTTTGGGTAACCTCTACATCGCTCAGGGTCAGTACGAGCGCGCAGTAAGCGCATTCGGTGAGACTTACAGCAATGCTGCTGCTCTTGCACAGATCATGGCTGAGAACTATAGCGCTGCTAAGAACACACTTAGCAAGGTTGAGACTCCCGATGCTTATACATACTATCTCAACGCTATCGTAGGCGCTCGCACAAACAATGCTACTATGGTAGCTGAGAACTTGGTTAAGGCTGTACGTCTTGATGCAAGCCTCCGCGAGAAGGCAATGAACGACGCTGAATTCAGAAAGTTCGCTGCAGCTCTTCTGAACCTCTAATAATAAGCGATTAGTTTATCTAAAAGGAGCGGAATTTGTATTGGGCAAATTCTGCTCCTTCCTATTTTAATCCTCCAATATCTTCCATATCCCCATATCGGCTATGACAGAAAATAGTTACGAGCTACTCATGAAGGTGAGAGATTATGAGTGTGACCTTCAAGGTATCGTCAATAATGCTAACTATCAACACTATCTCGAACACACACGACATGAGTTTCTCCTCTCTATAGGCATTAGCTTCGCGGACATGAGCGCTGCAGGTTATGACTTTGTCGTTTCCAAGGTTACACTTAACTACAAATCACCGCTTCGCAGTCGCGATGAATTCCGTTCTCGGCTCTATGTCACGCGGGAAGGCATAAAGTGCGTATTCCACCAAGAGATAGTGCGCGTAGCGGACAATAAGGTATGTCTCAAGGGTACGGTGGAGAGTGTGTGCATACACAATGGCAAACTGGTACGCAGCACGCCTTACGACAGCATCCTCGAAGGATATTTAGTAAATAAATAATGTCACCTTAGCCCTATGGATAGAAAGGAATTACTAAGCCTTATAGCCTTACAACACATTCCTGGCATAGGCAGTATCACGGCCAAACGTTTGGTCGAGGCCGCAGGCAGTGCCACCATTCTTTTCGAGCACCGTACCGACCTGCCGGCAATGATTCCCCATATCCACCACTCTCTGGTAAATGCACTTGACAACCCCCATGCCCATAGCCGCGCCCAACGCGAACTCGAGTTCATCGACAAACACCACATTACCTGTATAGGCTACCATGACGAGGCATATCCTTCACGACTACGCGAGTGTGATGATGCGCCCATCATACTGTTCTATCGGGGCAACACAACACTTAACCCCCAACGTGTGATTAGCATTGTAGGTACCCGAAAGTGTACTGACTATGGGCGTGATATCTGCGACCGCCTCATACGTGACCTTGCGGCCCAGTTCCCTAATATCCTTATTGTGAGCGGACTGGCTTATGGCATTGACATATGTGCCCACCGCGCAGCATTGAAGCACCATATACCTACGGTAGGCATATTGGCCCACGGCCTCGACCGCATATACCCTTCCGTGCATCGCAACACAGCAGCTCAGATGACACAGCATGGTGGTTTGCTTACCGAATACGTCAGCTTCACCGAACCCGAACGGCAGAATTTCCTTCAACGCAACCGCATCGTAGCGGGCATGTCCGATGCCACTATCATCGTAGAGTCCGCCGCCAAGGGTGGTGCTCTCGTTACAGCCAATATAGCCAACAGCTATGGTCGCGACTGCTACGCTTTCCCTGGGTCTATTGATGCTGCATCCTCGGCCGGTTGTCACCAACTTATTCGCCACAACCAGGCGGCTCTCATCACCTCAGCTTCCGACCTCATTGAATCCCTGATGTGGGACACTCCACAGCCCAACAAGCCAGAGGCGATACAGCGCACCCTTTTCCCCGACCTCACTGACGAGGAGAGCCTCATCGTACAGCAGCTCAACGCCCATGCCGACGGGCTCCATATCAACCTCCTTGCCGCAAACACAGCGCTTCCGATCAACCGCCTCAGCGCCATATTGTTCGAGCTCGAACTTCGCGGCATCGTACGACCACTTGTCGGAAGCTGTTACAAGCTCGTCAACTGATAAATTGCACGATTCGTACCGTCAAACTAAGGACTGCGAGTTTTTTCTACTCCCCACTCTTCCGCACAGCCCGCTAAACACACGCGCTATCACTCGTGTGTACATCCCGATTGAAGACTCGGATACGCCGACAACAAAGGCTGCAATCATCGGTGAAAAGGGAAATTCGTGAAGTTCATTGTGGCATCCATGTAGATTATTTGTGGCTAAGTGACGAATAATGGGATTGTTTCGCACACGAAGCGACGACCTTTTTTTGATGGTTGGAAAACAATTTTTACCTTTGCACTGATAATCGATGTGTTTTCACACTGATGACAAAGAATTATCATACCTATGATAAACATTTATCACGCCTATGATAATTTTTTATCACACCTGTGAAAAAACACGGGAGTTAAGACGTTAAACCTAATAAACAAATATTATTATGGGAAAGATGTTAGAAGGAAAGGTGGCACTCATCACGGGTGCATCGCGTGGTATAGGTAAGGCAGTGGCACTGCGCTTTGCTGCCGAGGGTGCTGACATTGCATTCACTCACGTGACGGTGAGCGCTGCTGCCGAGCA
>JAZRMG010000072.1:0-26994 GCA_045647345.1 Bacteroidaceae bacterium | reverse complement strand
CATCTCGGCACTAGCTGTCTGGAAAGCGGTGTTGAGCTCGATCATAGCTGCATCGATAGCTGCGAGGTCTTGTGACTTGTGAGCCTCGTTGAGCTTCTCGAGAGCTGCCTCGATGGGAGCCTTCTTGTCGGCAGGGATCTTATCACCAAGCTCCTTGAGCTGGTTCTCGGTCTGGAAGATCATTGAGTCGGCCTGGTTGAGCTTGTCTACCTTCTCGCGCTCCTTGCGGTCTGCCTCAGCATTTGCCTCAGCCTCGGCCTTCATGCGCTCGATCTCCTCCTTGCTGAGACCTGATGATGCCTCGATGCGGATAGCCTGCTCCTTACCGGTAGCCTTATCCTTAGCAGAAACCTTGAGGATACCGTTAGCGTCGATATCGAAGGTTACCTCGATCTGAGGTACACCACGGCGTGCGGGAGCGATGCCGGTGAGGTTGAACTGACCGATTGACTTGTTCTGTGCTGCCATGGGACGCTCACCCTGGAGTACGTGGATAGTCACCTCTGTCTGATTGTCAGCAGCGGTAGAGAACACCTCGCTCTTCTTGCAGGGGATTGTGGTGTTAGCATCGATGAGCTTGGTCATCACGCCACCCATGGTCTCGATACCCATTGAGAGGGGAGTAACGTCGAGCAATACGATGTCGCCCACACCGCTCTCCTTATTCAATACGGCACCTTGGATAGATGCACCGAGAGCTACTACTTCGTCGGGGTTAACGCCCTTTGAGGGAGCCTTACCGAAGTATTCCTGTACGATCTGCTGTACGGCGGGGATACGGGTTGAACCACCTACGAGGATTACCTCGTCGATATCTGAAGTGCTGAGCTTAGCATCGGCAACAGCCTTACGGCAAGGTTCGATACATGCCTGGATGAGGTTGTGAGCCAATGACTCGAACTTAGCACGTGTGAGGGTCTTCACCAAGTGACGGGGAACACCAGCTACGGGCATGATGTAGGGGAGGTTGATCTCTGTAGAAGTTGATGAAGAGAGCTCAATCTTAGCCTTCTCAGCAGCCTCCTTCAAGCGCTGGAGTGCCATGGGATCCTGTGTGAGGTCGGCACCCTCGTCGTTCTTGAACTCCTGTACGAGCCAGTCGATGATTACCTGGTCGAAGTCGTCACCACCGAGGTGAGTGTCACCGTTGGTAGAGAGCACCTCAAATACGCCACCACCGAACTCGAGGATTGAGATATCGAACGTACCACCACCGAGGTCGAACACGGCAATCTTCATATCCTTGTTAGCCTTGTCGATACCGTAGGCGAGAGCAGCTGCTGTGGGCTCGTTCACGATACGCTTCACCTCGAGACCTGCAATCTGACCAGCCTCCTTGGTAGCCTGACGCTGTGAGTCAGAGAAGTAGGCGGGTACGGTGATGACAGCCTCTGTAACCTCCTGGCCGAGGTAGTCCTCAGCGGTCTTCTTCATCTTCTGGAGGATCATAGCTGAGATCTCCTGAGGAGTATACTTGTGACCGTCGATGTCAACGAGGGGGAGGTTGTTGTCGCCACGTACTACGGGGTAAGGTACGCGTGATACCTCTTTCTGTACCTGATCCCAAGTCTCACCCATGAAACGCTTGATAGAGTAGATGGTGCGCTTGGGGTTGGTGATAGCCTGACGCTTGGCGGGATCGCCCACCTTGCGTTCGCCACCATCAACGAATGCCACCACTGAAGGAGTGGTGCGCTTGCCTTCGCTATTAGCGATTACTACAGGTTCGTTGCCCTCGAATACGGCAACACATGAGTTGGTTGTACCTAAGTCAATACCAATAATCTTTCCCATTTTCTTATACTTTTTAATTGTTAATACTCAAAACTTGTTTCTGCAAGGCTTTGTTCGGCGGTTAATCTTTTTTAGTGCCGCATGAGCCTTACGCCGATATATAGGACAAACCGCGTGCCAAAAATAAAAATTGAAAATTGAAAATTGAAAATTGATAATGGCATGACACATATCGTGACATGATGGCAGAAAAAACTTTTTTCCTCTGCCAATAGTGTACAATTCGGAAAATGTTTGTAACTTTGAAAACTGAAAAGGAAACATTCTATATATATAAATAAGTATGGCAAAAAAAGAAGAAGTTAAAGCAGCAGCGTCAGATTCACCCGCCGATAAGCTGAAAGCCTTGCAAGCAGCGATGGACCGCATCGAAAAGAATTTCGGTAAGGGTGCTATCATGAAGCTCGGTGATGACAATATACAGGAGATTGAAGTTATTCCCACAGGATCTCTTGGATTGAATGTAGCTCTTGGCGTTGGTGGTTATCCTCGCGGCCGCATCATCGAGATCTACGGTCCCGAATCATCAGGTAAGACCACACTGGCTATCCATGCCATCGCCGAGGCACAGAAGAATGGCGGTATAGCAGCCATCATCGATGCCGAGCATGCCTTCGACCGCTTCTATGCACAGAAGTTGGGCGTAGATGTCAACAGTCTGCTCATTGCCCAACCCGACAATGGTGAGCAAGCACTTGAGATTGCCGACCAGCTCATCTCTTCGGCTGCCGTTGACCTCGTCATCATTGACTCAGTAGCAGCACTCACTCCGAAGGCTGAGATTGAGGGCGACATGGGCGACAACAAGGTAGGTCTTCAGGCTCGTCTTATGAGCCAGGCACTGAGAAAGCTCACTGCCACCATATCAAAAACCAACACTACCTGTATCTTCATCAACCAGTTGCGCGAGAAGATAGGTGTGATGTTTGGCAATCCCGAAACTACTACCGGTGGTAATGCCTTGAAATTCTATGCTTCAGTGCGTATCGATATCCGCAAGTCTACTCCCGTTAAGGATGGCGAGGAGATACTCGGTCATCTCACCAAAGTTAAGATTGTAAAGAACAAGGTAGCACCTCCTTTCCGCAGAGCAGAGTTTGACATTATGTTCGGAGAAGGTATTTCAAAAATAGGCGAGATTATTGACCTTGGTGTAGAGCATGGCATCATCAAGAAATCGGGTTCGTGGTTCTCTTATGGCGAGACCAAGCTCGCTCAAGGACGTGACGCTGTGAAGCAGCTCTTAGCCGATAATCCTGAATTGGCAGAAGAACTCGAGGCAAAGATTGTGGAGGTACTCAAGAAAAAAACAGAAGAGTAAAGAGTTTCTGTCATCCTGAGTGAAACGAAGGATCCCGCGTTGGGACTTTTTCAAGAGATCTGCGAGATTCCTAACGGCGACCTAAAGGTTGTTTTACTGCGTTGCCTTTAGCCCTACGGGCGGCGAACTTCGTTTCAGAATGACATAAGCATTAGTAGATAATTCACTATTCATAATTCATAATTCAAAAATCTAAAGTCTTATGCGTTTAATCATTCAACCCAATCCCCAAAAGATGGCTGTATGGGCAGCATCGCACATCGTAAAGAGAATTAATGAGTTCGGCCCCACACCCGAGAAACCTTTCGTGCTCGGTCTCCCCACAGGTGGCACACCTCTTGGTACCTATAAGGAGCTCATCCGCCTCTACAACGAGGGTAAGGTAAGTTTCCAGAATGTAGTGACCTTCAACATGGACGAGTACTGCAACCTTCCCGAGGAGCATCCCGAGAGCTACCACTCATTCATGTGGAACAACTTCTTCAGCCATGTAGATGTGAAGAAGGAGAATGTAAATATCCTCAACGGTAATGCCGAGGATCTCGATGCAGAGTGCGCTCGCTACGAGGAGAAGATCAAATCATATGGTGGTATCCACCTCTTCATGGGTGGTATCGGTCCCGACGGTCACATTGCATTCAACAAGCCCGGCTCATCGCTTACCTCACGCACACGTCAGAAGACCTTGACAACTGATACTATCATTGCTAACTCACGTTTCTTCGACAACGACGTGAACAAGGTGCCCAAGACTGCCGTTACCGTAGGTGTAGGCACTGTGATGGATGCTAAGGAGGTGCTCATCCTTGCTAACGGTCATAACAAGGCTCAGGCTCTCTATCACGCTGTTGAGGGTGCTATCACACAGATGTGGACCATCAGCGTGCTTCAGCTCCATCCTCATGGCATCATCGTTTGTGACGATGCTGCAACTGCCGAACTTAAGGTAGGCACTGTAAACTACTTCAAGGATATCGAGAAGGATAACCTTTAAGGAGAGCGAACTATACTGATAGTTCTAAGATAATAAGGAGGGTGTATCAGCATGCTGTTACACCCTCTCTTTCTTGTTTTGTGGATACGGAATGTATCTATTGTTCTTACTTGTACTCTCTGCTATCTCTATTCGAGCATTTCTTTTTTTTTTTTTTGATGCTTACTCAATGATATTGAGCATCTTGATGGTAGCCTTGATGGCAGCCTCCGTCTGGTCGGCATCGAGACCGCGGGTCTTGAAGGTTTTACCCTCGTATTCCCAGGAGATGATAGTTTGTACAAAGGCGTCGGTGCGACCGCCAGGGGGGATAGATACGGCATAGTTGGTGAGCATGGGGAACTTGCGGCCCAATGTCTCCTTATATATCTTGCGCAGTGCACGCACGAAGGCATCGTACTGTCCGTCGCCGCTGGCGTTCTGCTCATACACTTGGTCGCCAATGCTGAGTTTAAGCGAAGCCATGGGCTTGAGGCCTTGCGAGAGAGTGACATAGTAGCTGAGAAGTTTCACGCGGGCATCCTCGACGGAATGTTTCAGTACATCGGAGATGATGTAGGGCAGGTCTTCCTGTGTGACTACCTCTTTCTTGTCGCCCAGCTCGATGATGCGGGCAGTGACCTTGCGCATGGCATCGTCATCGAGTTCGAGGCCGAGGGCTTCGAGGTTCTTGCGTATGTTGGCTTTGCCGCTCGTCTTACCGAGAGCATACTCGCGCTTGCGGCCGAAGCGCTCGGGCAGCAGCTCGTTGCAGTAGAGATTGTTCTTGTTATCGCCATCGGCATGCACACCTGCCACCTGAGTGAAGACGTTCTCACCTACGATGGGTTTATTGGCAGGGATGGTGATGCCCGAGTAGGACTCCACGAGGCGGCTCACATCGTTGAGACGCTCTTCGTTGATGGTGGTGTCGGCTCCGAAGTGGTCGCGTAGGATAGCCTGCACGCTTGCCAAGGGGGCATTGCCGGCACGCTCGCCGAGGCCGTTGATGGTGGTGTGCAAGCCCTTGGCACCAGCCAGCACGGCGGCATAGACATTGCTCACAGCAAGGTCGTAGTCGTTGTGGGCATGGAAGTCGAAGTGCGTGTCGGGATAGCGCTGCACCATCACGCCCATGAAGGACTGCACCTGCATGGGGTTGAGAACGCCGAGCGTATCGGGGAGCATGAAACGGCGGATGCCACAGTCTTTCAGACCATCCATAAGCTGAAAGACATACTCGGGCGAGTTCTTCATGCCGTTGCTCCAATCCTCGAGATATACGTTGACGGTTATTCCCTGTTCGGTGGCATAGGCTACCGCACGACGGATGTCGGCGATATGTTCCTCGGGAGTACGCTTGAGCTGCTCGGTGCAATGCTTGAGCGAACCCTTGGTAAGGAGGTTCATTACACGTCCGCCACAACGGCGAATCCAGTCCACCGAAGTGGTTCCATCTACGAAACCGAGGATTTCCACCTTTTCGATATGTCCTGCACGGTGTGCCCAGTCGCATATGGCTTTCACTGACTCGGCCTCACCATCGGAGACACGTGCCGATGCTACCTCGATGCGGTTTACACGAAGGTCATCGAGCAGGCAACGTGCGATGGAGAGTTTTTCGTGGGGTACGAACGATACACCGCTGGTCTGTTCGCCATCGCGCAGCGTAGTGTCCATTATCTCTATCTGTCGGGATGTCATAGCTTGTTACAATCTTTTTAACCTATTGAGGTGGCAAAGGTAGTGCAAGGCGAGAGAAAACGCAAATTTATTTGCTGTTTTTCGAGCCGTGGACTAATTTCAGTGAATAAAGGAAGGCCTCCACGATCGTGGAGGCCTTCTATGCATCGTGTGACGATTGCTGGATACGATTGCTTACTTACTCACAATTTTAAATTGGAAGCTCTCTGCAGCGGGTATGTTGGCTGTAGAGATGTGCTTGCCATCTACGATCCAGTAGTTGTTGCCGCCATTGCCAGCATTGCGGATAGAGAAGAGTCCACCCTTCTCCTGTAGAATGTAGGTGTTCCATTGAGGATTATAGGCATTGGTGCCAAAGTTGCAAATCTCGTTTACGTAACGGTCATCAGCAGCGCTGGTGAGGCTGAAGCGGCCTGTCTCATCCACGAGGTTGAAGCGCCACAGCTGGCTGTCGTCGTCGCGGCGAGCCATGAACTCAGGTGTGCCACCCACGCCCTTCACGGTGGTGTTGGTGAGGTAGCGACCCTCATTGTCGATGATGTATACGGCTGCACCGGGCTCTACCATGGGAGTTTCGGTAGCTGCACCGCCCACAGGGATAATCTCGAAGATGAAGTGCTCGTAGCCTACGCTCTTCGCGTCGGTCAAATTGATACGCTCCTCATCAGCTGTCCACATGCGTCCGCCAGCGTTTCCTGCAGTTTGGATGGCATACTTACCGTTCAGACGGTAGATATTGAAGGAATGCCATGCGGGGTCGTAGGGGTTGTTGTTCTTGTCGCGCCAGAAGTTACCCATTTCGTTGATGTAACGTCCGTCCTGTGCATTGGTAATCTTATAACGTTCGGTGATGGGGTCGATGCTGATGTTCCACTCCTGACGTTGAGGGTTGATGACATCCTCAGCTGTCTGCAGTACGGGGAAGTCGCCCGTGCGGTCGGGATTGGCTTTGGCGTCGGTGAGCCAGCGTCCGTTGACCTTGATGTAGTAGCGGCCCTCTTCGATGAGGTCGGCGGGGAAGATATCCTTGCGGTAGGTGTACTTGCTCTTGTATTCGCGGATGAGGCTCTTGGTATTGGCCTTGATGAAGGGAACTACCACCTCATTGGCTACGGTGGGGTTGGGCTTCTTGATGGAGCCTTCGAAGTTACGTGAGAGGATACCCTTTTGTGTCTGCTCCAGTTGTGCCAACTGTTCGTAGGTTGTGATGAAGGCTTTCTCGTCGCCCTTGTTGAGCAACGTATGCAGCTTCATCACCAACTGTCCGCGCTGTCCGATAATCTTCATTACCTCTACCCACGGAGTGATTTCGGAAATCATCTCAGGCTCCTCAGTTGAGGTGAGCAGCTCATTGGCAGCGTCGACCATAGTGCCGAATTCCTTGTTCATGGCGGCTACGGCCTCGGCATTATAACCTTTAGCCATAGCAGAGGTAAATGCTTCGGCGCTCTTCTTGAAGGCTGCTGATTCGCCTTGACGACGGAGGCCATGACCAGTGGGACCGAGGTCGATATTGTGCTGACAGAATACGCGGAAGGCATCAACGTGCTCGGGCATGAGCTCGTTCAGCGCACGCTCCCATGAGGCTTTTGATGAATAGGCGTCCAGGTTCCATGTATAGTCGGCAATGCTGTAGAGCGATACTTTGGATGCCTCGGCATACTCCATTGGGTTCGATACGAAGCCGCTCAGCTGGGGCGCAATGTTCAGGTCATTGCCGTAGGTGGGTCCCATGAGCATGTGGTCTATGCAGAAGTCGTTCACGGGGTAATTGAGCCATATATACGCATTGCGCTTGATCTGTGCGTTGATCCAGTCCATGTCGGCCTTGCCTATCATGTCCACCACCGTAGCGCCGGTCCACATGATGCGGATATCTTTGTCCATCGTGGTACCCAGATCGTTTAGGTATGAACCGTGCGACCAACTCTTGTTGTACTGTGTGGGGCAGAGGATGAGGGGAGCCACATCGTTATGTTTCTTCACGAACTCGCGGTTAAGTGCGTTCATGTACTCGGCTTGCTTGGCGCCCTTTGATTGTTCGGCACCGAAGATGTCGTCGAAGAAGATGGCAAAAGCACGTACGCCAAGCTCGTACATCCACTCGAGCTTCTGCACAGAACTCTTTAGATCGTCCTCTGTCCACTGGATGTCACCACCTGGGTGCATGGCCCACACGAAATCTACCTTGTTTTGTGCGGCGGCCTTGGCCAGCTCACTGATGCGCTGTGCCTCTTCGGCGGGGTATGCCTCGCGCCATTGGTTGCGGTGGTAGGGGTCGTCCTTGGGACCATAGATGTATACGTTGAGCTTGTTTTTACCATAGAAGTCGAACTGGCGCAGGCGGTCCTTGTGACTCCAGGGATTGCCGTAGAATCCCTCTACCACACCGCGCTCCAGTACGTCGGGCCAGTCTGCCACCTCGGCTTTCATCACTTCAGGTTGCGATGCCATCTGCAGGAAGGTCTGCACACCGTAGTATGTACCCGCCTCGTCGTTACCGGCAATCACTACCTGGTTTTTACCTATATTAATATAGTATCCTTCTATTTGGTTGGGAATCTCGGCGGCATACTTTTTAACAGCTTTGTCGCCTCGTTCGCCGATGACAACCTTTATACCGTTCTTGTTTTCGGCATAATGGCTGCGCAGCAAGGCTACAGCGTCGGCATCGGCCTCATTAGCACCTTTGATGACGATGCTGGTGGGGTGGTCAAACGCTTTGTCACCCCACACGATGCGTTGGGGCAGAGGGGATACGTTTACGGTCTGTGCTGTGGCTGCTATGAAAGATGCGGCAGCCATCCATGACAGTAATGATGTTCTTTTCTTCATGATGTTGTTTTATGTGTTTTTGTTATTGTTCTCTATATAATGAGGGGGTAACTCCGTAGTGTGCCTTGAATACGCGGCTGAAGTACTGTGCATCGGGGATGCCCACTTGTACACACACGTCGCTGATGCTAAGCTCGGTGTTCTGCAGCAGTTCGCCTGCCTTGGTCATGCGGCATTTGCGAAGGTAGTCGTTGGGTGACATGCCAGTGAGCTCGCGCACCTTGCGATAGAAGTTGGTGCGGCCTAAGCCGAACTGTGAGGCTATGATGTCGACGTTCAAGTTGGGGTTGCGCATACGGGTCTGTATGGTGCGTTCCAACTTGTGGCAGAAACGCTCATCCTCCCTGCTCATGGGTCGTTTAGGCGTTTCTGCGGAGTCTGAGGCATTTGGGCTTTCTTGGGGTGTGCTTTCCTCTATCGGAGATTCTTGTACAGTAGTTGGCTGATTAGGAATGTTCTCCTTGGCAGGCTCTGCTTCGGGTTCCTCGTCGGGCTCAGTGGCGTTGTCGTTCTCCTCGAACCATGCGGCAAACAGGTCGTTGGGGATGGCCGGGCAACGTTCCTTGATAGTCTGCCTGCGTGAGCGGGCTATGGGGAGTGGTGTGATATCCTCGATGGGCTCTGCTATGGGCTTCTCGGTGGTTACTTCTGTTGTCTCCTCGCCAGCTTCAGTAACGTGTACCTCAGCAATAGACTCTTCCACCGTTTCAGTAACGTGGTTCTCAACAATATGCTCTTCCACCGTTTCAGTAACGTGATTCTCAACAATAGGCTCTTCGGCAACTATTTTCGTTGGTTCTTCGACGTTTTCCGTGTCACTCTCAACAGCTTCCTCAGTGTGCTCTCCGGTTGCTTTCTCGGTGATTATCTCAGCCTCTTCTTCGGTTGGTTCTGTTGACTCAATATTCTCTACAAGTTTTGCTGCTCCAATGGCTTCTGTGGCGTCTATGGTCTCTTCTGAGTCTATTTCTGTGGGCTCAGTGGCGATTTCCTCCATTTTAGGCATTGTCTTGTCTGCTGTGTGGAGCATACGGGCGAGGTTGGCTTCCTCGTAGCGCATCATGCGCATGGTGTCGCGCAGTTCCATCACCTCTTTCCGCAGCGTGTTTGCCTCGCGGAGTTTCCATACGAAGAGTGCTGTGCTAGTGAGTGCCAGCACTATGAGCACAATCCCGACAACGGTGTACATTGCCGGAATTGCTGCTATTGCTATGAGTACTACAGATGTCATTGTCTGAAAAAACTCTGTCTGTTTCGAGTGTTAAAATCGATGAGTCGTTGCTTGTGTTGTGTCAGGGTAGGTTATTGCACCTTGTTGCCGTTGACCTTTACGTTCTTGAGGGTGAAGTTCTCTACGTATTCGGTATGGATTTCAGGCTTGCTCGTAGCGGTTACGTCGATATCTTCGAATGTGAAGTTCTTGAGGCTGTACTGGTCGATGGCGCTCTTTACGTCGAATACGATGTTGCAGTCAATCTTGATATCGCGCAAGGTCACGTTTGATGAGCGTGAGTAGGGTACGTCCTGTCGTCCCTTGAGATCGAAGAATTGTGTCCAGGGTTTTACGAAGAGCATGCTCTTTACATTGCCGCGTATGCCCTCTACGGTAATGTATTCGTAGTTCTGCTCGGTATCGGGGCGCATCTTGAGCCAAAGCATGCGTGTGGCGTCCTTCACCTCGCAGTTGCGGAGCACGATGTTGTGGTTGTGTAGTGATTCGCTGCCGCAGGTGAGCATACTGTGGCAGAAACCGTAGGTGCAGTCTTCAATGATTATGTTGCGGTTGGCACCATTGTTAACCTCGTCTTGATGTGCCCAAGGACCCTTTCCGCCCTTGAGAGCTATGGCGTCGTCGTTGACTGAGAAGTAACAGTCGCGCACCAGCACGTCGGTGCATACGTCAATGTCGATAGCATCGCTGCTCGGAGCTTTCACGGGAGCTGCTGGCGCGAAGATATAAAGTCCGGTGAGCTTCACGCGATTGCACTGGTAGAGGTGTGTAGTCCAGAAGGGCGAGTTGATGAGGTTCACGCCTTCAAGTTGCACGTCATCGCTGTTTTGGATGAACACGAGGCGCGGGCGCATCTCTTCTAAGTTGGTGCACTGGCGATTATACTGGCGGCGTATCCAGAACTGCTTCCAGTAGCGCAGTCCGTTGCCATTGATGGTGCCTTCGCCCGAGAGAGTGAAACCATCGCAGTCAATGGCGTTGACCAGTGCGGCAAAGTACTTGAGGTTTTGTCCCTCCATGCGTGTGTCTATAAGCTGAAAGTCACCTATGAAGTCACTGCCTTTGAGTACGCCTCCCTTCTGTACGTGTAGATGTGTCGTAGGCTTAAAAAAGAGTGAGCCGCTAAGGAAGGTGCCTTCGGGAATGACCACAACACCACCACCATTGGCTGCGGCCTTGTCGATGACGGCCTGTATCTGTTCGGTCTGCAGCAAGGTGCTGTCAGCCTTCACTCCGTGTTCGGTAATCACGTACTGCTGCCCCAGTTTCTCGATGTTCACGCGCTTGGTTTTGTCGAACCATGTGGAAATCTCAGTGCCATCGGGCCATACATTCTTGGCGTTAGCAGCCATGCTGCCCATGAGCAATAGTAAAGCAAATAAACATTTTTTCATGATGTCAAATATAGAAAATGAATTCAACAGACAAAGATAGACAAAAAAAATAAGAAACCGCGACTTTTGGATGGAAAAACATTTGACAATATATGTATCAACTTCACCGCCAGTACCATATGCCATAAAAATGAGTGCCAATAAAGGAGTAGGGCGCTTTTGTTGGGAAAACGGATAGCCATTAGGAATCTCTGATTCTGATTTCTGTTATACCTCCTTAGGTTTGGCTGACATGGGAAATAGACAGCATTTCGGGATTTTGCAAATAAATTTGTATTTCCACTCAATTTGTACTATTTTTGTAAACTTAAATAATCTATATGACGACAAACCAATGAAGCACTTCATCTTAGTAGTTCTTATAGCCTTAACTAGCGTATTCGCATCGGCGCAAACAGTAGAGAACGCAACGCTCAAGGTGCACTTCACCTTCGAGACGGCTGGCAGTGCCGTGGGCAGCTATACGGGTACGCTGCACAGTGGTGCACAGTTCACCACCGTAGCCGGACTTCCGGTGCTCGCACTAGGAGCCAACAATGGTTACTTCGATATGGGAGCCTCGGTGGGCAATGTCATCGCTACGCTGAACGACTTCACCATCTCGACCAACGTATACATACCTGGTTCAACAGCATTGGGCGCTAATGGCAATTTTATATATACCTTTGCCAACTCGACCAATATTGCCAATGACCGCAATGGCTGCATTTTCTTCGGTGCCAACGAGACTCGCTACACCATATGCCTCACCAACTACCAAGCCGAAAAGAATGTGATAGCCAAATACCGTTTCCCTACCGGTGACTGGCACACACTCACCTACCGCCAAGCAGAAGGCCAAGGTGAGTTATTTCTTGATGGTGTTGAGGTAGCCACAAACAGCATACCCATCAACCCCAGCCAGCTGGGCGCTACACGACACAACTTCTTGGGACGCCCCTGTTACCAAGGCGACGTGTATCTGAAGGAGGCACAATACAATGACTTCCGCATATACGATGGTGCTGTAAGCGATGCTACGATAGCCACACTGACACAAAACACCGCCAAGCTGAACAGCGAACTGTATGCATCGCAGATAGCTACCCTCATGGAGAGTGTTACGTTGGAAGCCACCATACTTTATGAAGATATCGTGCTGCCCACACCCAGCAGCAATGGCATCAGTGTGACATGGAGTTCGTCAAATGAGAGCGTAGTAAGCGCTACAGGTGTGGTAAAACGCCCGGCATACGGTAGCAGCGACGCCACGGTGACGCTCACTGCAACATTCAGCAAGGGCGGTATCAGCAAGCAGAAGACCTTCACGGTAACCGTACCGGCAGCCATGGACGACAAGACCAGTGTAACAGCTGACATGGAGGCCATCGACATTAAGGGACATCTCGACAACCTGATGGCTCACCTCTATCTCCCCACCAAGGGGCATGAGGGGAGCACCATCGCATGGACATCGAGCCATCCGGAATACCTAAGTCCTGATGGAGAACTATTGAAGCAGCCTACCAATGGTAAATTACACGTGCAGCTAACGGCAAAGGTCAGCAAGGGCACAGCAAGCCAATCAAAGACATGGGATATATACATCGCTCAGAAGCAGCAGATGGAGTATTACCTCTTCGCCTACTTCAACGGCAACTCACAATGGCAAGAGCAGATATGCTTTGCCCTCAGTACCGACGGATACAACTACACCCCGCTCAACAATGGCAGCCCCATTATCAACTCCTCAGACATAGCACTGAAGGAGGCCGTGCGTGACCCCCACATACTGCGTGGCGAAGATGGTTACTTCTATATGGTGGTGACCGACATGCGTTCGTCGCAAGGCTGGAGTTCCAACGATGGCATGGTGCTGCTACGATCCAAGGATATGGTCAACTGGACACACAAAGCCATAGACTTCCCCACACGCTGGCCACATCGGTTTGACCGCGATGCGCTCACCCAAGTATGGGCACCACAGACTATTTACGACCCTGAGGAGGGTAAATACATGGTATACTATGCTATAGGCGAGAGCGGAAAGAACTACATCACCTACTACTCATATGCCAACGAGGACTTTACCGACCTGACCGAGCCTCAGGTGCTCTACAACCATGGAGGCGACAACACCATCGATGCCGATATCGTATGGCACGACGGACGCTACCATATGTTCTTCAAGACCGAAGGACAGGGCAACGGCATACAGAAAGCCACCGCAAAGACCTTGCGTGGTGAGTGGACACCCGAGTACAAGTACCTGCAGCAGACCTCTGTTGCCGTAGAGGGTTCAGGCGTATTCCGCCTTATTGACTCCGACACATGGGTGCTGATGTATGACTGCTACACCAGCGGCATGTATGAATACTGCACAAGTACCGACCTGAGCAATTTCACCAAGAAGTGTAACTCAGCCAACACCAGCATATTCACACCACGTCACGGCACCACCATAGCCATCACCGCCGAGGAGGCACAGCGACTGGTACAGAAATGGCCTAGTGAGGGACTCTCCGTCAACGCGGCCAAGTGGATGGACGTGACCGACTACTACATCGCTAACCCTCGTTTCGACAATGGCAGTAAGCAGGGATGGAGCATCAACTCTAATGCCGGCAGCCAGAACACCGGCGCGGGAGCTATGGAGTTTTGGAATGGCCACTTCAATTTGAGCCAGACCATCGCTGCCATGCCCAACGGCAAGTACCGCCTCTCAGTGCAGGCATACTATCGTGTGACAGAGAACACCCCCGGATTCAGTAACTATCTGAATGGTGTGGAGCAGGTAACGGGATTTCTGTATGCCAATGACAATAGCGTCGAAGTGACAAGCATCTATGCCGAGCACTTGACGGCGAGGGGCAATGGCCGCTACTTCACCGCCTATGACGCCGAAGGCAATTATAACTACTATCCCGACGATATGACGGCGGCATCGTATTGCTTCGAACAGGGCTTGTACAACAACGCTCTCGAGGTCAATATCACCGATGGTACACTCACCTTCGGACTTCGCTGCAGTCAGGCACAGTCAGGCAATTGGTGTATGTTTGACAACTTCAAACTTGAATACTATGGCGAGGAGGTGCTCATACAGTCACTCGTGTTGTCGCCCTCGTCAGTCACCCTTGCCAATGGCGAAAGCATCACGTTGACACCCCGCATCAGTCCGTCTAACGCCACTTACAAAAAATTGAGATGGTATTCGAACAATCCTAATATTGCGAGTGTCGATGAGCAGGGAACGGTGACAGCCCACATGGGAGGTGTCGCCACCATCTATGCGGAGGCTACCGACGGCAGTGGTGTGAAGGCTTCATGTCATGTGATGGTCAGGAGTATTGCTCCCACGGCGGCGAATATCGTCATTAATGAGATACAAGTGGCTAATATCGACATGTTTGTAGACCCCTCGTTCAACTACGGTGGATGGGTGGAACTATTCAACCCTACCGACAAGGCTGTAAGTCTCAATTCTCTCTACGTGAGTGACGATGCTGCCAACCTCACGAAGTACAACTTGGGACGTGTTCGCGGTGTGATACCCGCTAAGGGATACAAGGTGCTGTGGTTCGACCACTGCAACAGTCAGTTTCCCTCTCAGATTGACTTTAAGCTCGACTTTGATGGTGGAATCTTCTTCATCAGCGATGCCAACGGGCAGCTCATCACCAGCCAGGAATTCCCCATGGCTATACCGCGCACCTCATATGCCCGCATGGTCGACGGGTCCGGTGAGTGGGGATATACCGCCGAACCCACGCCCGGGCGGAGCAATGCCTGTAGTAAGTTCTGTACAGAACGCGTTGAGGCTCCTGTGGTGAACAAGGATGCCTGCTTCTTCACCGGTACCATCGCCTTCAACGTGAAGAAACCCGCAGGCACCATCCTGCGCTATACCACCGACGGCACTACACCGACTCTCACAAACGGCGTGACCAGTACCTCGGGGCTCTTTACCGTGAACAAGACCACCACCTACCGCTTCCGCCTTTTCAAGGAGGGTAAACTACCTAGCTCGGTGGTGACACGTTCGTTCCTCTATGAGGATCGTGACTATATGTTGCCTGTCATCTCTGTCGTCACCGACCCCATCAATCTCTACGACGACAGCCTCGGTGTGTATGTCAGGGGTGTGAATGGACGCACCGGCAATGGAGAGCGCACCCCATGTAACTGGAATATGGATTGGGATCGCCCCGTCAACTTCGAATACATCACCCCCGACGGAGGAATGGTGGTCAATCAGGAGGTCGACTTCGCCATGTGTGGCGGATGGAGCCGTTCGTGGAACACCAACCAGCTCCACTCCTTCAAACTCAAGGCAAGCAAGATATACGAAGGCAACAACTCCATCGACTACCCATTCTTTGCAGACAAGCCCTACCTCAAGCACAAGACCCTGCAAGTGCGCAACGGAGGCAACGACCGCAATTGTCGCATTAAGGATGCCGCCCTGCAGGAGATTGTTCACCGCTCGAGACTCGATGTCGACGGGCAGCACACACAACCCGTGATGCACTTCATCAACGGCGAGTACATGGGGATGCTCAACATGCGTGAACCTAATAATAAGCACTATGCCTATGCCAACTGGGGCATCGACACCGACGCGATGGATCAGTTTGAGATGAGTCCCGACTCGGGATACGTTCAGATGGAGGGCGACAGAGAGGCCTTCCTGAAGTGGTATGCCCTCTCGGCCGATGCCTCGGACAAAGACGTCTACGAACAGATACGTAATTTGGTGGACATCGATGAATATATCAATTATATGGCTGTGGAGTTCTATCTCGGCAGTTTCGATTGGCCGCAGAACAATATCAAAGGTTTCCGCCAGCGTGTAGAGGGCGGACGCTTCCGCTTTGTGCTCTTTGACCTCGATGGCGCGTTCTCGACAAACAACTCTTTCAACGACTTCGAGAGAAAGCAGATTTACACTTTCGACGAAATCTATGATACGGGCAGCCGTTTCACCGAAGAGATAGAACTGGTCACCATCTTCCTGAATATGCTGCAGAATGCTGACTTCCGCAAGCAGTTTATCGACACCTACTGCCTCGTTGCAGGCAGCGTGTTCGACCCCGAGCGCTGCAATACCATCATTGATGATATGGCTGCACGCATGGCTCCAGCATTGGCCTACGATAACCTCACCCCCTATGGTACGGCCAACGACCTGAAAAACTCATTGGCCTATCGTCAGGGCACCATGATACAGACGCTCATCAACTATTGGAGAATGGGGCTCAGTGCTGATATGCGTCAGGAGGTCTCGATAGCTTCCAACGTGGAAGGAGTGTCGCTCCGTGTCAACGAATGCGAAATCCCCACCGAACGCTTTAGTGGTACACTCTTTGCACCCGTCACGCTGAAGGCCGAGCCAAAGGCCGGCTATCGCTTCGTGGGATGGAGTAGCCGCACCTCCCTCGTCACCAAGTCTCTCATACCCACAGATGCTATTTGGGAATACTATGATCAAGGCTCGCTCGACAGCGAGAACTGGAAGGGCATCTCATACGCCACTACCTCATGGAAAAGCGGCAAAGCACCGCTTGGCTACTTCACCAGCGACACCGGCAACGAACGAGGCTATAACACTATACTCGACTATGGCGGCAATGCCAGCAACAAGCGACCTACCTATTACTTTCGCAACAAGTTCACACTGGCTAAAACGCCAGCAGCTGATGACGTGTTCAGTTTCAACTATACCGTGGACGACGGTATGGTCATCTATGTCAACGGCAAGGAGGCTGCACGTTACCTCATGCCCAGTGGTAATGTCAGCTACAGCACCTACGCATCGAGCTATGCCAGCAGTAACCCTGATAGCGGTAAGTTGACACTTCCCGGAAGCCTATTCAGAAAGGGAACCAACATTATTGCCGTAGAGGTGCACAACAATAACGCTACTTCTACGGACATCTACTTCAGCGGAGAGCTAACCTATACCACCATATCCAATACGGCCGACAATATCGTGTGCGAAGCCATGGAGTATGCCTTGCCCAAGGGGAACCATGAACTCATAGCCCGCTACGAACCGCTTACCGAGGAGGAAATAGTCGAGACCAAGAGCCACCCTGTGCGTATCAACGAAATTAGTGCCGACAATAGCATCTATGTCAACGAGTACTATAAGAAGAACGACTGGGTAGAACTTTTCAACTGTACCGACAAACCCATCGATGTGGCTGGTATGTACCTGAGTGACAATCTCGATAACCCCACTAAGTATCAGATTATAGGTGAAGGTGGTGTGAATACTGTGATAGAACCCTACGGTTACCTCGTCATTTGGGCCGATAAGTTGATGCCCTTCACCCAGCTTCACGCACCGTTCAAGCTGGCAGCTGAGGGCGGTTACGTCACTCTTACTGTAGCCGACAGGTCGTGGCGCGATGTGCTCTATTATGAGCCTCATCAAGGCATCGAGTCGGTAGGTCTTTACCCTGACGGAGGCAACGACGTGTATGTAATGACTACGCCCACCATTGCCAAGACCAACATAATCAACAACTATGCGGTGTGGCAGGAGCAGCCTGAGACACCCGAATATGGCAACGGGATAGAGGAATCCGCTGCCGATGTTCTCACCTTGAACTATCGCGAGCAGGTGCTCTACATACATAGTGCTGGCGCCACATCGGCTACGCTTGTGCTCTACAGTGCTGCCGGCATAAAATGTATGAATATCTCTGCCGGGTTGAGCAATGCAACCGCAACGTTCGACCTTGCGCACCTTGCGGAAGGCACCTATATCGCCATCGTGACTGACTCGAACGGTAATACCGAAGTTATGAAACTCAATAAATAAATGTATAAGTATGAAGACAGACATTGAAATCGCTCGCAACACTCCGTTGGTAAACATCGAGCAAATCGCAAAAGAAGCCGGCATCCCTGCCGATAGTGTAATTCCTTATGGCCGCCACATGGCCAAGGTTGATGAACATCTCATTGACGAAGAGAAGGTGAAGAAGAGCAACCTCATCCTCGTGACAGCTATCACTCCTACGAAGGCTGGTATCGGCAAGACTACCGTATCTATCGGTCTCACCCTCGGCCTCTGTAAGATTGGCAAGAAAGCAATCGTGGCATTGCGCGAACCCTCATTGGGCCCCTGCTTTGGTATGAAGGGCGGTGCTGCCGGTGGTGGTTACACCCAGGTGCTGCCCATGGAGAAGATCAACCTTCACTTCACCGGTGACTTCCATGCCATCACCTCGGCTAACAATATGATTGCTGCCCTGCTCGACAACTACATGTACCAAAACCGCGACAAGGGCATCGGCCTCAAGGAGGTGCTGTGGCGTCGTGTGCTCGACGTGAACGACCGTACCTTGCGCTACGTGGTTACCGGACTTGGTCCCAAGACCAACGGCTTTGCTCAGGAAACGGGCTTTGACATCACTCCCGCTTCGGAAATCATGGCTATCCTCTGCCTTGCCAAGGATGAGGCCGACTTGCGTCGTCGCATCGAGAATATCCTCCTCGGATTCACCTACGAGGGCAAGCCCTTCACAGTGAAGGATCTCGGCGTTGCTGGTGCCATTACCGTGTTGCTCAAGGATGCTATCTCGCCCAATCTCGTGCAGACCACCGAGAATACTCCTGCTCTTGTGCATGGCGGTCCCTTTGCCAACATCGCTCACGGCTGCAATTCAGTGCTCGCTACCAAACTTGCCATGAGCTGTGCCGACTATGTCATCACTGAGGCAGGTTTCGGTGCCGACCTCGGTGCGGAGAAATTCTATGACATCAAGTGCCGCAAGGCTGGGCTCAGTCCCAAGCTCACTGTGCTTGTTGCTACAGCCCGTGCTCTCAAGATGCATGGTGGTGTGCCTCAGGACCAGGTGTCGGAACCCAACCTTGATGCTTTGAAGGCTGGTATGGTGAACCTCGACAAGCACTTGCGCAACCTGCAGTCGTTTGGCCAGAGTGTCGTAGTGGTATTCAACAAGTATAATGGTGACACCGATGAGGAGATTGCTTACGTACGTCAGCATTGTGCTGAACTGGGTGTCGGCTGCGAAGTGAACAACGCCTATGCTTTGGGTGGCGAGGGTGCCGTAGACTTAGCACGCCTCGTGGTAGACACCATCGAGAAGAACCCCTCAGAGGAGCTGAAGTTTGCTTATAGCGATGAGGACAGCGTAGAGGAGAAAATCAGTAAGGTGGCCAAGAATCTCTATGGCGCTGCTTCAGTGACCCTGAGCGCTGCTGCCAAGAAGAAGCTCGCCATGATTGATAGCCTTGGCTACAGTCACTTCCCCATCTGTATTGCCAAGACGCAGTACTCCTTCTCTACCGATGCCAAGAAGTATGGTGCTCCCGAGGGCTTCGGTTTCAGCGTGCAGGATATTGTCATCAATGCCGGTGCCGAGATGCTTGTCGTTGTTAGCGGCGACATCATGCGCATGCCTGGTTTGCCAAAGGAGCCTGCAGCACTGAACATAGATTTGGTGAACGGCCAAATTGAGGGCTTGGATTGATAACCGCAGAGGTATCGGCCTAAAGGTACGTTACACTCGAGATTCTTATTATTCACAAGAGGGGTGTGCATCCTATCCATGGAATGCACACCCCTTGTCTTTGTCATATATGCTTCGTCGGTTTTGTCACTTCCGTAGTGTGATGGGGCGTATCACTCTGTTTTCCCACTGCAATGCGGGGCTTTCGTTACCATAGCGGTCGATGGCTGTGATGGCATAGTGGCGTGGATAGACGAGGCTGGCCGTTGGCTCCTCGTAGCAGGTGTCGCGCAGGTATGTGCGGTACAGGTTAGCGGGGTTGGTGATGTCTACGGGGTAGGTGTAGCTGCTGTAGATGTTGTAGCTCACTCCCTTGCTTCCCTGCCAGGTGAGTGTGGTGGTGCTTTTGTCTATGGTTACTTCAAGCCCTTGAGGTGTGGCAGGCTTTGCATCGCTGAGCCAGGGCATGGCGGGCACAAGTGCAGGGTAGGGGTTGTGGTGTAGCAGCAGGTCGTATACACCCTTGGTGTTGTCGGTGACGAAGAGTGAGCGGAACTGTGCCGTACCTGCGAGGGTGGGGTGGGCGCGTACGACATGGAGCTGGCGCATCACCTCCTCTAAGTCCCAGTCCTTCTCCTCTTCATGGAGCTGGTAGGTGCCCATGCCGGCTACGATGTGGCGTCCGCAGGCTTGTTCGCCCCAATCGCTGGCGAAGGGGTAGAAGTGGTTGCCAGCATAGTAGAGCATGGGGAAGAGGGCGTCGGCAATGCCTTCGCGCAGCCATTCCTGTGCCGCTTGGTACACGGTGTGATAGGCATTCCATCCGTAGCTGCTATATCGGGTCACATCGTCGTGTTTGCCTAATGTGGCAGCACTCACGCATATCCATGGCTTGATGTTCTTTACCTTATAGTATAGCGTGCGCATGAGGCGGGTGATGTTGTCGCGGCGCCAGTCGTCCTTGCTCATGCCACGGTGGTTGCGGTTGTAGATGCTCCAGTCGGGGTAACTGCTGTTGCCTTCGGGATAGCGTATGTAGTCAAGGTGTATGCCATCGACATCGTATCGTGTAACAATTTCCCCGATGAGTGCGCTGAGGTGCTCTGCTGTAGCTGGGTGTGACGGCTCCATGTACCATGCTCCCTTGAAGCGGGTACACTGCTTGGGATGCTTGCTGGGCAGTGCCTGTCGACCGTGTCCCTTGACGTAGATGTCGTCGCCCAGGGGGATGGTGACGAGCCACGCATGCAGCTGCATGCCACGGCGGTGACATTCCTCGATGGCAAAGGCTAAGGGGTCGTATTCCGGTGCCACGCCGTGTTGTCCGGTGAAGACGGGGGCGAAGGGTTCTATTGCTGAGGGGTATATGACATCGCCGCGAATGCGCGTTTGCAGCAGTATGGTGTTGACGTTGATGGCTTGCAGACTGTCGAGGAGGGTGCACAGATGACTTTGCTGGGCTGCGGTGTCTCCTCTGTCGGCCTCTCGGGGCCAGTCTAAGCCCTTGATGGTGGTGAGCCACACGGCGCGGTACTCATGCTTGGGAACATGCACAGACTGTGCGTGGCCATATGTGGAGCATAATGAAACAATTAGAGCTAAAAGTAAGCACTGAAGGTAATTCATGGTGGCAAAAATACAACTTTTTGATAAAATATTTGTACTTTTGTCCCGTTTTTTGATAAACAAGAAAGGTATTAGTATTCTTATGGTCACATTTACTGTTGCATTAGTCCTGCTGGTGCTGGGCTATGTCGTATATGGAGGTTTTGTCAATCGTGTGTTTGGTGCTGATCCTAAGCGCGTTACTCCAGCTTTTACCAATAATGATGGTGTGGACTACATTCCCATGTCTACGTGGAAAATCTTCATGATTCAGTTCTTGAACATCGCTGGCCTCGGCCCCATCTTCGGAGCCATTATGGGAGCGCAGTTCGGCACGGCATCGTATCTGTGGATTGTCATCGGCACGCTTGTGGCGGGTGCTGTGCACGATTTCTTTTCAGGATGCCTATCCATCCGCAACGATGGAGCCAATCTGCCCGATCTTATAGGCAAGTATTTAGGTACGACTACGAAGACGGTGATGAACGTATTCTCCATCGTATTGATGGTGCTTGTGGGAGCTGTATTCGTGTCGGGACCTGCCGAACTGCTGGCGGGCATGACCCCCGCTGGGCTGAATGTTACCTTCTGGATAGTGGTCATCTTCCTGTATTACATACTTGCCACGCTGTTGCCTGTGGACAAGATTATTGGGCGTGTATATCCGTTGTTTGCCATTGCACTGCTGTTTATGGCTTTCGGTGTGCTCATCATGCTGTATGTCAAGTCGCCTTCCCTGCCCGAGATGTGGGAGGGGTTCGGTACCAAGTACGACAAGTCACCCATCTTCCCCATGATGTTTGTGAGCATCGCTTGCGGTGCCATCAGCGGCTTCCATGCCACACAGTCGCCCCTCATGGCCCGCTGCATGAAGAGTGAGAAGTATTGCCGCCCTATCTTCTATGGCGCTATGGTCACCGAGGGTATCGTGGCCCTCATCTGGGCTGCCGCCGCCACCTGGTTCTTTGGCGAGCATGGCACGGTAGACGCTGCGGGTATTCCCTACAGCGGTGCCAAGGTGGCTACGATGATTTCCCAAGAGTGGCTTGGCACGATAGGCAGCATAGTGGCTATCCTCGGCATAGTGGCTGCTCCCATTACGAGCGGCGACACGGCATTGCGCTCGGCCCGACTCATCATTGCCGACTTCCTGCACATGGAGCAGAAGAGCATCAAGAAGCGTCTGATTATCTGTATTCCCCTTTTCCTTGCCACAGCAGGCACGCTCATCTATAGCTTGACCGATGCTGACGGTTTCAAGATCATCTGGCGCTATTTCGCGTGGTGCAACCAGACACTCTCTGTCTTTACCCTCTGGGCCATCACGGTTTATCTGGTGCAGGAGAAGAAGAACTACTTCATCACGCTCATCCCTGCACTCTTCATGACCTGCGTGAGTGTTACCTACATTTGCATTGCTCCCGAGGGCTTCTGTCTGCCTAAAGCATTGTCTTACACGATAGGCGGAGTGGCCGTGCTGGTTGCTGCGGTGTGGTTCGGTGTATGGAAGATGCGATGGGCCAAGCGCCTTTTGGCATAGTGCTTCGGGGCCTGGCCCATCGTGCTCTTATTGTAGCTCGGTGAAGTGGCGGAACGCACTGATGCCTATGTGGTTCATGTCGTGTCGTTCGGCCTCGTTGAGATATCTGTGGGCTTTTCCCTTATCTCCCATGCCCCAATAGCCCAGTGCCAGCATGTAGTGGCAGTGCACCTGATGGCGTAGCTGCAGGTCACCGTCCCAAATTTGCAGGTCGGGGAGCGACACGGCAAAGTAGTCCATGCGTACGGTGTCGAAGATATGTTTCTCTCCGTAGTTGATGAGTTTGTAGAAGAGTCCCGACGCCTTGGCCTCCATCTCCAATTTGCGGTAGCATAGTGCCGCATAGAATATCTTGTCGGGTTTTGCATCATTGTAGTATAGTGCTGCAGCGGGTTCTGTGGGTCCCTCTGTGCCGAGTGTCCAGTGTTCGCGTGCCTTGTCGTTGTCGCCTAAGCGTTGGTAGGCACATCCGAGCAGGTAGTGGAAGTCGTTGTCCTGTGCACCTTGCAACTTGCCTTCACCCAAGTGGTGTGGATAGCTGAGGCATTCGGTGAGCAGCTTGATGGCCTGTCGGATGTCGGCATCCGTTGCTGGCGATGCGAGCAGTTGCTTGGCCTTCTCTACACGGGCAAACTGATACTGTGCGGGTACCTTGCCTTCGCCTCCTTCCCAGGGATGGAAGATGTGGCTGTCGAGCAATGCCATGGCCTCATCGTAGCGACCGAGATGGTTGAGCAGGGTGATATGCTCGAGCAGCAGGTCGTCGCGCTCGGCAATGAGTGCGGGGTACTGCTCCAGGTGGGCGAGGCGCTCGGCATGGGGGCGACCGGTGACCTTGTAGAGTTGGTCGAGCTCCATGAGGATGCGGCTGTCGGTGGGGTCGAGTTGGAAGGCACGCTCCATGTACTCGAGGGCGAGCTGGCGATGCTTCTCCTTATTATAATAGTATAGGGCGAGGTTGCGCCATACGGTGGGAAACTCGGCATCGCGCTGGGCAGAGAGTTCCCAGTTCTGTTTCGCAAGGTCGTACTGGCGCTTGTCGTAGTAGAGGCAACCGAGGTAATAGGGTGCGCGGGCTGCATGTTTCAGTGTGTTGCGAGCGATGGTGAGCACCTGTACATCTTCGAGACGATTGGGGAAGCAGCAGCCTGGGGCGGTATGCTCGGCACGGACGAAGTAGGCATTGGCCTCATCGATGAGTCCCTGCCCCTGCAGGAAGTAGCCGAGGTAGTAGGAGGTGAGAGGCGATGCCTGGGCCAACTGCTCGGCTACGGCGGGGATGGTGAGCACCTGTACGGCCTCGTCGAAGAGGCGGGCCTGGGCATAGTCGAGAGCGAGCTCGTGGTAGTTGCACACCTCGCCATGCATGAGGGTGATGAGGCGCTGTAGGGGCTCGTCGCTACCGGTGAGGAGGTGCTCCTCAAACATGCAACCGTAGTTGAAGGGGTCTATCGTGTAGGACTCGTGTATCCACGCGAGAGCCTCGTCGGTCTTGCCCAACTTACGCAAGATGGTAGCCTTCAGGGCACGTGCCTTATGGTTGTGGCTATTGTGGATGAGGCAGCGGTTGACCTCGTCGAGGGCGCCATCAAAATCACGTATACCGGTGCTGATGCAAGCGGCCTCGAAATAGGCGGCATCGGCCCAAGCCTTGTTCCACGTGGCTTTCCAGAAGAGTTCGTGCGCCTCATAGGGGCGGAACTGATACTTGAGGCAGAGGGCGAGGTTGTAGATGGGCTCACCGTCGTAGGGGTTGGGGTTGCGGCGCTGCAGCACCTTGACAGCAGTGCGCAGGTAGGGCTCGGACTTGTCGAAGCGGCCACGACGCAGGTACCACAGACCTACCTGATTGTTGCAACGGTAGTCCAAGGGGTCGCGACGCAGAGCCTCCTCGTAATAGTCGAGGGCCGACCATGTGGCGTGGCGGTACTGCTCGAGGTGCAGACCGGTGAGGTAGAGTTGGTCGATGGTCTTGATATCCTCGGGGCGCAGAGCGGCCTCGGCAGCATCGGGGATGGGACGTATATCGTCGGACTCAGCTTGCCAAGCCAGCATGGTATGTATGCGGTTAGGGTCGGCTACATCGGGGCGAGAGAGGTATACGGAGAGTTCGTTGATGCTGTGTCCCTGCAGATCGATGACCTCATCGAAGAGCACTTCGGGTGAGAGGGTCACGGTCTTGCGCAACAGATATTTGGCGTGGTGGGTGAGCACGGTAATCTCGACCTCCTGCTTGGAGGTGGCGTATACCTGAAGGCGGCCATCCTCGTGGATATTCATCACGAAATCCTTGCTGGCCTGCTTCACGATGCCGAGGTCGCGGTAGGGCATGAAGTACTGCACAAACTGCTTCTCCTCGTAGGGCATGAGCCAGGTGAAGTCGGGCTGGTTCTCGGTGTAGATGCCTGCCATGAGTTCGATATAGGGACGGAACACACCAGGTGCACCCTCGTAGTCGTTGTCGGTGAGGCAGCGGTCCCACGCGCGGCCAAAGTCGCCATTGCCCCAGGTCCACTGTTTCTTGCCGGGACTGAAGTGATGGCTGGCCACATGGAGCATGCCGCCCTGGGTATCGTTCTCGTAGCCTCCCTCGAAGTCGTACTTGGAGTTGACGGCCATATAGGAGGTAGGCACGGGGATATTCTTGTAATTGGAGATGTCGACACCAGCCGAGTAGTCCATCTTATAATAGGTGCCCGTGGCGATGGGGAACGAGCTCACGGCACGCTTGCCATGGTCGAAGACGGCATTCACATCGGGCGGGAACACGCTTTGGTAGTGGTCGCCCACCTCGACAGCGGGGTTAGCCCACCAAAGGAAGGTCTGCGGCAGGGGTGAGCGGTTGCTCAGGCGGCCCTGTATCTCGAGATACGCACAGCCAGGGCGTAGGGTGAAGCCGGCCATGCCTTTCTGGTGGAACATACGCTCCATCTCGTTGACCCACACGGTAACGCTGCCGTCGGGGTGGTCCTCGATGGTGGCATCGACGGGCATATAGGTTGACGGGCGGTGATGCTGGGGCCAGTTGAACTCGATGCCGCCCGAGATCCAAGGACCTGCCAAGCCCACGAGTGCGGGCTTGATGACGTGGTTGTAGTATACGAAATGGCGCTGCTTCACCTTGTCATAGGCCATCTGTACACGACCGCCCAACTCGGGCAAAATCATCACCCTAATGTACTCGTTCTCGATATAGATGGCATTGTATTCTTTGTCGACACGTTCATCGCTAATGCTCTCGATGACAGGGTAGGGATATACCACTCCGCTGCTGCCTTGATACACACGGTTCTCCAGGAATATAGGGTTCTTCTCCGGTGCACCCACCTCATAGGTAGGGATGGTCACCTGCTCTCTCCATGCTTTTACCATAGTATTTTAAGATTAATTACTGCAAAAATAATGTATGACAAGCTGAGGACAAAATAATTCCTTTGTTTTTTATCCCAAACTTTGTTTCAAGGGACTGCATTCAACGTTCAACCTTCAACATTCTACAACCGACACCGCAAAGATACTACATTTGTCTTTGTCGTTCCTGCTTGGCGCAACAGACCGCCACAGACCTTGCGCAAATGATTTTATCTCAGTTAAATAAAAAAATATCGCACCTGCGGCGCTTCGCGCTCGCACCTGCGTGAACAATCGTTCGTAGGACAGAAAACCTCGGGGTCAACAGTAAACAGTCAACAGTTACTTTGCTCTGTCACCCCCTTTTTCGTTTTCGCCAGCGCCTATAATAATAGGGCTTATTTATTTATTAAATATACATAGTATATATAAATAATAAA
This sequence comes from Bacteroidaceae bacterium, assembly GCA_045647345.1. GTDB lineage: Bacteria > Bacteroidota > Bacteroidia > Bacteroidales > Bacteroidaceae > UBA1189. The sequence goes on along the minus strand of JAZRMG010000072.1, from coordinate 341 downwards.
TAAGAATTTTTTTATATGAACATTTCAACCCCTGATGTGAGTGCGCAAATTATCTGTTGACTGTTTACTGTTGACCGTTATGTCTTTTCCTGAAAAAGGTTGACACCTGCTATATATGCAGCACGGGACGCAGATGCTCTCTGCGCCCCGTGTTGTCGTATATGCGGTAGTGGGTGGCTTACTTGATCACAGTCTTCTTACCGTTTACGATGTAGATGCCCTTCTCAGCTTTCTCTACGCGGCGGCCACGAAGGTCGTAGATGAGTTCTGGATTCTGAATGTTGAGCTCTGAATTCTTGATGCCCATCTCCTCATCGGTGAGGCTTACGATGGTACCGAAA
>JAZRMG010000071.1:0-4287 GCA_045647345.1 Bacteroidaceae bacterium | reverse complement strand
GGATATCTATCAGGGTCTCTACCTCCTCAAGGATATCTCATCCAACATGGAGGACACGGTGGTGAGCTATGGCGAACGCCTTTCGAGCCTTATCGTGGGTGCTGTCATCGAGGATGCCGAGGTGTTTGACTCGCGTGCCTTCATGAAGACCGAGCGCAAGCATCATAAGCACCTGCTCGACTCTGAACTGTCCGAACAGCTTATCCGCGAGACCTTCCGCGAACTGCCCAAGGTATCGGTAGTACCAGGCTTCATCTCTTCAGACAAGAATACAGGCCGCGTCACCAACCTCGGTCGCGGCGGATCAGACTATACAGCTGCAGTTATTGCCGCTATGCTCGATGCTTCTATCCTGGAGATCTGGACCGATGTGGACGGCTTCATGACCGCCGACCCCAAGGTGATTTCCGGAGCTTATGCCATCGACGAGCTCAGCTACGTTGAGGCCATGGAGCTCTGCAACTTCGGTGCCAAGGTGGTGTATCCGCCCACCATCTACCCCGCTTTCCATAAGAGCATCCCCATACTCATCAAGAATACCTTTAACCCCGCAGCGCCGGGCACCGTCATCCGTGAACGCTTGAGCGACAATACCAAACCCATCAAGGGTATCTCGAGCATCAACAATACCGCCCTCATCACCGTGCAGGGCCTCGGTATGGTGGGCGTCATCGGTGTGAACCACCGCATCTTCCGCACCTTGGCGCAGAACGGTATCAGCGTGTTCCTCGTGTCGCAGGCATCATCAGAGAACAGTACCTCTATCGGAGTGCGCAACGAGGATGCCGAATTGGCATGCGAGGTGCTCAATGCCGAGTTTGCCAAGGAGATTGCTACCGGCGAGATCAATCACGTAGCCGCCGAGAAGGGGCTGGCTACCGTGGCTATCGTGGGCGAGAACATGAAGCACACCCCCGGTATCGCAGGTAAGCTCTTCGGCACGCTGGGCCGCAACGGTATCAACGTCATTGCCTGTGCACAGGGAGCATCAGAGACCAATATCTCATTTGTGGTAGATGCCACCTGGCTGCGCAAGACACTCAACGTGATACACGACTCGTTCTTCCTCTCTGAATACCAAGTGCTCAACCTCTTCATCTGTGGCGTGGGCACCGTAGGTAGCAGCCTCATTGAGCAGATCCGCCAGCAGCGCGAGAAGCTGATGCTCGAGCGCGGCCTCATGCTCAACGTGGTAGGTATCGCCAGCGGACACTATGCCGTGTTCAGCCGCAATGGCATCGACCTCAACGACTATCGCGAAACCCTCAAGGCAGGTGGCGAGAGCAACCTCGAGCGCCTCAAACGCGAGGTCATCGGCATGAATATCTTCAACTCGGTGTTCGTTGACTGCACCGCCAGCGATGAGGTTGCAGCACTGTACCATGATTTCCTCAATCACAACATCTCTGTGGTGGCAGCCAACAAGGTAGCTGCATCGTCACAGTATGATAACTATAAGGAGCTGAAGCAGACCGCCCGTCGCCGTGGCGTGAAGTTCCTCTTCGAGACCAACGTAGGTGCCGGCCTTCCCGTCATCAACACCATCAACGACCTCATGAACAGTGGCGATAAGATACTGCGCACCGAGGCCGTGGTGAGCGGTACGCTCAACTTCATCTTCAACACCATCAGTGCCGATATCCGTCTCAGCGACACCATCCGCTTGGCCAAGGAGAAGGGCTACAGCGAGCCCGACCCCCGTATCGACCTCTCAGGAAAGGATGTTATCCGCAAGCTCGTCATCCTCGCTCGTGAGGCAGGATATCCTATCGAGCAGGACGATGTGGAGAAGAATCTCTTCATCCCGCAAGAGCTGTTCGATGGTTCGCTCGACGACTTCTGGGCCAACGTACCCTCGCTCGATGCCGACTTCGAGGAGCGTCGTCAGCGTCTCGTGGCCGACAACAAGCGTTGGCGCTTCGTGGCCCGTCTCGATGAGGGCAAGGCATCCGTATCGCTGCAGGAGGTTAACCAGTGGCACCCCTTCTACAACCTTGAGGGAAGCAATAACATCATCCTCCTCACCACTGAGCGCTACAAGGAGTATCCCATGATGATCCAGGGCTATGGTGCCGGTGCCAGCGTTACAGCAGCCGGAGTCTTTGCCGACATCATGTCGATTGCGAACATTTAAGGAGACCCACCCTATCCCTCCCTGTAGGGAGGGGATTCTACCTCGCTGAAAAGTTTCTTTGAGAAAAAGGAAAAGTATCAATCAAGATTAACCACGATGGCCACAAGTCCTCCCTTACAGGGAGGATTTAGGTGGGTCTATTTATATATGAAATATCTCATCATCCTCGGCGACGGTATGGCCGACTGGGCCGTACCCGCCTTAGACAATAAGACACTGTTGCAATATGCCCACACCCCCCATATGGACCGCCTGGCCCGTATGGGGCGCACGGGTATGCTCCGTACCGTAGCCGATGGCTTCCATCCCGGCAGCGAGGTGGCCAATATGTCTGTCCTAGGCTACGACCTCCATGAGGTATACGAGGGTAGGGGAGTGCTCGAGGCCGCCAATATCGGTGTCGACCTTGCACCCGATGAGATAGCTGCCCGCTGCAACCTCGTGTGCATCGAGGGCGACATCCTCAAGAACCACTCTTCGGGACATATCACCACCGAGGAGGCCGACATATTGATAAAGTATCTGCAACAACACCTGGGCGATGAGCGCGTACGCTTCCACACCGGCGTGCAGTACCGCCACCTGCTCGTCATCAAGGGCGGCGACAAGCACCTGCATTGCACCCCTCCTCACGATGTACCCCTGCAGCCCTTCCGCCCCCTGATGGGCAAGGCCGAGGTGCCCGAGGCGCAAACCACGGCCGACCTCGTCAATGACCTTATCCTGCGCTCGCAAGAGTTGCTTGCCCAGCACCCGCTCAACAAGCAGCGTATCGCCGAGGGCAAAGACCCCGCCAATAGCATCTGGCCCTGGTCGTTCGGCAACCGACCCCATATGCGTCCCCTCAGCGCCATGTATCCGCAGCTGCAGCGCGGTTCGGTCATCTCAGCCGTAGACCTCATCAATGGTATCGGCCACTATGCCGGTTTGCGCCGCATCGCCGTAGAGGGAGCCACGGGACTTTACGATACCAACTACGAGAACAAGGCCGCAGCAGCCATCGAGGCCCTCAAGACCGACGACCTCGTATACCTCCACATCGAAGCCAGTGATGAGGCCGGTCACGAAGGCGATGTAGAGCTCAAGCTGCGCACCATCGAGAATCTCGACCGCCGTGCCGTGGGCCCCATCCTTGAAGCCCTCGAGCAGTGGAGCGAACCCGTCACCATCGCCGTGCTCCCCGATCATCCCACTCCCTGTGCTCACCGCACCCACACCGCCGAGCCCGTGCCCTTCCTCATCTACCGCCCCAGCATCGAGCCCGACGACGTGCAGACCTTCGATGAAGTAGCCTGCCAGCAAGGCGCCTACGGCACATTGGAGAAAGATGAGTTCATCCGCGCACTATTGGCATAGCCATTTATAGGCATTCGTATTAACAAGATTAATCAGCGGGTCTCTTGACAGCAAGGGCTCCACATACTCCCCTATGCAATTACATTTTTGCCGCCTGGCAGTTTTTTGTTACCTTCGATTTGCTGTCATATAGTGCCTTCTATGATGATTTACAGGGCATTTGTTCCTATTCTATGGTTATGCTTTTCGCTACCTTCGCGAAGGTAGTGTGTTATCCTCGCGAAGGTAGTGCTCTATCTTCGCGAGGGTAGTAGATTATCCCTGCGAAGAGAAAAAATTTCGTATGGTTTGTTTGTTGAAAATCAGTGGTTTGGTTTGCTTCGTTTCTTACTGCTGATTTTATTGATTAGCATAATGTGGAATAGTACTGTATATTTTTCATACTACGCGCTTCGCTTATAACGCCCCCGCCCTATGGGCACCCCCTCTATAAACAGAGGGGGAGTGATAAAAACATGCCAGGTGGCAAAAATGTAATTGTGTAGACCTTTATTCTTTCATTATGAGAGCGTTGCAACGGCGCTAGAGGAAAACCTGCCAGGGGTGTTGGCATGAATTGTAGGAAAAGGTTTTCGTCGTCGTTATCGTTTTCGTACAGCAGAGGCTGTTTTATCGTCATCGCTGTCGTACTGCCAAAGGCTGTCCAAGTGGACATACAATAAAATAATCTTGCGTCAGAATCGATAATTCAGAATTATTTACTACTTTTGCGTTGTATGAATGTGGATAGACTCATAAAACGCTATTTCACGGATGGCGACCTGCATCCGATGATTGAGGTCTTTGATCACGATACG
>JAZRMG010000070.1:0-28289 GCA_045647345.1 Bacteroidaceae bacterium | reverse complement strand
ATCAAAGTATTTTGCGTATCTTCGCAAGTGAACGGTAAACGTTGAATGGTGAACGGTGAATGAACCCGTCCGGCAGGCAACTCATAACTCCTAATTCCTAACTCCTAATTCCTAATTAAAAAACATGGTCCTCAATTATATCTGGATAGCCTTCTTCCTCGTGGCCTTTGCCGTGGCCCTGGTGCGTCTTGTCTGTTTTGGCGACACCGAGGTATTCCCCGCCATCATGAATTCCACCTTTTCATCGGCCAAGTCAGCCTTTGAGATATCACTCGGACTCACGGGTGTGCTCTCGCTTTGGCTCGGCATCATGCGCATCGGCGAGAAGGGAGGTGTGGTCAATGTCGTGGCACGATGGCTGGCGCCCGTGTTCTCCAAAATCTTCCCTGACATCCCCAAGGGGCATCCTGTAACGGGCACCATCTTCATGAACTTTGCCGCCAATATGCTCGGTCTCGACAATGCCGCCACCCCCATGGGCCTCAAGGCCATGGAGCAACTGCAAGAGTTGAACACCGAGAAGGACACCGCCACTAATCCCATGATCATGTTCCTCGTGCTCAACACCTCGGGCCTTACGCTCGTGCCCATCAGCGTCATGGTATACCGTGCCCAGATGGGTGCTGCGCAGCCTACCGATGTGTTCGTACCCATCCTCCTGGCTACTTTCTTCTCTACCGTAGTGGGCCTCATCGTCACCTGCCTGTACCAGCGCATCAACCTCTTTAACCGCACGTTGCTCCTCTTCCTTGGCGCTCTATGTACCTTGGTCGCGCTCATCATTTGGGGCTTCAGCGCCATGCCGCGCGAGCAGATGGATGTGGTGTCATCCACCTTTGCCAACGTGTTCCTCTGCGGTATCATCGCCTGCTTCATTATCGCTGGTATGCGCAAGAAGATCAACGTATACGACACCTTCATCGAAGGGGCTAAAGAGGGTTTCCAGACAGCCGTACGCATCATCCCCTACCTCGTGGCCATCCTCGTAGCCATCGGCGTATTCCGTGCTTCGGGAGCCATGGATTTCCTCATCGATGGCATCGCCTGGTGCGTAGCCCTCGTGGGAGGCAACACCGAGTTTGTGGGAGCCCTGCCTACCGCCTTGATGAAACCTCTCAGCGGTAGTGGTGCCCGTGGCCTCATGGTCGATGCCATGACCACCTATGGTGCCGACTCCTTTGTGGGTCGTCTTGCTTGCCTCTTCCAGGGTGCCACCGACACTACCTTCTACATCCTCGCCGTATACTTCGGTAGCGTAGGCATCCGCAAGACGCGCCATGCCGTCACTTGCGGTCTCTTGGCTGATCTCGCAGGCATCATCTCGGCCATCTTCATCTGCTACTTGTTCTTCGGGTAATCAAGGTGTAAGGAATGCCCAACTATTCAGTAATCATTCAAAAGAGCCCCTACTTAACGTGAGTTAGATATAAGAAGGTATAGCAAATTGTCCCACTAAATTAAGCGGACGAGCGAATCTATCTCAATAGCGTTTTAACAACATTATTCCGTTAAGAATAACAAATGCAGCCAGTAATTGGCTGCATTTATTGTAGGGATTACTCCCCAATAAATTCTGAACACACTTACTTAAGAGGAAGGTACCAATTCTCCGGCACCATCAGATCCACTTGTGGATTGTTGCCTTGCAACTTCTTGGCAAACCAACGAGAACCGAAATCCGAGCCATAGAGGCCTGCCTCATTCTTATGACGAGCAATACGCTGAAGGTCATAGAAACGGATACCCTCGAAGGCAAATTCCTTAGCATACTCGTCGCACAGGATATCCTCCATCGCATTGATAGAGTCTTGCTTGGTTGTTCCTACGGCAACATTCAGCTGATTGGCAATCTCCTGCATCTTGGCACCAATGATGGGCTGAGGAAGATAATGCAGATTATTCTTTGAACCTACAGCAGTAGCTTGCGAACCCTTGACACTCATATTATTTTCTACACCTTTAGCATTGTTGAAACTAGCACCATGATGGTGTATTCCGAAAGTATACTCAGGAACAAACACCGTGCGGTTTGCCTCGTTGAGGAAAGGCACTTTAGTAGTGAGCAGATCGACAGACTCTTGAGTCATATATTGATGCGGTGCATAGACACCACCGGCGCCAGGCACCAATTGTTCGAGATAGGTAGAGATACCATTACGCAAGATAGCAAATGCGGCATCTGGATGTCCCAAGCGATTGAGCGCCTCAGCCAAGTGCAGATAAATGGTAGATGTACGGAACAAGTAGACATTGGCATTCTTGTGTGCCTTACCGATATGCACCTTGGTGGTATCATTCATGCTACGATTCAGAATAGCTTCATAATCTCCATATGAAAGGCCACCTGTCGAATAACAAGCACGTCCGTCGCCACCTTTCCATACCTTTACATCATTGGGATTAGGCTCCAGCGTTGTACCATTCATATTCTTCGGATAGTAATACACATCACAAGTGTCGGTCAAGGCATAATAAGTGGCAGAAGGAGCAATCTGAATCTCCTCTACTTGTGGACATACCGTAGCACTCTTTGTGGAGTAATAGTCATAACCAAAAGCTAAAGGAATATTGGTAGTCTGTCCACGCTGTGAACTTACGGCCATTGGAATATAGGTCAATACATCATATGGTGCTGGAGAATTATTGAAAATCATGGTATAACTATCCATTAGAATTTGGTATGAACGCTCAAAATCTGCAGGAAACATAGTCAACGATAACGATTCCTCGCCAAATTTTCTAAACACCGTATACTCATCAGATGTTTCTTTATTATCGCACAGGTATTTGCAATAATGTTGGGCTGCCTTGAGCCACTGACCATCTTCAAGATACATCTCACCGAGAACAACATCTACAGGAACAAAAATCTTAGCAGGATCAATACTTTTTCCAGGCCCCCAATTGGTATTTCCCACACTATATGCAGTCTGGCCAAAGTTCGGCACTTGCAATCCTGAATACTTCTCCAACGAAGGAGCCAAGGCTGCCACAATCTCCGTCAATGTCAATTCAGGGAAATTGCCCTCCTCAATCTGTGAAATTGAGGTCAAAGGTTCCGTATAGAACGGTACTCCCTTTTCGTTACCACCATATGTGCGAGCCAACTGCAAGTAGGCCCATGCACGCCAAGCCTCCACAGCCGCATACTCATTGATAACTACATTAGTGGCACCTGTAGTGAGCGTCGTGTCGCGATGCTTGAGGTAGTAGTTACAATTATTGATTACCTTGTAATAAACGTATGCACTATCGTAGCGGTTAGAGGTTGTAGCCGAATAGTCGGCCAACTGACGAAGGTTGTTGTCAGTATGCTCCGTGGTAGTCACCAACTCACCACGCATCTCACCGACAAAGAAATACTGGTCGGCCAGCTGCTGCATAGCCTGTGCTATACCGAGGGCATAGAACACCGAGTCAGTCTTGTTATCGAGAGCAGGGTCAGTGACCATACTATCATTACCCGTCATGAGCATATCTTCACACGATGTGGCGGCAAAGAGGCCACATGCCAAAATGATGGAATATACTATCTTTTTCATATCGTCACAAAAACTTTATACTTCATTACAAATTGATTCTTAAACCAAGGACAAACGCACGACTCTGAGCCAGATTGCCGCAGTCGATACCCTGATACATCACATGATTTCCGATGCTGAACTCGGGGTCGTTGCCCGTATATCTGGTGAGTGTCAACACATTCTGTGCCTCGCCCCAAACAGACATACTCTGTAGCCATGATGTCCATGATTCAGGTACTGGGATACGATAGGTCATGCGCACATTCTTCAGACGCAAATACGAGCCGTCCTCAATCCAACGATCAGAGAAACGATTGTTACCCATCGGGTCGCCATAGGCCAACCTCGGCAGTACAGCCTCATGGCCCTCATAGCGCCAATGACCAACCTCGGCCACCTGCTGGTTGTAGAATGTAGATCCTGAATTGAGGATACTCCGCTGATAGTTGTATACATCATTGCCTACACTGAAATTGAAGCCCATATCCAAGGTGAAGTTCTTCCAGTTGAGTGCAGCAAAAATGTTGCCATAAAAGTCGGGATTAGGATTACCAAGAATAACTTTGTCGCGTTCATCGATGCAGTCATCATTGTTCTGGTCTACAAAGTGTACATCACCAGCCTTGAACTCCTGCTTGTTACCGGCAGCATTGAGCATATAGAGGTAGCCCTCCTTGCCTGCAGCCTTGGCCTCGGCATCAGTAGAGAATACGCCTGCGGTCTCATAACCATAGAACAGACCTATAGGATTGTCCACAGCAACCAGGATATTGTTGTCGCCATATACCGAGTTGCAGTAGTCGGTGCCATTGAATGCGTTCGTACCGTCAGCAAACGCACGCTGCGGCAATGAAGTGATCTTGTTGGTGTAGTGACCAATGCTTGCACCTATCTCCAAGGTCGCATTTCGAGTGGCTACAGGCTTGCCCGATACCATCACCTCGAAGCCCTTGTTCTCCAACGAACCTCCGTTGCTCCAATATTGGTTGATACCAGAAACGGGAGTACTGAACGTTCTATAGGTGAGCAAGTCGGTAGTATTGTGGTAGTAGAAGTCGGCCCCCACTGACAAACGATTGCCCAACATATTAGCTTCAACGCCGGCATTCCACTTGGTTGTCGTTTCCCACTTGATCTTATCGTTACCGATATTTGTCAACTGCATACCGATAGCATTGTAGTTGTAACGGACCGAAGTGAACGAGGTGCGTGCAGCATAGTTCGAAATATCATCGTTACCGCTCATATCCCATCCGGCATTGAGACGCAAGTAGTCTATAGCCGAATTCTTGGGGAACCACTTCTCATTGGTCAACACCCAACCGAGTTGTACGCTGGGGAATATTGCCCAAGGCACACCCAACATCTTCACACTACCATCAGCATTGGCACCAAAACGGCTGTTGGCCTCTGCCAACAGAGACAGGGTAGCAAAATAGCGGTTGGCATAGTTATAGTCGGCCGATGCATACCACTGGAGGTTTCTCCATACATCATTCGCTCCATAGAGACTTGAGTAACCTGTTGAGGGATCTGCCGTCAAATAAGGATTCTTGTCATTTTGCGAGGTACGGAACTGTGTCTTGGCATCGCTTCCGTCATAAGCAAAGTGGTTGTAACGGAATCCACCGAATGCAGACACCGAGTGTGCACCAAACTTATTCTCCCAATTCAGATAGGTATTGCTCAACACATTTGTTCCTTTAGAGAAGAGCGATGAAGTAAGGTTATACACCGTACCCAGGCCCTCGATAAGGAAGGGAGGAATACCCTCCGACGGACGATAGTAGCGCTGCGAATTTCGGTTCAGCGTATAGCTGAAGTCCGTGGTCAATGACAGATGCTCATTGAAGGTATATTTAGGAGCAATACGCACATTGAAAAGCATATTCTCCACCTTATTTTTATTGTCACCGGTAGCATTGTTTATGATAGAGGTCGGATTACCCAAAGCGTACGAGTAATCATTGCCATACAGTCTCTGACTGAGCGGACTGAACAGCTTGTCATACTCTGAAAGCAGATGAGTGAATCCGCCCACATGCTTGTTGTACTGGTAGGGAGTCACCAATGGTGATTTGATCATGGCCAGATTAGTAGGCGACATCACCGTTCCAGAGCCCAAATCTGATGCAAAGCCATCATCAAACAACGTATTGTTCGTACGGGCAAATGACATATCAAACTTGGTGTCCAACTGCTCAAGAATAGAGATATCCGTATTGAAACGTACATTCAATCGATCAAATCCCGAACTCTTGACCGTATTCTGTGCATCGATATATCCTACCGAGAGGTTATACATACCTACATCATCACCACCCTGCACATTGATGTTATAGTTCTGTGTGATGGCCGTACGATACACCTCATCTTGCCAATCGGTATCGTTATGATACATCATATAATAATAGTTCTTGGGATCATCGTTGAGGAAGTTGAAGGTCACATCACGGTTTTCAGGCTTCTTCAACTCAGCAATCGTACCCAACATCTCCGTTGCATAGTTACGATACTGTGTAGCATTCATCATGCTCAGCTGCTGAGGTTCCAATGAGATGCCAGCCGAGATATTGGCATCAATGCGTGTGGCCATCGAGTGTCCGCGTTTGGTCTCGATAAGGATTACACCATTGGCTCCACGCGAACCATAGAGCGCAGTCGCATTCTTCAACACCTGAATCTTCTCGATATCCTCCGGAGAGATATTGGCCAACATATTGAAAGTGCGCCCTTGATGCAACACAGCACGGTTATACTGCATATCCTGCTCTATGCCATCAATAATCACCAGCGGTTGTGCATTGGCATTAATAGAGTTCAGACCGCGGATAAACAAAGCGTTGCCTCCATCAACTACACCCGAGCGATTGATGGCACGGATATCAGCACCCAGATTGGACTGTATCTCATTATCTACGGTCACGCCACCACCTTTTACAGTAAACTCACTTGAGGCCGTATACTCTGTATCGTTAGTATACATCTCCTTGAATCTATTGCTCAGCAGACTGATCTGTACGCTTTGGTTTTCATCATTGCTGCGTATAGCCACCTGCTGCGACAGATAACGGGGAGCCTCCACATAGAGAGCTGAAGCGAAATCAGGCAATTTGATAACAAACTGTCCTTTCTCGTTTGTCATAGCCGTATAACGGTTGTCACCCAAGGTCTGCACACGCACACCAGCAATCGGTGCCTTGGTCACCTCGTCCACGACAACACCCGATACAGAAATCAATCGATTCTTCTCCTCTACCACCTTGCGTTGGGGAGCCTTGAATCCGCTGAACTCGGCATCATTCGCTGCGCCAAACTCATCTTGGGCCCATGCGGTTGTACAGAAGCACATGGCCAAAGCACAGAGAGAGAGTCTGAGACTCTGACGCTGCAATCTATCTATCATTGTATTTTTCATATTCTGATTCATCTACTTTTATTAGCCATTATTCTTTCTCGTCCTCCACTACAGGCTCCAATATCACATTGGCGATACGGAGGTTTCGTTCACTCTTTTCATCCATCTTCGTATTAAACGGATACATGACCTTGATATTCGGCTTGGCAGCAGTACCTGCATAGCACACAGGGAATGTGACACGTCCTAACTTGATGGTGTCGACCTTATCTCTACCAGCCTCAAAAGGCTCAACTTTTCTAAGAGCAGTATTACCCGAAACGACTGTTTCGCCATCAAAACGTTTGTTCACCAATGTCAGCTTTCCATTCTCATAGTCAGCATAGTTGATATCCACATACAGATAGTATGGCTTGCGCATCTCCTCAGGCAGATCAGGATTTTCCACACAGGCAGGCACTACAACCAAAGAAACATCGTAGGTTGTTGACAGCACATTATCCAAATAGAAATTAAACTCGCTCAAGAAAGTCGAAATGTCAGGGATATTAGTCTTAACATAACGTAATGCTGTTTCTTCCTCATCATCCAATACACAAGTTGCCGGGTCGAGCACCATTCTGTCAATGCTCTCTTCCGTATAGTTATAGCCTGCAGCAGTGCGGCAGCGTCCCACATTACGGGATTTGATGACAGGAGCGTATGTCTCTTCCGGATCAAACGGGAAGGCGTTGATGATTCTTGCATGTCCATTACTGAGTGTAACCACCTCCTTGGTCTGCTCATCCAACCTCTGCATATTGGTCAATTGATTGCCTGTAGTTGAGTAGAGCGTATCCTTTTCTGTAAGTGCCCGGCCTGCCAACAATATCTTATTTTCTTGTCGGTTTTCAGAGAACACGAAATTATTTGCCATCAAGTACTTAGAAACAGAGTCGGCCCAATAGGCTCCCGTTTCTGTAATTTCGGCTCCGACAGGTGCCGTTGCAAGTGCCACCTCAGTCTTTCCCTTCGCGGCATCCAACATCGTTATCAGCATCTTCAGTTTAGAGTTCCACTCCGCGCCAGGCGATTGTCCCACATCGGTATGGCCCAAATCCTGATAAGGTATTGTTGCTACATAGTTGTAGTACGATGCCACCTTGCTGTACGTCTCGTTCCATGCCTCATCGGTAGGTATCAGCACGGTATAGAGACTGTCCTCATTGTTAAGTTGTGCTCTCAGCATTCTATCGATCAAGATATTGCTGACAATCATTACAGAATCATCATAGTGTTGCACACCATCGATGATTGCACCTTTAACAGAGTTGGCTTCATCCAATACCCGGCTCTCGTAATGTGCCACATAGGCACCCATCATACTGGGCATATCCTCCGACTCACGCAGATACTCATATCCATTGTATCGGAAAGTCGCAGGTGAAGAGGCTATATAGAGCAGTCCGTTTGTACTCGGATAGTTAAACACGTCAGGATTTGACTCGTTGGGAAGAATTTCTTTTCCATCAAATGCCAGCATTGAGGTATTCTTGTTCGAGAACTTCACCAATTTTCCATTCAACATATACACTACCGTATCTGCAACATCTGTTTCACGATGGGCATAGTCAGCAATCGCATTCCTTAGGAACTGACGTTCTATTTTAGCAGAGTCCAAATCTGCCATATTGAAAGAGCCATTGACAGGTGCCCATACAGTATAGGTATGCGAAGCATTAAGCAAATCATCATAGTGATATCTCTTGAGCACATCAGCAAAGTCTGTTAGCTTGTCATTCTCCGAGATATTCTCCCACAATGTTTTATCAGCCTTGGGGTCGTTAGATTGTGGCACCGTATTATATTCCAAATAATCGGTACATGATGTAGCGGCCAACATACCACAACCCACAAGCGCCATTCTTACTTTATAGATATATTTCATAATCTTATTCTCCTATCTTTAGATTCTACAGCATTAATACCAGTCTTCAGTAAAATCCTGACTATTTACAATACCTACCGGTACCAACTCAATGAAATCGATAGAGAAGCCCAATTGGTCATAACCTCTCAACAAGTTCTTCAAGCGGATCCAATAGGTTTCTCCCTGTTCGAGGTGCTCCACACCAATAATCTTACGCATCATACTGGTACCATAGCCCTCCTCGTAACGGCAACAAGCCGATATGCCGGCATCGAGCATTTCCTGTGCCATAGTGATACGAGGCAGTACCGAATTATAGGTACCACGGGCAAAACTTGCCGGAGCACGCATATATCCATGGTTACGCATCACAAGGTCAGAGGCCACGCCATAGTCAGTAAATTCATTGGAGAGCAGATAACCTGTAGACAAACGGTCACCTTCAATACCCGAGTTCGGATAACGTGCATCAATGGGGATTCCCAACGGACGCATCGAACTGGGTTCGTTGGATGTGCCAATATAGTACTGCTGCAATCCACCATGACCCGTAGGCGGATAGATGATACGTATTTCGTAATCACCCGTCGGCACAGGAGGCAGACGGAAAGCAAAGTCATTCTCATCCCAACCCGAGAGCTGATTGGCCTGCCATGCACGCCAAACGCCCAAAGTGTACCATGCCAACTTTGTCTTTGTATTATAACTGATCAAGTTGTCAAAATAGTCCAACGGGAGACGTACCATACCACCAGAAGTACCATTGACATTCATTGCAGCTGCTTCCGTTGTGGTCACGAATCGAATGTCGTTGTTTATCAATTCAGGGAGCATAGTACCCATATCAATACGCAAACGCTCATACAACACCTTCTCAGGAACATCCCTGTCATACACCAAGGGACGGTCTATACGGTGTATATATCCGTTATAAGCCTGAATGTTTGATTTAGGCGGACGCTGCACCATACAACCATCGCGCAAAATTTGATGAGTAGCATCACTACCAAAGGTACCTACTTGGTCCGTCAAGGTGTTATTCTGACGATAACGGTTGATCCAAATGTTCGTTGACGAACCCGTATTCTGATACAGAGGTTGCCAAATCTTCATCAAAGTATGAGGTAGTAGAGTCTCATAGTAGTCATAAGGCTCACCACCAAAAGCATAGTTCCAATGGTCGGCCGACTCGGGCACATCCTTTGTATAGACCAGTTTACGATACTCCATGCCCGCATTGAGGATATGGTAACGCATAAACATATTCACTACATTGTAGGTGTACTCATAGTCATCACCTGTTGAAATGGGGTTGTTTGCCTTGTCGGGATATTCATACCAATCTGCAGCATTGCCATACCACTCCACGCACTTTGCCTTCAGGCTGGCAAAGTCAGTAATGCCATATTTTGCAAACGTTGCATTATCCTCTGCAAAGATAGTATACTTGATTTTACACTCCTCAGGCACATGGAAGGGACCCTGATCACTATAACCCGGACGGGCAGCCTTGTTGTCCAGATGATATTTCTTGGGCGAGCCATCGGCATTGAGTTTCTGGTCCACCAACAGCAAGCTGTCCAAACCACACTTTACCAATGCCTCAAAGAAGATAGTAAACTCAGGATTTCTCTCCACCACCTCAGACAAGCGCTGTGTGGTGCGCGGTACCACCTTATTGATGACGTGTACATAACCATTGATCATCTCGTGGTCGTATGAGGTTACTTCTGCTTCGTTATTAAAACGTACCACACCATCATCATCCAACTTGGAGATAAAGGGCGTATTGAGCATGGTGCTTATCTCCTTACCGCTGGCATTGCTGAGCTGCTCCACGTACGAGTTCATCATGGCCGACAAATGGTATCGTGCAATCTCCTTGCACTGCTCGTCAGACAGACCATCAATGCTGTTTTCTGTCAGCCCATTGTGAGGTATACGGGCCAATGTGTCGTTATACAAGCTATCGATATACTCGTCCACTCCACTACTGATAGGAGCATAACAGGTATATTGTCCGTAGGTATCCATCATGCGGTCATAGCCCGAACGCTTCATGATGATATTGAACTGATGGAAGATTGAATCGTTCTCCTCCAAGAAGTCCTGTATCGTCTCCCCTGTAAAGGTATACAAGTTCGAATCATCAATTTCCCAGCTACATGATGTAAACGCCATTGTCGCGCCCAGCATCATGCCTAAGGTCATCTTACATATATTCTTGTTCATATTCATAGTAGAAATCTCCTTAAATAATTGTTAGCGGTCTAGTTCTTCTCCATCGTGCCTCCGTCGGTATATACGGGGTTCTGTTCCAACGCACTGTTTACCTCCATCTCGCTCTCTATGATTGGCATATAGAGGTAGGGTTCGGTAGGCATCTTTGCAGTTACACCCTTACCACCACTTGTATACTTGCGGGCAATCAGCTCAAGCATCTCCTCATAGTTTGCCACAGGATTCTGACGGGCAAGGATAACATCATACTTGACACCCTCGACATGACGATAGTTGTAGCGAAGCATATCGAACCAGCGCTTACCTTCGAAGCTGAGTTCACGTGCACGCTCATCCATCACTACCAATTCGAGGTCATTGGCTGTGGCCGTAAACGACTTGAAGGCACTCACCTGTCTGTTTACATAGTCGGCCACATCTACACTGTCATAACCTACAGTTGACACGGCATATTTGGTAGAGTCAATAGGCGAATTGATACCCTCTTCCGATGTATTGATGGCTCTGGTGCTTACAATCTGCACCTGACGCACAGCTTCTACATTGTAGCGTGAGATGGTCTGGTTGATCTGATACAGCTGATCGGCCAGTCGGAGCGAATCGGCCACTGTAGACACTGTAGCCAACTGCTCTACGATACCAGCATGAGCCTTAGCCTGCAGAGCAGCTTTCTGTACCAATGCCTCGGCCTTCATCAGCATCACATCAGTCGCACGATACACAATCCAGTTCTGATTGTAAGGATTAAAGGCACGCGAAACCTTGATTTCCGATGCAGGGTTAGTCGCCATCATAGCCATTCCGTTCAGTGCCACATGCTTACGAATATAGAATCCGTCGTCAGCCGCGCCATCGAAGTCGTACACACTCTCAAATCCACGAACATCGTACTTGTAGTGGTTCGCATTGTCAAACACATAATTGGTACGTCCCGTACCTATCTTGGCATACACCTTGCTGGCATAGAACTGCGGGAGTGAATTTGCATTGTTGCTGACGCGATTGAACACCTTACACAACCCCTCATTGTTCGTATACTGCAACTCGAAGAGCGATTCCTGTCCATTACCATTCTCTGAGAATGTATTGTCATAATATTGGTAGGCTGTACCCAATTTCCAACCATCATCGTCGAGTTCCTGTGTTGCACTCGGACGTCCGAAAGCATTCTTACGATTATTGCGAATAACATTGCTATACTCAATCACCCTGTCGTAGCAGTACTCATCGCCATAGATGGATGCCTTCCACAGATACACATCGGCAAGCAGTGCATACACTCCGTCACGAGTAAAGTATCCGCAACGGGTCCAGTCGGTAAGAGCCTGCGAAGAAAGCGTATTGTTCTTCACCTCCTCGAGGTCGGCAATAATCTGGTCTATAACCACGCTCGGAGCCTCTTGTGCCACACTCATCGCCTGCGAACTGTTCTTATAAGGTTCCAAGATCAAAGGTACGTCACGGAACACACGCACCAAATAGAAGTAGCAGAGCGAGCGCAAAGCCTTCATCTGGGCCACATTGTTCAGGTGGTCACCCTCCATGTAGTTGGGGTCGATATCCATCACCTCCTCCGACTTGGCTATAACCAAGTTGCAGGCATTGATGACTGCATAGAGGTCACTCCAGTTGGCATAGCTATTGGTGGTCTGTATGTTGGCCGAGTAAATTTGGTTGAGGTCTCTGTTGTTTAGCGAGAAGTTGAGGTTCAACTCATCAGAGCGCGATGTCCACACCAAGAATCGTTCTTGCAGAGCACTGGTAGCCATCTTTGCATAGGCCCCATCGACCATCAACTGCACATCTTTCTTCGTTTGCCAGAAGTCCTCCTCCACGGTTTTGTCTTCGGGAAGGATAACGGTATCGACGCACGATGCCAACAGCAAACCGGATACTAGGATTGATATTATCTT
The DNA here is from genome assembly GCA_045647345.1 of Bacteroidaceae bacterium. Taxonomy (GTDB): domain Bacteria; phylum Bacteroidota; class Bacteroidia; order Bacteroidales; family Bacteroidaceae; genus UBA1189. Next base: position 15,344 of record JAZRMG010000070.1, on the reverse strand, counting down.
TTTCATATACTGTCTGTGTTTTTAGAATCCAATATTGAGATTTGCGGTGAACGACTTAGCGCGCGGTGTCTGCGACTTGTCGATAGCCTGTCCCCATCCGCTAACAGCGATTTCGGGGTCTACACCCGAGTAGCGTGTCCAGCAGAAAAGGTTGTTGGCAGTCACATAGAACTGCAAGCGATTGAGTCCAAACTTTTTCAACTCCTTGGGATTGAAGTTATAGCCCACCTGCAAGTTCTGGAAACGGACGAACGAACCATCCTCCACATAGCGTGAAGAGCCCTGATAGTTGTATGCCGAATTATCGTTATATACATAGATCGCACGCGGCATCAGGGTCTCGTCGCCATCCTTGCGCCAACGCCAGTTGACCGATGAGGCCTGGTTGTTGGCAGTAGACATTGCCTCCAGGTTCAGACGGGCCTGATTGATTACCTTATTGCCGTAGCGATACATGAAGCGCGCCTTCAAGTTCCAACGTCCATAGTTGAGCGATACGTTGAAACCACCCTGAAGCTTCGGCAAGCAGTTTCCGAGATAAACGATATCGAGTGCATTGATCTGTCCGTCGTGGTTGACATCCTCATACATGGCATCACCACCCTGGAACGAGTATGAGGGTGCACCATCTACATAGTTATATACCATGCGCTGGGGCAGTCCGTTGGCCTGCATGATGACCTTGCCATCTTCGCCCACAACTACGGGGAAGGTCTTTCCGGCAGCAATCATGTTGTTCAGTTCGGTCTCAAACTGGTCGGCAGTCCACCCCTTCTCGGTACGCAGGTTGGTCAGGTAGTCATAAGTGTATTGGTATACCCCCTTGTAACGGAAGCCATAGATAGAGCCGAGCGGGTTGCCCACCTGAATACGGTTCTGATAAGTACCACGGTCATTGAACTTCCACTCTGAGTTGATCGAGTTGAGCACGCGCTCATCCATCTCGACAATCAGGTTGTAGTTCTGTGCCATGTTGAAGCCTGCACTGACTGAGAACTTACCCACCTTGAGGAATTCATTGGCATTGACATTCATCTCCCAACCGTCGTTGGTCATGTTGCCGGCATTCTGATAGGCCAGCTGAGCATAACCCGTCGTGCTGGGGATTCTCACCTTGGTCATCAGCAAGTCTTTAGTGTCCTTATGATAGAAGTCAAAGTCCACATTCATAATGTCCTTGAGGAAGGTGAGGTTGAAGCCGAGGTTATACGATGTCGTCTTCTCCCAACGCAAGTCATCGAGCTTGAGACCATCCATCGCAGCACCGGGCATACCATTATAGTTTCCTGCATTCAGATTATAGGCATTATAGAATAGGTAGTCAGCATCGGGAGCCTTACCTACTACACCCCATGAGGCACGCAGACCGAGCATCGAGATGTGTTCGCGTAAAGGTTCAAAGAACTTCTCATCCGAGATGTTGTAACGCATTGAAGCACCGGGGAAGTAGGCCCACTTCTGCTTGGGACCGAACTTGGAGTCACCATCGGCACGGAGCGAGAATCCTAAGTTGTAGATTCCCTTATAAGAAGCATGCGCATTGTAGAGAAGGTATTGTGAGTTGGCACGGCTGTTACCGCTGCTCAGGCCATTGGTCTTGTCATCGAAGGGCAATGCACCCGGTGCCGTAGGCGAGGTGATGCCGTCGGGCAATGAGTATTGGCGCACAAACTGGTTGGTACTGCGCTGTGTGCTCATCTCGTAGCGGCCGAGCATGGTTGCCGACCAATCTTCATTTTGGAAGTAGGGAGTGAACACCAGCTCACCGCGAGCACCTACACGAGTACGGTTGCTCTCGCTCTTCTCGCTTGTATTGTATGAGAAGTTATTTCCCCAAGTGCCTGAAGAGAGACCTGCAGCGGCATAGGCCGGAGTAGAGCCAGCATAGATATCAAAGTCGATACGTCCGTTGAAGGTCAAGCGATGCTCACCATACTCTACGCCCAACAGCTCATACTTGATGTTGAAGTCGGGGGTAATGCGATAGGTGGTCTCGTTCTTCCACGACATAGCGGCATAGGCCAAGGGGTTGCCCAACGAACGCACAGAGCGCATCTCATACGATGAGTAATTGCCGGTATACGGGGTGTTGCCATTCAACGTACCTTGCGGTGCCATGATATGGAACTGCTCGGTGTCGTTACCCTGACTATCCTGACGATATACGCTCATATTGGGTGCTATCTTCTGGGCTATGTCGAGCAATCCGGTATAGTTCTTCAGATTATCGGTGTATGTCAGAGCAAAGTTGGTCTGGAATCGGATACGGTCAGACACATCGTAGTCGAGCACGAGACGAGTAGTCAGTCGGTCGAGCTCCTGCTGGATGATTGATCCACTTTGCTTATCATAACCTCCCGAAATACGGAACTGTGCCTTCTCGCCACCACCACTGATATTGAGGTTGTAGGAGTGCATGCCACCAAACTGAGTCACGAGGTCTACCCAATCGGTGTTGTTATTCCAGTTCTGGTATTCGGCCCACGACTTGTCGTAGTTGATCTCGCGGATGTTGGCCGTAGCTGTGTTCGACTGGTTAGGGTTGTAATACTCCTCCTTGAGCAACATGGTGTAGTCGTCACCGCTGAGCAGGTCGTAACCCTTGGGCTGCCATGTGCCGGTATACTTGTAGGAGAAGTTCACGCGCGGTTTGCCACGGCTACCACGCTTGGTAGTAATCATGATTACACCATTGGCACCCTTCGAACCCCATACGGCTGTAGCCGCGGCATCCTTGAGCACCTTGATGTCGGCAATATCCTCCACATTTACCGAGAGCAGTGAGGCATACTCCTCTTCACTGGCGTTCTGGAAGTCGAAGGTCTCGTCAGGATTGTCGAAAATCTTCTCATCGACCACCACGAGCGGCTCGGCATTACCATTGATTGAGGTCACACCACGCAAACGCATGGTAGTACCGGCACCCAGGTTACCTGAGTTCATCACAATGTCGAGACCGGCAATCTCACCTTGCAATGCCTCATCGGCCGAGGTGAATGCCATACCCTCCACTTCTGCCAAGTTGAAGGTTTGACTGGCAACGGTCATCTCACGTTCTGGAATAGAGAGACCGCCTGAGTTGGTACGTGTACCCTGCACCACCACCTCGGTCAGCGCATTTGACTCAGGTTCCATCATAATGGTGAAGAAACTCTGGTCGCCGATGATTTTCTCAATCGTCTTGTTTCCCACATACGAAATCACGAGTCTGTTCTTAGGGTTCTTTATCTCTAAAGAGAAGTTACCCATCATATCCGTCTGCACAGCACTGACAATACGGTTGTCCTTGTCACGCTCGGTAACGTTGGCAAACATAACGGGTCCCATCGGGTCTTCTATCGTACCGGATATGACTCTGCTCTGTGCTATGGCACCCTGCACCAGCATGCACATGAGGCATATCATTAGGACTTTTGCTTTTGACATAGTATATATCTTTTTAAATGGTTAGCTCATTCATTATTTATTGCTCCACGCATCGTCATATCGCCCGCTTGCATTGAAACAGAGCGGTGTGCTCACCTGATGTATCACAGCAAAGGATGATACGGCGATTGACGTTGCCGTCTTCTTATCCTGGTCATACTCGTAGTCACGAGCCATCTTGTTGACAATGCGGTCGGTGGCATTGGCATCGATACGGATTTCGTTCTTGGCCTCGTCCTTCACGGTCAGTATGCCGTTCACACTCTTGGTGATGAGATTGACGGGGATACCCAGCTCTGAAGAGTAGAGCGACTGGTACTTCGTCTCGGGCACATCGTTGTCAGCAAATACCGAATTGTTCTGGAAGTGGTAACGGATAAATCCACGGGTGGCATCAATCATCTTCTTCACCTTTGCCTTGCCCTGCTTCTCCTGCTCATCAGTAGCATCTTCCGAAGTAGCCTTTTCATACTCATCCAATATATCCTGAGAGGTAGGCAGGCCCTTCGCATGCGCCAAGGCCATAGCCTCGTTATCTGGAGCATACACCGTGTAGTGGTGACCATTTAGGAAGTTAACATTGGTATCCAATGCCTTGCCTCCCTTTCCGGAGAACACGATATAGCGTTCGATAGGTGCGGTCTCGCCCTCAGCCGCAGTACTGCTGATACCAGCCCAAGCCATGAGAGCCGTATTCTCGAAGATGTTGCACAATTCGAGGAACATCGAGAAGTTATCCTTGTTAGCAGTCAGCACACTACTGATACTGGTGATACAGGGCTGTATCAGGTTGTCGAGCTGGAAGGTCAATCCGTTGTCTTGCTCCCATCCTCTCACGATCTTGGCAGGAGGCAATCCGTTGTCGAGCTGTGCGGCTCCCCACACATAACCCGAGAACTCTCCGCCCGAGGCCACAAAGTCGGTAATCTTGATGGCACCGCCATGTTTGGTCAAATAATAGTTGTTGGTAATCTGCTCACCGGCATCCAACACAACAGTATTGTAGTTGAGCATATCCGACACCTGCGGAGCAAACGTTGACTTCGTCGCGCCAGACTCGAGCTTGGCAATATCAAGCGCAGTCTCTATCACCACATCGTGAGCGATCTCGCCCGTAGCAGGATCGAATGCATAGATCTTAGCACCATACGCTGTCTTGGGTGCACGACCCGTAGAGTCGATATAAGAGTAGAACTCCAATGCACGGGGCGTGCTCGTACCCAACGAAACGGGGTCGATAAACGCATTCTTCAAAGCATCGTCCGACGGGATGAAATAGAGGTAGTTCGACTTCATCGCCATCAGATAATAGTAAAGATCAGCACCGAAGACAGCTGCATTGGCACCCGTGGTCTTATCCTGCGAGAAGTAACCCATGACAGACAGTTCGGGATATACGATAGCCGGACCAATAACCGATTGGAACTCATCGGGAGCATACAGCTTCTTCATCTTATAGATGACACCGTTGTTGGCTACCTTCACATCGTACTTGCCATCGGTAATCTGGATATCATTCTTCGACAGCCCCATGAAGTCGCCCGAGCCATCGTTGGTGATGGTACCGAACTTGCTGGGCACAGTAGCCACGAATGAGGTCTGTATCATATTGTTCACAAAGGTGGTGAGGATACCGTTACCTTTATTATATAAGGCATCCAAGTTTCGGGGTAGATTCTCCTTCGTATTCTCCAACCCCTCGACACCATACAGCTCGATGAAGAAGGCTCCGTCGCCACCTGGCAGGAAATACTCGGCTAAAGCCTCATCAGTGGGCACAAGGATAGCGCCCATATCGTCAAGGTTATTGGCCGCATCAGATGATGAATAATACTGGTTCCATCCCAAGTCCCACTCCAAGCGGTTTGACTGAGGAATCGCTGTGCCCAAAGGAGAGAGTATGTTAGGACTTCCGCCCTGTGAACGTCCACCGGTAAAGTAGCGCACCTGGAAGATGGAGTCGATGAGAGGCTTTCCATACTCCATAGCCCACGAGTTGTAGTTACGGGTAGTAGTAGGGTCGTAATAGGGAGCGCAGTGATAATCGATGATGCGTGAAATGAGCGACGTGTTGGCCTCGCCACGCAACACCTGTGCTATATTGCCAGGAGGCACCAGCACATCAGCCACCTGATGGATGTAACCATTAAGACAAGTGACGTTCTGCTTCACGATCGCGGTCTGGTAGATATAGGCCGTCTCAGAATCGTCGATCGATGTACCCACAGGCTCACCGCGCAAGATGCCGAAGTCAGAGTCAGCACCCGTGGTCGTGATGTTGTTGGCCAACATCTGCTCACGGGTAAAGTGTACCATCATCGGCTTGGTAGCATCGTACACGGCATGGATACCGTTCTTGCGGAATGCATCCCAATGGGCATTGTTATGCGGCATGGCTGCACCATCAGCGATATAGGTCACCGAGTCGGTCACACTGATATTGGTCTCGTGCTTGATGGCACGACCGCTACTCACATTATTGTCATCCTGCTTCACATTGCTCAGCATACCGGCAAGCAAAGCATTGTCGAGCATCGACGAGTAGAGAATCTGCTTCTTCATCGCCTCGGACAGCTCATCATAACAAGTCACGCCATACGGGTTGTTCCCGTTTTGAAAAAAACGCTCGAAGGCCTCGTCATTGGCAGGGAAGATCGTCTTACTACCCGTTCTGGCAAGCACCTCGGCATATTCGAGGTCATCAACCAACCTCAGATACGTGTTGAACGTACCTGTCAAGTGTTTTCCACTACGAAGTTCCCCATAGATACTCTCACCCAGCCATTCCGGCTTGACACCTTCGGGAACAAGCAACTCCCTCTCGCAGGAGGAGAGCAATCCCATGGCAACAAGAGATGCACATAAAATGAGTTTTTTCATAATAATTTTTAAAGTATTGTTAGTATTGTTTCTCCTTTTCACAGCCCATCCAGCCTATGCCATCGCTACGGCGCACACGATGCCAATAAGTGTAAAATAGACCTTACAATATACAAAGGAACAAAAAAGTATCGGCAATCGCAAAGCAATTAACATAATATTTTCAGTCAAAAGCAAAAAAAGATTAACACACATTAGCCACGCCACGATGAAATGGGCATTTTTTGCCGACCTCCAGGTTACAAAAGTTCATAAATCGGTTGGCAGTGGCGTCGGCCTCCTACTTAGAAGGAGAATCCAGAAAAGCATTTTCTTATATCGAACTCACGGGAAACAAGCAGGCAATTACAAAACCTTATAAAGACAAACACAAAAAAATGGGCAGTGCGAATTTCCAGTACTGAGCCTCCAGTACTCGAATACCGGAGGCTCGGTACTGCAGTACTGGCCCGTCAGTACTGCCCCATCTGTCAACTTTTTTAGGATAAATGCCTTATGAAATTCAAATAGACCCTCTGCCACTGCCAACCGATTTATGAACTTTTGTAACCTAAAAAAGAAAAGAAGAGTAAAAACAGAAAAAGAAGGGGTGGCTCGTATGAGCCACCCCTTCGTAGGATAATCCCAGTATGGAACTTACTTCGCAATCATCTTGCGGCCATTCTGGATATAAATCTGACCCTTCACAGGAGCGAGGATGCGCTGACCCTGGAGGTTATACATGTTGTTGTCAACGGGACGGATAGCCTCTACGTTGCCGATAGCATTGTTAGGATCACCAGCAGCGATGTTCTGGATGATGAGGTTATCGAACCAGCAGCGACGGTCTGCATTGTTGTAGCCAGAGTAGAGAACGAACTTAGCGGGAACGAGCTCGGGAAGAGCGATAGCCTCGGTTGTTACAGTACCCTTAGAGCTTGATGTGGTGCAGTACATGGTCTTTGTACCATAGTCGAGCACGATATCGAACTGTGTCTTATTGCTGGCAGCTGCGATAGCGGCATTGCTTGCAGATGAAGAACCTACACCAGGAATATACTTGTTGTAGTCAACAGCGAAGGTATTGAACTCATCGTTACCATCATAGGGAGAGTAGTAGAGACCGCAGATGGTGTCGCCCTCAGCAGCAAGTACCTTATAACCTACCTTAGCCTTGTTCAACTTACCAGCATAGAAGTCAAACTTAATGTTTACAATATCAAACTCACCTACAGGAGCACCTGAGAACTCAACAGTAGCCTCTGAGTTACCTACACGGAGCATACCCAGTGAGTCGGTAGTGATGATAGCACCAGTTGTCTCATCGGTAGTAGAACCCCAACCGAGAGCATAGGGATAAGAACCTGAAAGGTCGTTGAAGGTCATCACACCCTTAGCACCAGCGATAGTGTTGTAAGTAGTGGTCTCACCGAGAGAATCGGGCTCTGTGGTGTGTGCTTCGAAAGCAGCGGGAGCCTCTTGTGTACCGAAGTCGATATCAACAAGCACAGTAGCGTCGATAGCAGCCTTGAACTCTACGGCCATAGCCTCGAGAGCAGCCTTCTGGTCAACGAGAGCCAAAGAGTCAGCTGAAGAGAAAGGAGCAACCAACTTTTCAGCATACATCTTCTCAGATGCAGCAATGAGAGCAGCAAAGTCAGCCTTCTTAGAAGAGCTTGAGTAGATGCGCTGAGCATAAACCTCCTGAGCAGCCTTGATAGCACCCGGCATATCGGTCAAAGGCTTGTTCATAGCGATGAACGGATTGATGTAGTTGTTGTTGAGGAAACGTACACCATGCTCCATGATAGTGTCGGGGAGCTGCTCATCGTTGTAGTACATGTCAAGTCTGTCATCCTCTGACATAGCAGTCCATTGCTCGTGACGAACCTTAGCTTCGGCAGCACCTACAGCAAGGTCTTCCTTACCCCAAGGCAGAGTGTCGTTAGCCTCGGCAAGATAGCCATTGGCTACATCGATACGACCCTGCAAAGCATCCAACTGTACCTGAACAGCATCCAAGTAAGCCAACTCTTCGGGGCTAAGACCATCACCCTTCACCAAATAAAGTACGGGGCTATAGAACTGTACATCAAAACCTGCGTTCTCAGATGAAGAAACGTTGTTACAGATGATACCCAAAGTAACCTCCTTAGCCTCTTCCAACTTGAACTGAACTACATAGTCCTGATTGCGGGCAGCATTCAAGATACCTACCTCAACGGTATCGCCATTGAAGAAGAGTTCAGTCTTGGCACACTCATCGGCCCATGAACGAGCCCAACGGTTCTTGTTCAGAGTCATCATACCACCCTGACCGGTAACACCCCAATAGTATACACCAGGCTGGAGCTCGGCGGTCAATGTAGCGATGTTATTCCAGTTACTATTTGAACCTGCACCACGCATCCACTGAATAGCCATAGGAGAATCTGCAGCAGCAGTCTTGTGACACCAACGGTCGGTAGACCATGACCAAGGAGCCTGGTTCTTATAGTCACTGCTGAGCTTGTTCCACTTTGCAGTCCAATGCATCCAGTTGGCAGAGTTGTTGCCTGTATTTGCAGAACCGTCCTTAGTGGGGATCAAATTCAACATATTTGAGAAGTTAGCTTCTGCGAACAAAGACCAGTCGTTTTCCAAGTTCTCCATATAAGTAGTCATCTCTGCGGGAGTAGCATTGGCTGCGATAGCATCCTGCACGGCCTTTACTGAAGCCTGCAAGTCATCATAATACTCTTTACCCTCAAGAGCGCCATCGGCAAGATACTTATTGAAGTATGCGATACGGTCATTGGCAATACGGTCGTCATATACCTGTTCAGCTGTGCGAACCTCAACATCCTTAATTGCCAAACCTTCGTTCAAGCCACGGAAGTCGATCATGATGTTACCATCCTGAGGAGCATCAACAGCAAATACCACCTGTGTGTAGTCATCTGCATTGAAGCTGAACTGATAACCACCGCCTACACCATTCTCACCGAAGAGAAGATTGGTGCCGTCAACAGTTGCCAAAGCAGCATCTGTGTTGAAGTAAGCATTGATGTAGTTAACATTACCAGCGGTCATGTCAATGTCAGTGAAACCAGCTGTAGCACCCTTTACCTTGAAAGCCACTACATAAGTGCCACCAGCATCAATCTTTACAGCCTGATACATACCGCAAGTGAGAGCGGTCTGACCAGCGATAACCTGCACACCACCTTCGGCAGCCTGCTCAAACACTGTAACCAACGGGCTGTTAGCCTCGTCTGTTGCTGTCCAACCTGCAGTGAAGTCATCACCTGCAAATGTACCGTTTGCCACAAGGTTGTTACCTGTGATTCTGTACTTCGCGATCTTGGTGTAAGCAAACTCACCTACTTCATAGGCGCTTACTGACAATGCTGCAAGAGCAAAGAGCGAAGCTGAGAGTAATTTTTTCATCATAGTACTTAATATTAAAGTTAGTAATAGATTGGTTGTTATTTAATGCAGCGAAATTAGCAGAAATTCGTCTCCCTTAAAAACTTTTTAACGCTTTTTTTGCCAGAACATGTTATCAAACATATTTTCGAGAGACAAAAGAGAACGAAAGTGGATATAAAAACAAGAGGCATCACTTTCGCGATGCCTCTTACTCATTAACCCTTAATCTTACTGAAGTTGTCCTACCTGGATTCGAACCAAGACAAACAGAACCAAAACCTGTTGTGCTACCATTACACCATAGGACAATCCTCATGTGCCTCCTTTCGGAAAAGCACTGCAAAATTAGTTTTTTTTATTCGTTTGTGCAAACTTTTCGTGGAAATTCTTCAGAAAAGCGCTATAAACGCTCTTTTAGCCTTACTCTGCAATCAGCAAGAAGTAGTTCTTCTTACCGCGCTGTACGAGCAGGTACTTGTCGTTGAGCAGGTCCTTGGTGGTGATCTCCTGATCAAAGGCAGCCAACTTCTCCTTGTTGAGCGATACGCCACCGCCCTGAGCCATCTTGCGCATCTCGCCCTTTGAGGGGAATACGGCCGACTCCTCGGCAAAGAGGTCTACAGCCTTGATGCCAGCCTCAATCTTCGCGCGCGATACTTTAAATTGGGGCACGCCCTCGAACACAGCCAGCAGGGTGTCCTCGTCGAGCTTCACCAGTGCATCGTGCGTGTTGTTTCCGAAGAGGATGCCCGATGCCTCCACAGCAGCCTCATAGTCGGCCTCAGAGTGTACCATGATGGTTACCTCCTTGGCAAGGCGCTTCTGCAGAATGCGCAAGTGGGGAGCCTCGGTGTGCTCGGCGATGAGTGCCTCGATCTCTTCACGGCCGATGGCAGTGAATATCTTGATATACTTGGCTGCATCATCATCGCTCACATTGAGCCAGAACTGATAGAACTTGTAGGGAGAGGTGTAGCGGGGATCGAGCCATACGTTGCCCGACTCGGTCTTACCGAACTTGCCGCCATCGGCCTTGGTGATGAGGGGGCAGGTGAGTGCATATACCTCATTGCCACTGGTGCGACGGATGAGTTCAGCACCGGTGGTGATGTTGCCCCACTGGTCGCTACCACCCATCTGCAGCTTACAGTTCTTGTGCTCATTAAGGTAGAGGAAGTCGTAGCCCTGAAGCAACTGGTAGGTGAACTCGGTGAATGAGAGTCCATCGCGAGCCTCACCATTGAGACGCTTCTGTACGGAATCCTTGGCCATCATGTAGTTTACGGTGATGTGCTTACCTACCTCGCGTGCAAAGTCGAGGAAGGTGAAGTCCTTCATCCAGTCGTAGTTGTTGACGAGCTCGGCACAGTTGGGAGCATCGCTCTCAAAGTCGAGGAACTTGGCCAGCTGCTTCTTGATGCACTCCTGGTTGTGACGGAGGGTCTCCTCATTGAGAAGGTTACGCTCCTGCGACTTACCCGAGGGGTCGCCAATCATACCCGTAGCACCGCCCACAAGAGCCAATGGCTTGTGGCCGCAGCGCTGCAAGTGACGAAGCATCATCACGCCGCAGAGGTGACCGATGTGTAGTGAGTCGGCTGTAGGGTCAATACCCAAGTAAGCCGTTACCATCTCTTTACTTAACAGTTCTTCTGTTCCTGGCATCATGGTGTGCACCATGCCGCGCCATTGAAGTTCTTCTACAAAGTTCATAGCTATATGTTTTTATTATTTACATTTAATGCCACAAAGGTAGTGTAAAAAATCGATTTAGCAGCAGCCTGCCAAAGAATTATTCAAACGAAGCATCATAATGCGACTTGAGGAAAGCTACGATATTTTTGGCGACGAGGCTGCGTACAGATGACTCCTCGGCCTCCAGGTCTTCGCTGACCAACTTATAGAGCACACTGACATCGCCATAAGTATCGCTCTCAAGCAAGAGGTACTTTAAGGGCATATCAAGTAGGGTGTCGGTATTATAGTCCAGACCAAGACTGACATAGACACCCGCCCTGCGCAACTGCTCGGCCTGCTCGGGGCCTCCACGATAGCCATGGAGCACCCAAGGATGCTTCACGCCCATCTCCTTGCGTATGGCCAGCAGCTCGTCGACAGCCTTCACGCAATGTACGATCAAGGGCTTGCGCAGCAGCTCGCTCAGCCTCACATGCTCACGAAAAACCTCCATCTGCAACTCCATCGGCACTGGGCTCTTCTTCTTGTCGAGCCCTGCCTCGCCTATTGCCAATACATGCGAGTGCATGGCCATGACAGCCACCTGGGCCATCTGCACTTTCCAGTCGTCGCGAATATCCCAAGGATGCAAACTCACCGAATAGAATTGATCGGGATAGAAACAATACTCAGTCGGGGTAAGCTGTACGATTGCCGTGCCGGATGCTTCAGGAAAACCGTGGGTGTGGATGTCGTAAACAATGCTCATGGTACAGGATCATAGCCCGAACCACCCCAAGGGTGGCAGCGGAGGATTCGACGTATGGCAAGGTATAAACCGCGGAAGGGGCCGTGCTTCTTCAATGCCTCAATGGCATATTGCGAACAAGTGGGAGTGAAGCGGCACGAAGGCGGCGTAAGAGGAGATATACAGGTGCGATAGAAGTATATCGGGAGGAGAAGAAGGAATGTAAGTATCTTTTTCATAATTCGACCGATACCTTATCCAACAATCGCATCAGACGCTTCTCGATATATGCCGTATCTTCTATCTTATCGGCCACATAGATAAAGGCCAACAGAAGTCCTTGCTCATTGGTTTTAACCTGCTCAACGAGCGCATGTTTCTGCTTGCGGTAGGCCTCGCGCACCTGACGTTTCACGCGATTGCGGTCTACCGCATCATGGAAACGTTTCTTGGGCACACTGATGAGTACCGACACACCCTTCTGCACATCCTGCTCTACGGGCAAGAAGACTGCACGGAGAGGATATGCCGACACCGAGCGGCTACCGCCCTGGAAAAGACGCTCCATCAGGAGACGACTACATAGGCGCTCGCTCTTCTTGAAAGTATGGCGTACGGGGTGTGGCATAGTGTAGGATTGGGTCTATCGCATCATCCGAAACGTAGCGAAGAATCTCCTTGTGGGGCACGGTGAGAGATTCTTCGCTACGCTCAGAATGACATAATAGATATTATGTGTATTACTTGTTGTTCTTGGCGAGATACTGCTCCAGCGCCATAGTCATCGAGGGGGCCTCAACAGTGGGAGCCTCGAGGTCGAGACGCAAACCTGCCTCCTTGATGGCAGCAGCTGTAGCGGGGCCAAAACAGGCAATCTTCATATCGCCCTGATTGAACTCAGGAAGGTTCTCCTTGAGTGACACGATACCTGAAGGACTGAAGAAAATCATCATATCGTATCCCTCAAGCTCGCCCGACTCGAAGATATGGCTTACCGTACGGTACATCACAGCCTCAGAGTGTTGCAGATTAGCCTTGTCGAGCATCTCGGCAATCTCATCATTGTGTACACTTGACAGAGGTACAAAATACTTCTCACTCTTATGCTTCACCATCAAAGGTAACAAGCCCTCCATCTTGCCGTTATCGCCAAAGAACACCTTACGCTTACGGTACTGCACATACTTTTGAATATAGAGTGCAATGGTTTCTGACACACAGAAGTACTTCATGGTTTCAGGCACATTGACACGCAACTCGGCACACAACCCGAAGAAATGATCGATAGCATGACGTGACGTGAACACTATTGCCGTATGATCAAGAATCGTAACTTTCTGCTGACGAAACTCTTTTGCGCTCAGAGCCTCCACTTTAATAAATTGTTTGAAGTCAATCTCAACCGCAAACTTACGCGCAATGTCAAAATAGGGCGATTTGTCCGAAGCAGGCTTAGGCTGCGAAACAAGAATCTTATTTACTTTCAAGGTTTTCAGTTATTTATATCAAACGTTCTTATAAATATTGAACCAATAACTTACCCACCAAAAGCAAGGGTATCAGTTCGAGGGTGCAAAGGTAGACAAATAATTGCAAAATCCCATATTTTTTTGACGAAAAGATATAAAAGCTCTTGAAAAACAAACACATTTCGAAGATTATAACGCCTATTGTCAACATCAAAAGCACATTTTGAGAAGAGAAGTTAGCAAATACCGCTATCACTGCCAACAGAAACAAAGGTATCCCCATCAGGATTATCCAGGAGGCATAACTGCCCATCCACGCCCCGATGCGCTGGCGGTCATAGAAGACCCAATTGACAAAGGCAAACAGGAGTTGCTTGAGCAGATATGAAACCAATACTCCACCGCTTAAGATGAGCCACAAACGGCCACGTCCCAATGCCGCAAAGCATGTTTCCGGAACAGCCAAGAACAACAACAAGGACAACATCATGAGAGAAAACAGCAACATGCTCACGCGCATATAAAAAATACTGGTAACACGCGAACCCTCTATAGAGCTTTCGTGCGGCAGGAAAAAAGCCTTAAGCATATTGTCCAAAAAGGCATTCTTATCAGAAAGAACGGCTGAGAGAACGAAAAAGCCAACAATAAGTCCACCCACCAACCAATCATTGGTATACAATGGCATTGACGCAAAATCCTCTTGCACCCGCTCTACCCATCCGATTGCCAGCTCGTCACCCATCTGTCACTACTATTATGTGAATTACGATTATATAGCTGCAAACTTGCGTATACTCTTGTCTCATACGGGAGTTGTCATGAGCAGTTCCACAGCCTCAGTTGGTGTGGTTGCCACCTTCCAGATATCGGCATGGATGGCGCGCATGAAATTATCGTCCAACGCTCTCTTCAGTTGCTCCAGCAAAGAATCGTAGAATCCATCGATATTGAGAATGACAATCGGGTTGACATACAGTCCCAGCTGCTTCCAAGTGATGATTTCGAGCAGTTCCTCCATGGTGCCGCAGCCACCAGGTAAAGCGATGACCCCATCTGAGAGGTCGGCCATCGTCTGCTTGCGCTCGTGCATCGAAGCCGTCTCTATCAGTTCGGTCAGCCCCTCGTGGTGCCATCCTTCGCGCACCATGAAGGTGGGTATCACGCCTGTCACCTTGCCGCCAGCCTCGAGGGCCGCATTCTCGATGGTGTTCATCAAGCCCAGCTTGCCCGCTCCGGTGATCAGTGTCAGTCCATGCTCGGCAATCAGGTGTCCCAGCTCTTCGGCTGCACGGAAATATTTCTCATCTATCTGTGTGCTCGAGGCACAGTATACACAAACAGATTTCAATTGACAATTGACAGTTGACAATTGACAATTAGGCTCCGCAGTATTATTTACATCAGGTTTCGTCATTTTATAACTTCTTGTCTATAATAATTCATTACCACCATAGCATCGGAACGGCATTATCGTCAATTGTGAATTGTCAATTGTGAATTGTCAATTATCCATTGTGAATTGTCCATTGTCCATTGTCAATTAATAACGGTAGTGCTCTGCCTTGTAGGGACCCTCTACCTTCACACCGATATAGTCGGCCTGAGCCTGTGTGAGTGTGGTGAGGTGCACACCGATGCGCTCGAGGTGGAGGCGTGCTACCTCCTCGTCGAGATGTTTGGGCAAGCGGTACACGTCGATGGGATAGTCCTTACCGAAGAGCTCTATCTGTGCCAGCGTCTGGTTGGTGAAT
>JAZRMG010000069.1:0-19180 GCA_045647345.1 Bacteroidaceae bacterium | reverse complement strand
AAAACTATTGAAACGGATATGAGCATACAAGAACAGATGAAACTGGATATGACGAAGAACCTTACCGTGTTGCTGATGGATGCCCATCCTGACCTCACCATGGAGCAGGCGCTCTCGGCCGTACTGAACTCTGACACCTACTTGCGTCTGCAAAACGACAACACACATCTCTACTATCAGAGCCCACGCTATGTATACGATTTCTTGGAGAAGGAATTGACTGCTGGGAAGATGGGGTGAAACCTTTAAAAAACGTTAAATATAGCAGATTATAATCCTTGTATGGGGCGTAAAACGAAGGGGTTTTTGGGGGTGCTGCTAAATATGAGTTGAATGGGTTTGTTTTCAGTAGGTTACGGATGGAGTGGGGGAGAGGCTGTATAAAACGAAGCGTTTACATTGGCTTACATTTGGCTTACATTGGGGGCTTGATTTGATGATTTTCTTTGGGTGGGGTTTACATCGGCCTCGCGGATGATCCGTAAATGGGATGGGGTGGGGGAGCGTTCCCTGATGGGCGGTGGTGAACCGCTTTTTTTTGTGTCTGAATTTACTTTTGATGTGACAAATATATTCCATATACGGATTATTTGGTATATTTGCAGACAAAATAGGATTTTTATGGCTAAGGTTATACATGTGCATTTGACGTATGGGAAGCGCGGAGAGCGCAGGGATTGGTATTTTTCCAGTATTTCGGCTGTATATACGGTTCTGACGGCTGAGCAGATAGGTGCGAAGAAGAGTTATTTGCTACATGCTGGGCTGTCGGGGAATGGTACCGTAATGACGAAAAAGGCCATTATAAAGCAGTCTACGCTGATTTCGGGCTCTCGGTCGGGGGTTGGCTCGGAATGATGTTGTAAGGCTGTTAGAATGGCGTTTTAAGGCTTGTTTGGTGTGTGGCGACGGTGTCGCTGCCAGTGTGTGAGGTGGGAGTGCTGCGGTGCTTCCACCTTTTTGTGTGAAAATGGGCGAAAATATACTTAGGGTTACATTTAGGGTTACACATTAGGGTTACATTTTTATGGAGTTTAGGGTTACATTTAGGGTTACATTTGCCATATTATTGTGGGTGCTACGAGATAGGAAACCGACACTAAAACCCTATTTTTAGTTTGTTTTAGTGGTTATAATGGTAGGAAAATACACCTTTTAGGTGCATTTGATAATGTTTGGGAATATTGGCTTTGCTTCGGAGTATCAGTGTTTTAGCTCGGTATTCCCTGTCTTGTGTGGTGAAATGTTGCGTGCGCGTCGGTGTGTGGGCTATTCGAGTCGTATGACGCCGATGACCAGTGCAACCGCGTAGATGGATGATGCAGGGAGTTCTATCGGGTCGTAGTCTTTGTTATCGGATATGAGATATAGATGCCCCTTCCCTGCTGGTTTGATGCGCTTGATGAGTGCACCCTGATTGGTGTCTACTACATAGGCTTTGTTCCATTGAAAGAAGCGTTCTGACATGGGGACGCGCTTACAGGCTACCAAATCACCACTCTTATATGTGGGTAACATACTGTCGCCTTTAACGGGCATTAGAAAGTCGGCACCAGAGAATGCAGGTACCACATATCGCTCGCATTCGTATTCGAGAACAGTCTGCTCTGCTGTGAGTGCTCCAGCCATGGCTTCGAATGGAATGAGGGGAATGCCTTCTCCCGGTGCTGATGCCAGGCGTGCAATAGGTGTACTCTTTTCTTGTTTATATGTAGGGGTTTTCGTATCTTTGTGTTGTTCGGATTGGTCTTTTGAGGGTGTGTGTTCCACCGATGTACGGTTGGTTTTGAGCATCTCTCCCCTACCCGTCAAAAGCCATTCGATATTAAGATTAGAGAATTTCTCTACTATGGTGTTCAGCTTGTCGATTCCAATGCTCTTGCTGATAGCATTGACGTATCCATTTGATGCTCCGATACTTTCCTCGAAAGCGGAGACTGTCATCTTTTCTGCCTTACAATAGGCCTTGATTCTGTCTTTTACGGTCATTTTCTCTAAATTAACTGAAGAAAACCTCTAATAATGTTTTGATATTAGAGAAATACTCTATATCTTTGCAGCGTGTTTACAATGTAAACGCGGCCAAAGATACGAAAATTTGGCGAGAGTAACGAAATTTAGTAACCAATAAATAATATAAGCAATGACACAAAATGAATTTCAGGACCTCACAGGTCGCAAGGTAACAGAGGAGGAGTATCAGGGTATAGAGAAAATGTACTACGCAGTACCTAACATGGATAAACACGAGTTCTGCAAGCGTTGGGTACAAACCGGTAACAACCCTTTGACTATTGAGTTGGCTAAACAGGCTACCATTGCGAATGGTATGCTTGAGGAGAGAAACAATGAACTTGCAGACTGCCACGAAAAAATGGAGGAACTTGCGTGGTTCCTCATCGGTAAGGCCGCAGCCTATGATGATACAGACTTCTATAACGAGGCCATCAGGATAGTAGGTCGCAAGGCGGCCGTTCTCCACAAGGTGAAGATGGGGTATCCTCTATGGAAAGAAGACAGAGAGTATATTAAGAACAACTTAAAATGAGTAAGGCTATGGGAAAAATCAATCATCGTCAGGCTTCTCAGGTTCGCAAATCTCAGGATCGAGAATCTGGCACTTGTAAGATACATTGTTTAATCCGTCGAGCATGTCAACTACGGAATGAATTATCTGCGATAAACAGACAACTGACCGAAACTTATGGCATAGCCTTGACAGATGGATTTCTTTCACTACAAAGTAAATGCCATGCATCTCTGCCTCTTCGTCAGAATGGTAGTAAGAATGTTCGATCTTGCATTCATACTGGAATGGGGTCAGAAATGAAAGGAATTCTTTCTCCAGATCGAGAAGGTAGTTCTGATTCTTTTGGGAGTCAACACATTTCGGATCAATTGTAACGATTGCATTCAGTTTGTACATAGTGGAAAAGTTATAAAACGCAGTAAAGGTAGTAAAAATAAGTGAGATATGGATAAGCAGATTGTAGTAAATAACGAGGGACGCCAGTTCCTGATGAAGGCTTTTAGCTGTACACGCGCAATGGTGTGGAAGGCGCTCACCTTCAAGTCGGACAGTGATATGGCGCGTAAGATTCGCCACTTGGCTCTACAGCGTGGTGGAGAATTGGTGGGCGTGCCTGAGGGGGAAACCACTTATGAAGAGGTGGAAGGAACCATGACCCAGCGCTTTGGCGGTCGTGTGAAGTTGGTCTATACGAGGGCAACGAACATGTATGCCGTGTATGTTGACGATATAGTGGAGCGTACTGGTGATGCAGGTGATGTTATCAACTTCATGAAGGTGCAACAAGAAGTGGAACTATTGGCGGCAAGCCTATAAACGCGAGTTATGGAGTATTACGGTAAGATATTGTGTATATCAGCCATTGACCTGACCTACGATGACCGTCCTGTCCTTGTGGATGGTGTTGCGGACTATAGCCGTAGTCGGGTATTGCAAGGCTGGAACCCGAGGATGTTTTCGCCGGAAGTACTCGCCCCGATAATGAGTGAATCGAACTATAAGCAGCTGAAGGCACGCGGTAAAATCAATGTGGTGCGTGCTGGTAAGGGGCTTGGGAACTATGCGCTTGTGGAGGTTGCTACTCTTCCCCAACGTTTCAGGGACCGAATCAAAGAAAAATATGGAGATATGAAAGAAGATATTTTGCGCGACTGGTTTGCCCAGCATTATGTGGTGGATGCCAATGCCAGAGCCTTCTACACCCGATTCAGATTTGAGAATGGTGATGCCCTTCCCCCTGAGCATATCAACGAGTATACAGTGAACGCCTCGGTGCTGCAGGCCGTGATAGACCTGCTGAACGACACGAGGGTGATGCGTAAGGCCATGCAGGGCGACAGTGTGAACTGGGGTAAGATGGCTGGTGCCATCAGTTATTACCAGGCTGAGTTCGGGCATACTCTTCCGCTCAGCGTCAACCGCTTCAAGGCGAGGGTGAACGAGTTTCGTGACAGTGGCTATGAGTGCCTTATCAGCAAGAAGTTCCAGAACCAGAATACCCGAAAGGTGACCTACCGCATCGAGCGCCTTGTGTTGAGCCTTGCAGCTCTGGAGGAGCGTCCCTATGTGACGGTGGTGATGGAGATGTACAACCAATTCCTTTGTGGTGAAATAGAGGTGGCTGATATAGAGACGGGCGAAGTACTCTCCCCTGAGGAGTTCAGAGACAAAAAAGGCAATCCTGTGGTGTTGAGTGAGGGGACTATATCAAATATCCTCAATGCCCAAAAGAACCGGGCGCTGCTCTCGAAGGTGCATGATAGTAGTTGGGACTTCAATAACCGATACCGTCCCTATCATTTGCGTAATGTGGCAAACTTCGCTGGCAGTAAGATATCGCTTGATGACCGCGATCTGCCTCGTCCCATGCACAACGGTCAGCGTGTAAAGGCTTACTATGCGTACGATGTGGCGAGTGGTGCTGTTGTAGGATATGCCTATAGCCGTCTGAAGACTAAGGAACTGTTTATCGACTGCGTGCGGAACATGTTCCAAACATTGGACCGCAACGGCTTGTATATGCCTGCCGAACTGGAGGTGGAGCATCATCTTGTATCGAATTTTGCTGATGGACTCATGCAGGCTGGTACCGTGTTCCCCTTCATCCGTTGGTGTAATCCTGGCAACTCTCGAGAGAAGCGTG
This sequence comes from Bacteroidaceae bacterium, assembly GCA_045647345.1. Taxonomy (GTDB): domain Bacteria; phylum Bacteroidota; class Bacteroidia; order Bacteroidales; family Bacteroidaceae; genus UBA1189. The sequence goes on along the minus strand of JAZRMG010000069.1, from coordinate 14,507 downwards.
CCGAGCACTTTAACAGAGCGAAGAAGTATGGTGTGGAGAAGCGTCTGCAGGGCAACATCGGACGCTGGTATGCAAAGCTGGAGGCCAACCGCCCGAAAGAGGAGAAGGTGTATGATGAGTATAACAACACGTATAAGGTGAAGACCTATAGCTATGAGGAGTTGGTGGCCGATGACATGCGTGCCATACAGGAGTTTAACAACCAGCAGCACCCTAATACGAAGCGTTATCCTGGTATGACGCGCTGGGATGTGTTCTGCCAGACTCAGAACCCCAACCTTGCAGCATGGGATAAGCATGTATTGTACCGCTACATTGGCGAATGCACCGAGACGAGTATCAGGCAGAATATGTATTGCACTGTGCAGTATCAGCAGTATCGTTTGCCCTCTCCCGATGTAATCAATAGGCTTGCCCCACGAAACAATAAAGTAACGGCCTTTTATTTGCCCGATATCGATGGAAATATCAGTGAGGTGTACATCTATCAGAACGACAAATATATTGCCACCTGCGGGCTTCTGGAGCGCTATAATGAGGCTACAGCCGAGCAGACCGAAGCGGATAAAGAGGCTTACACTGAGCAGGCCAAATATGTGGCTCAGTTTGACAGCATGATGAAGGAGGGCAAGATCCAGAAGGTGTCTGTCTCCAGTAGGGCCGATGTGGTGGCTATGGATAGCATAGAGGTGAAGCCCGTAAGTGCCAATGTCGTGGATGACGGCGATGAGGACTATGCTGAATATATGGATATGGAACGTATCAGAGAACGTGCACGAGCATCAGTATAACAGATTAGAACAACATTAAAATAGTATTACAATGGAACTGACAAATGAGATTAGAGAGCGAATCCGTGAGGCTATTGCCAAGGATCGTGAGAACTTTCCGAGTGATAACCGCCATGCCGTATCTTTGGGCATATCTGCCAGCGTATACAACGCCATCAAGAAGGGCAACTACGAGAAGCAGGTGAGCGAGGCGAACTGGATATGCATTGCGCGTCGTTTGGATGTGGTGATTAGAAAAGAGATGGAATGGGTTGCTGCCGAGACACCGACCTTCCTCTTCATCAGCGAACAGTTGTCGCTATGCCAACAGGGCAGTATCAGTGCGATATTGTGCGACCTTCCCAATATCGGCAAAACCTATACGGCACGCATCTACGCACAAACCCATCGCCATGCGGTGTATGTGGACTGCTCTCAAGTGAAGAGCAAGCAGAAGCTCATCCGCTACATAGCCAAGGAATTTGGCGTGGGCAACAATGGCCGATATAGTGATGTGTACGCTGACCTCGTGGGTTATCTTCGTGTGATAGACACACCGCTCGTTATCCTTGACGAGGCTGGTGACTTGCAGTATGAGGCATTCCTTGAGTTGAAGGCTTTGTGGAATGCCACCGAGAGATGTTGCGCCTGGTATATGATGGGTGCTGACGGTTTGAAGGAGAAGATAGAACGAGCCATTGAGGGCAAGAAGGTAGGTTATACTGAAATGCTCTCACGATATGGTGACACCTACAGCCGTGTGACACCAGAGGACGGCAAGGAACGTGAGAAGTTCCTGAAGGCTCAAGCGATGATCGTCGCAAAGCTCAACGCCCCCAAGGGTACAGATGTGAAGGCTATCGTGAATATGTCGGGTGGCGGACTACGCAGAGTGTACACTGAGATAGAAAAACTTAAAAAGGAGGCATAATATGACGAATGCAGAACTACAGGCGTGTGAGTCCATCAAGGGGATTCATCGCGAAATGAAGAAGGCGAATGAGCCTAATTGGGAGCAACGACGGTACGAGATTGCCAAGGATTGTCTTGTGGGGGTGCTTAGTAATCCTAACATCAAGGCGGGTGAAATTACCACTCCGATACTAATCTCTGTCTCGGTACAAGTTGCGGAATTACTGATACATGAACTTAGAACAAAGGAGGACGATAAAAATGAAAAAAAAGATTAGAATTGAGGATCAGGGGCAGGATTTCCTCTGGTTTGTAGTCGATGAGAATGATAAGATTGTAGATGCTGGTCCTTTTCAGGCTGCATTTTGGTCAGGTAACTATATCCCAGGTGATATGCTTCGAGTTGGTGAACTTTGCCCGATATATATGCCCCGATTTATTTATTATGGGTATTTAATCTACAAGGTCGAATCAATAGAGGAAATGACATGAAACTGAAAAGAGCATACAGCCCTGTAGAAATTCAGAACATGAATATTCCCTCCTTCGAATTTGCGGGGGATTGGGAAGCGTCGCTTGGACGACCTGCAAAGACTGGAACATGGATTATATGGGGGCACTCGGGGAATGGTAAGAGTTCCTTTGCCATGCAGTTGATTAAGTACCTGTGCAAGTTCGACCGCGTGATATATGACAGCCTCGAAGAGAGTACAGGAAAATCACTCCAGATGTCGTTGAACCGTCACGGGATGGAAGAGGTAAACCACAAGTTATTGATACTGGACCGTGAGCCCATGGACAGACTGAGTGAGCGTCTTAGCCGAAAGCGAAGTCCTGGTATAGCAATCATCGACAGTTTTCAATACTCAGGGCTCTCGTATCAAGGATATAAAGACCTCAAAGAACGACATGCCAACAAACTGCTGATATTTATCAGCCATGCTGAAGGGATGCGACCAGAGGGGAGAGCAGCCAAAAAGGTGGAGTATGATGCGGATGTAAAGATATTCATTCAAGGGTTCCGAGCCATGTGTAAAAGCCGTTTTATGGAAAAGCCTGGTGTCCCATTCTTGATATGGGAGGAAGGAGCCGCAAGATACGAACTGTAATCATGGAGAAGAAATTGAAACGCCGGGCAAATCTGCTGTATCGTCTCCGCAAGAAGGGTGTGAGATGCAATACCAAGGCTCGTGAGATAAGTTTCCCTTATGGCGAGGACCCTGACCGAGTGGTGCAGATAAAGCGGTTGAGAGAAGAGTATAAGTTTAGTGTTCAATTTGAAATAGTATGAAGTTATGAGCGAGTACAAAGGAACAGAGACGTTTCACCTTATGGTAAAGAACAGTGAGGTACGCAGTATCATCGAAGAGTGGGTAGAGCACAATATCCAATCGGATATGAAGGTGCGCAGATCCAAAGTGCGAGGGCACGTGGTGATAGAGACGAAGGATGTGATATTTTCGGCTTATGTGCAAAAGAACTGGCCGGGTTGTCAGGTTCACATTGAAGAATAAAGCTATGGAAGAGACGATTGAAAAAATCATTGGCCATGCGATGGACGAGGTCAGGCACTACGGGCATTGTGACCAATACACCATTCTTGATGAGGTGAGTCGCAGGCTACGAGTAGAGAGTGAAAACGCATTGAAAATGGAGTATTTTATGGAGGAACCAGACGATGAGTAGAGTGAAACGAACGGTGGAGCTTCGACCACCAAGTTGCGATAGGACGAAAGAGGTACATACCAGCCCAGGGCACTTGTGCGGATATTGTAAAGGTGTGGGATATTTCGTTAGTCCCTATCGTGATCGAGAAGAAGAACCGACCTCTTGCCCCGTGTGTGACGGTAGCGGACAGGTGGATGCGATAATTACCGTCGAGTGGAAACCAAGTAAAAAGTAAAGTTATGAGAGAAATTAAAGTATCATTTAGCGTATTTGTCTTTGATGACGAAGATAATCATCCGTGTGAAAGACTTACGGAAGATTTTGTAGAAAAGCGTGTGAGAGAGTTGGGTGAAACCATTCTTGATGCTTTTGACGAGACCATTCACGATGTAGAAATTGAGGAATTGTAGATATGGCACATATTGAAGCTGTAAGAATAGGTCGGACCTGTTTTTGGGATTCTGTACTATGCTTGACAATGGAAGAGTGTGAATGGTTGTTGCCCGATATGGAAGCCGCCCTAAAGAAAAGCGAGAAGAGATATGAAAAGTATCGTGACATCCATGAGGGTGGTGAGGCTACGACTCGACAACAGGACTTGATGGTAGATGCTGAAAATAAAATGAAGACTCTGACATCTGTTGTAAATACAATGAAAGAACTGCTTAAAATAAGTGAATAATGAAACAAGAAGTCACCAATTTTGCACGCTTTTACGCTGCATTCAATCGGCTCCCCAAGGATGGGGAACCGGAAGAAATGAAGAAGCAACTTGTGCTTCAGTATACCAAAGGTAGAACGGACAGTTTACGCGAGGTTACCTATAGTGAGTACTGCAATCTTTGTGCTGGAGTAGAACGTGCCTCAGGTACAACCTTACGCGAGAACTATATGCGGATAATGAGGCAGAAACGTTCGGCTGCTCTTCATCAGATGCAACGGTATGGAGTGGATACGAGTGACTGGAAGAGAGTGGATGCCTTTTGTCTGGATTCACGGATTGCAGGCAAGGTGTTTCGCCAGCTGGATGGTGACGAACTTGATGCACTTACCATAAAAGTGCGGATGATGAGACGCAAGGCTGAGAGTAAGAAATGAAAACGAACACGAAAGATAGGGTTGCGACACCGTTGCAACGTAGATAGCGAACCAATTATTAACTAACAAAACAAAATCCAAATGGACATTAAAGAAATGACAAAGGGTATGACAGCCGAAGAGCGCAAAGCCCTAATGGAGGAGCTGAACAAGCAAGACCAAGAAGAGAAGTGCAATCGCAGAGAAGCGTACGAGGCGCTGCGACGCGCGTTTGTGAATGAGACCAAGGTTAAGGTATGTAACCTTGTAGGAGCGGTGAAGATGATCCGTGAATGGCTTGATGCTGAGTCGAAGACATTCCGTGATGTGATGCGTGAGTATGGCCACTTGCGCAAGGATGAGCAGCTTAGTTTTACCCTTGTTGAGGGTGACTTCAAACTCGAGGTGCGCAGTAATAAGGTGAAGTGCTTTGATGAGCGTGCCGATGTGGCTGCAGAGCGTTTGATGGAGTATCTGAAAGGCTTTATCAGCGGCTCATCGAAAGGTGCGGATGATCCGTTGTACCAGTTGGCTATGTCTCTGCTCGAACGCAACCGTCAGGGCGACCTTGACTATAAGAGCATCAGTAAGCTTTATGAGCTGGAGAGCAAGTTCGATGAGGAGTATAAGGCCATCATGGACCTCTTCAGGGAGAGTAATGTAGTACAGGCTACAGCCATCAACTACTACTTCTGGCAGCGTGATGAAAACAATGTTTGGCACCGAATAGAGCCGAGTTTCTGCCGATTGTGATTGGAATTGCCTAACTAAAAGGGGAAAGTCCGCTAAACGCTTGGCGCTTAGCGGACTTTTGTGTAATTTTGCGCTATGTGTAAGGGTCGTGATGCAGAACTCATAAGGCTTAGGGATGAAAAGCTGTGCCACCGTTATTATTATTGGACGGAGGTGCAGCGCTTGCGTTTTGATGACGCGCTGCGCATCCTGAGCCGTGAGGAGTTCTTTATCTCAGAAGAGCGTATCATGAGCATCATCCGCAAGATGAGTGGCAAGTTGAAGGATATGCCTCCCGTAGCCGTTCGTAAGGTGCGCAAGCCTCGCCTCAGCGCCCGCCAGCTGGAGTTGTTCTGTGACGGTGGCGGTGATGGCGTGGCCGCATGGCGTTAATCCATTGCGGACTCATCGTGGATGTTGAATTCATAGGTTGTCTCATACACTTTTATTCCCCCCGAGATGGAATAGTCTCTACTCTTTATTCTAACAAGTTCGCTTGTGTTATCTGTGGGCTCAAAGCATTGCAGTGCTTTGTAGACTTTGTTCGCCAGCTGTATGCGTTCTCTAATCTTTTCGTGTGTTCCCGATGAATAGTGGGTATCATCGTAGCAGTCAATGGCGAGTCGTGTGGTTATGGTCGTTTCGCTGTTTTGCGCTCCCATTCCGATGTCGTCCCAATCTGAATCAATATTGCCAATCAATACGCATGGGAAGGTGACCGGGTAGGTGTCCTCATTGAACTCTAATTGGCCATAGTCTTCATCGATGTGTGATAGTTCTGGAACCTCTTGTGCGATGCGTTCCATGATGGTGATAAGAATGTCTTCCATACTTTATGAATTTAGGATTTTGTATATTTCTTGTTCGTATTTCTCCTCGATCATCGTTGTCAGTTCCTTGCTCGGGCCCAAGAATTGGCGTTGGGGAATATGCAATTTCTTCTTCTTAGTGAGTGCCATACGCTTCCAGAACTTGGCTTCTGGTGTTTCTTTCGCTTTGGCTGCTCTCCCTTGTTTGCCTTTCTTTTTGCCTTGAGTGTGCTCTTTGCTTTTACCTGTAGCCTCGCGATATTGTGCCCAAAAGAAACGCTTCATGCGTGGGGTAACTGTGATATCACCACCCCAGTTATGGATGGGGGCGTATACGAGGTCGTTTGATACTGTCACTCGAGCATCGCCAGGAATATACTTGATACTTTTGTATAGATGCTTTCGAGAAGACAACAGCGTGCCATAATTGCTCCCAGCCCCACTGCCTTCAGAGCTCAACCGTCTGGATCTGGGCCAAGGGTGTAGGCCATCGTTTACGAAGCCTCCTTTGCGGAAGTTCTCTTGGAAATGCTCTTTGGCCATCTTGCCTGCAATAACTGGCATTCGCCTATGAGTGAGCGCCTGTATCTCCCTTTTTTTATTATTTAGTTGTTTTGAGAACTCTTTTATGTCCATAATCGTTGCAGTTACAGAATTTATTACTAACTTTGCAGTGTCCCATTCGCTCATATAGGCTGTATCGGCTTGAGGCTTGGGATGTTCGCGTCGGGGGGCTCTTAGGGAGTACCCGACTTTTTTTATATATAGAACGTCAAAATCTTGCTCTGACCTTTGATTACACAAACGACTTTTTTGAGTTGTTTATCTATCAAGTTGCCCTTGTTGTCTCTGAAGAAGCGGAAGAAATTTATAGACTTTATCATCTTGCTTTCATTGAATAGTGACGGATCATGGAAGTATAGGCATAAAGTCTCAGAAGGTATCGCAATATCAGCCCTTGCATTATATCGTCTCAATTGATCGTTCTTCTTGACAAAGATGTTAGAATACCAGCCATGCCCAGTAACGGAACGTATGTCCATAATCTCATCGTCGAGTGACATATCCAAAGCTGGGAGGTAGTTCCCATTCCTTTTTCGGGATTCGTCACAAAGCAATACTTTATGACCCATTTGGAACAATTGGTCTTGGCACTCACGTTCCAAATCCGATGAAGTAAGTCCTTCAAAGAAACGTTCTGCTTTTGGAGTGTTGTGTGTAATGTGTCCTATATGAGTGGCTTTAAGTCCGCCGTTCTTTTTGTCAAACACAACATCCGTGTAATCTCCATTTTCTTTGAGACGATGGTATTCTACTCTGTTGGCTTTGATGATATCCTCTTTCTGAATGATGTCAATACACCTTTTAATGTATTTGCAATGGTAACAATCCTTCGCCTTATTGGTGAAGATAGTTCTCATCCTGTCCGTTATAGTAGGCTTGTAGAATGCACAACTGTTGCAATTCGTGGGGAAGTATGGATGGTTGTCGCTGAATATGATTCCATCCTGTCCAGGATTGGACTTTAGCCCCATTTGCGGCTCGTCTGTGATGCTTACTGTTTCGGGGATATCTGTTGGCTCCTCATCGGTAGATACGAGGTCACACTTGCAGTTCCATCGGTCGCCTGGGCGATGTTCATTCCAGAACGGGTGTTCTATTGGCAGAATGGTATTCCAAAAGACACGATGATCTGCACCAGGATTGATACTGGTGGACTCAACCCATTTGAGGTTTGGAAACACATCTTTTTCGCGTAGGAATTGTTTCCAGTCGGCTGCATGGTGTGCACGGATGACGGCAGTGTCGTATTCCGTTTTGAGCCAATGGCGCATTTGATGGTCGGCTATAGGCATAACCTCCTTCACCCATTTCTCGAATGGTTTTAGATTGCCGTTAGAATCGGTCAACAACCTTGCCATATCCCTTTGGGTGCGGTGAACCTTGAAAGCTGCGAATACCGCGTTATTGCTTTTCAATTCTTGCATGAAGTCATAGTCATGGTCGCTGGATTCCATATCACCGAATCCTTCGTCCACAGCAGCATTCATGGTTTCCCAAATGACATTGAACAAATTGCGCTCAATGTCGGTCATAGGGTGGAAACTTTTGTCGTATATCCTCATCAACGCCCTCTTCAAAATGTCTTCATCGAAGGCAAATCCAGAAGTGACCTCTTCGGCATTGCGATAGAGATCGTTCATTACCATTCTAAATCCGCCCCGTTGTCCGGGGCTTTCCCGAAAAAACGTTTGAACCAGTTTTTGAAGGTACGTTCTTCTTTGTCTTCTACCTCTTTTTGGGGCTTTTCTTGTGGCGTAGAGGTAGGCTCTTGTACAGGCACTTGTTGGAGAGGGGCAATTTTCTCTTGTTGCTCTCTTTTCAGTTGCTCGTAGTTCTTAGGTTTGTTGATACCGAACTCTTCATAAAGATAATCGTCCTCGATGGGGAGGTTGAAACTCTTTTTAAGTTGGGTCAGGATGGATATTTTGGTGTTTGCGTCTATCTCTTTGGGCTCGGGGTAACAGAACTCCCCACCTGTGGTATTGATACCCATGGCGGCAAAGATGTCTGTCATGTAATAGTTGAGCACATTTAGTACGTAGCCGCGGTCGGATTGGGCTACCGCGTCTTCTACTTTCTTGTGAACGGTTCCGAGTGCTTGTGTGCCGTTCTCGGAAGATTCTGTGGTAAGGGTGTTGCCCAATATGAGTTTGGATAACTCGTTGTTGCATCGTTCACATAAGCGCTCGTAAACGTCGGCACTGCCTGTTTTGTTTCCAGCCTCTCGCAATTGGAGCTCTGTATCCTTGGAGTGTACGAATACAGCCAGACTGCCAGCGTTGGAAGCATCATCCAGCGCACGCTGGCGTGACTCATCATCGTCGGTCTCGTAGATGTATTCCTGTATGGGCATACCGAACACCTCGGAGAACTGCGCCCAGTCTGCTGTGGTATTTCGTTTGTAGATTACCCATGGGGCTGCCTTGGCGAGTAGTCCTAAATCGTCTTCGGAACCAACGAAAAGGAGGTCGGGGTATTCGTCCCACGAAGTGCCGGTGATGTCGGTCTGATGGCGCAATATCAGACGACGTACAGGGTCGGCATGCTTTCGTGGTATGAGGTCATAGTCAACCCATTCGCCATCCTTGAAGAACTGGCAGAGGGTGAATCCCCAGAACTTGGCGTCCAGAATATCCGCTATCAGTTTGGCAAACCATGGGGAGGCAATCTGCTTGTTTACCTTTTCGTCGGGTTTGCCATCTTTTTGAAACTCTATTTTTGAGCATAGGACAGCATTCTTTCGTTTTTCAATGACGCATGAAAGGTGGGTATCCATGAGGATATCGCTGTAGAGGTCGAATAGTTTGTAGCGACGTGAATAGTCTACATTCTCGGCTGACTTCACGGCATTAGTGTAGTCGCCAATATCTATGCCGAACCTTTTGGGCGCGGTGAGTACGATGGTTGACCGTCCATTCTGTCCCGGTCGAGGGATGTTGCCGGCGACGGTGATGTGTCCGGTTTTTTTCTTTTTCTTGCTCATATCAGAAGTGGTTTACACGTTTGGGATTGCTTTTGACGATAAATGTGGATTTGGCTGCACGCTCCTCCTTGGGTAGCAGTGGTGCTCCGTCGATGGATATGTCTTCGCCGGATACGGCTTTCATCCATTCCACGGCACGCTCGTACCTGTCTTTGCGCATGGCGGAGAGTTTCGTAGGGTTATGTATGCAGAAGATGTGGTATACGGTGATGTCGATGACCATCATGAGAATCAGCTGGTGGCGTTCCTCTCCAGTGGCGGAGAATATGCGCTCGCAGTCGTATCGTTTGGAAAGGTGGCATCGCATCTCGGCGATGGCGCGGTCTTCGCATATCTCGATGATGGTCTCGTCTTCGCGTACCAGTGCGTCGAGTATATCTCTGTGGATACTCGCATCGTAGTCGGTGAGTTGTACAAATTGGCTCATAAGGTGTTGGTTTTATAGTCTGTGTTTGTTTTTTGTGCGCATACTTTGTCTTGACTTCGTGGCTGGTGCGTCCAGTCCTCGGAGTTTCCTGTCAATGATACGGTTTGCTCCTTCTACAGCATCGGGACCATCGGCAGGATACTTGAGTGTAAGTGTGAAGAGCTTGAACTGTTCATCCAGCTCTTTCATGTGTGGGTTGTCGCGTTCGGCCTCGTTGAGTATGAGGTTACCTTCTCGGTTCATTGGCTCAAGGTTGGCTTCGATACGAGTAGCCTTGTCGGTCTTCTTGTCTTCGTCTCCTGTGATGTATAGTGAAATGTTACGCTCCCTGCGCACCTTTGTAACCAAGGGCTTGAACACTTGTTGGAAGAATGGATCTTGCAACTTGTTGTTTTCCATATAGCAATATACGGTACTTCTCCCCCCTACGTAGTCGAGCAGTTTGACATACCAATCGATGAACTCGGCGTTGAGAGCTTTTGCCAGGAAGGTCTTGATGACATAGAGCCGTCCGTTTAACTTTCCTGCAAGGCATACGGTCTTGAAGGACTTCCCCTTCTTATTTTTGCTCTCTCCTGGTGCAGGGTCGCCGTATGCTACGAGAAACTTGAACTTTGACAATGGGGGGACCTTTCCATAGCTGATAGTCTGGAATATCTCTCCCTCGGATATGGGGTTGTTGAAGTACTCGCCTTGTTGCGTCTTCTTGCTGACCCTTGATAGTGTGCGGTCGATGTCCTCCTCGCTGTTCTTCTCGGGCCATGTGGAACGTCCGTCCTTGTCGCGGATGTTGACGATGTCCCAATGGTCGGCCATCTCGCCAGCACGCTTGACACAGCAGTCCTTCGCGATGATATTGCCACAGAAGATGATGAGTGTGGGTTCGGACACGGAGCGTGTGGGGTATAATGCTTTCTCCCACCACTCCCAACGCTTGTTGATGATGTCGGGGTTCTGGCAATCTTCGTCGGTGTCGAAGTCGTCGACGAGAAGGATATCGGGGCGTATGGCCTCATTGCGCGAACCACGGGGTGACTGTCCGGCTCCGAGTGCGCGGTATGCGACTCCTCCGCGTGTGATGAACTCGGTGTTGGTCCATGAACCGATGCTTTCTTGCTTACCATAGTATGCAATGATGCGTCCATTAGCCTCCAGATTGGCCTTATATGGTGCAAGCAGACGTTCGGCATTGTCTTTGCTGTTTGAGGTGAGTATGACATTCTTCTTGCGCCCCGTGAGTGTTACATACATGACGATGAACATGGTGATGGTGGACTTGGCCAGTTCTCGTGACCATGACAGCACCTCGTACCATTCGTCGTGCTCGATGATACGCTTGATAGCTCGTTTCTGAAATGGGGCAAACTCGTACTTTGCGTAGCCTGGGAAAAAGAACTTGATCCACTCGATGGGGTGCGCCTCAAGGTATTTGCGGTGTTTCTCGCGCTCGGCATGTGTCATGCTCTGGTCTACTGGGGTGGACCGTGCTATGTCTTCCTTGTATTTCTCCCAATCGTTGAGGGCTTGCTTGTCAATCTGTCTCATAATAGTGATTTTATGAATGTGTCAGAGAGTGTGGTTAGTTCTTTGGCTTTGTCGAGGTCGTAAGCCTTGACAAACTCAATGAGTCGAGTGACTACGCTGATGACATCGGCAATGCCAACATCGGTCTCCATATTCTTGATGGCTGCCGATAGTTTGCCCAGGATGTCGGCCTCTTTGCTTGTGGGGTATCGTTCGCCTTCGGGTTTTTCGGCAATGGCACGGTTTATTTCGGCCACTTGTCGATAGAGGCTCCGTATCTGCTCTTCGCGTGTGAGTGTGATACCTACTTTATGTTCTTCCCATTTGCCGTCGCGAATCCATTTGTTGATGGTGACACGCGAAATGCCTACGCGGTCGGCAATTTCCTGTTGGGTCAGGTTCTCTTTCAGGAATAGTGTCTTTGCCCATTCCTTTTTCTGGATGTTGGTTAGTTCTGCCATTTCAAACCTCCTTATTTTACTGAATTATCGGGTACAAAGTTCGCCCGAAAAATGGTGTCATAAAAATGCGCTCCGCATGATGACGCGTTAAAACGGCATGATGCAACCGTAAAATGTTATGATAAAATAAGGATTTGTGTATCAATGAAAAAGGCCGCAATTTTGCACCCGAAAGACGAAGAAAAGGAGACGAAATGAAGAGATTCTTTATAATGAAAACAGACGAACGCTCATGCACCATCTACCTGTATGGTGACATTGGTGAGAACTATGAGGTGCGCAGCGGTATCGTGGCTCGTGAGCTGGCCGAAGCGGAGGCCAAGTATGAGCGTATCAATGTACGTATCAACAGTCATGGAGGTGATGTGTATTCTGGTATTGCCATATTCAATGCCTTAAAGAACAGCAGTGCCGATATCCATATCTATATAGACGGCATTGCAGCGAGTATGGCCAGTGTGATAGCCTTGTGCGGAAAGCCTGTTGAGATGAGCAAGTATGCTCGTCTGATGCTTCACAGCGTATCGGGTGGATGCTATGGCAACAAGAAGGAGATGCAAGAGTGTATCCATGAGATTGAAGCCCTCGAGGATAGTTTGAGTCAAATGTATTCGCAGCGTTTGGGCATGTCGAAAGAGGATGTGAAGGCGAAGTATTTCGATAACGCAGACCATTGGATCAATGCCGAAGAAGCATTGGCCTTGGGATTCATTGATGGTATCTATGATGCCGATCCTATCCCAGCGGATAGTACTCCCGAACAGATTTACACTATATTCAATAACCGGCTTGATAAGCCACAAAACGAGAATCAAATGAATTTAGAAGAATTGAAAAAAAGTCCTCGCTTCAAAGACTGCACAACGGAAGCCGATGTGATGAAGCGAATTGGAGAACTGGAAGGCGAGGCCGCAAAGGTGCCTGGTCTGGAGGCCGACAAGACTCGCTTGGAAGGCGAAGTGAAAGTGTTCCGCGACAAGGCCGAAACCGATGCAGCCAATGCACGCAAGTCGTTGCTTGATGCTGCCGAGGCGGACGGTCGTATTGATGCCACTACTCGTAGCATCTATGAGAACATGCTGAAGGAGCATCCTGAAGATGGGAAGAAGGCTTTGGAAGCCCTTGCTCCCAAGCGCAAGGTTATGCACGACCTGCATATCACCACCGACAAGGAGGGCCCATGGGAAAAGCGCATGCGAGAAATCAGAGAGAATAAGAACCGTAACTAACCAAGAGAACTATGGCAATAGTAGTAAAAAACACCAATTACAATGGTGAGGTACTGGAGCGTATCCTCACCACAGCTACCACCCGCAACGAACTTGTGGAGAAGGGATTGATTATGGTCATTCCTGGTGTGGAGAAGAAAATCAGCCTTCCTCGCTTGAAGACAGGTAAGATGTTGCAGAAGCGTAAGGAGGATCCTCAGAAGACAGATTCAAAGGGTAACTTCAATTACGACGAGAAGTCACTTGATCCGAAGGACTTCATGGCGTTCACCGTATTCAACCCCCGTGCCTTTGAGCATATTTGGCGCAAGTGGCAGCCCAAGGGTAACCTTGTGTTTGCAGAACTTCCCCCCGAGGCACAGAACGCCCTTCTTGATGAGTTGGCAAAGCAAGTGCAGTTCGAGTTGGGTGATCACTATGTGAACGGTGAGTTTGTAGATGGCTCCGACGATGACAAACTTATGGATGGTATCCTTACCCAGGCAGTCAAGGATTCGAGTTGTATCGTGGTTGATACTGCCGAGACCACGATGATCGGTAAACTGAAAGCCGTGCGTAAGTCTATCCCCAAGGCGATGCGTGAGAACCCCAACCTACGTATCATCATGAGCGTTGAGGATTGGGACAAGTACGATGACGAGCTCACAGAGCGCGAGAACAAGAACTCAGCCGAGACTGAGATTAACCGCAAGCGTTTCAAGGGGATCACTATCGAGACCGTGGCGGCTTGGCCTGAGGGCGTTATCGTGGCTACCCTCTGCTCGCAGGATTCTGACGGCAACCTCTTTGCTGCCGTGAACTTGCAGGACGATGAGGATGTGATCCAAATCGACAAGTTGGGCAATGCCAGCGAACTCTACTTCTTCAAGTTGCTCATGAAGGCCGATACCAACATCGCCTTCGGTGAGGAGTTCGTAGTGCTTGACAGCCGTTCGAACCCCAAGTTCAAAGCCGTTCCTCAAGGCTGATAATTAACCGAGTCAAGAACCATTAAACAAAAAAAGAAAATGGAAGAGAAACAGACAGCAAAGATTAAGGTGTTGCAGCCTTTCCGTGACAAGTTTAACAAGTCGGTGATTTACGAACCCGGTAAGGAACTCGAATTCGAGGCTTCTCGTGCCGAGGACGTAGTAAACCGTGAGTTGGCTGAGTATGTGGAACCGCTTGGATAAAGTGATTGAAGCATAGCAACACAATGGCAAATTTGACCTATTTAGTCCTGCACTGCACAGCCACGCCAGAAGGCCGTGAGGTATCTTCCGAAGAGATACGCCGATGGCACACCGACCCAGTATGCAAGGGTGGGCGTGGCTGGCGGCAGGTGGGCTACACTGACCTGATACATCTTGAC
>JAZRMG010000068.1:0-5206 GCA_045647345.1 Bacteroidaceae bacterium | reverse complement strand
CTCCTCTGCGGCAATGGGCATAGGCTCAGTGTCAAAAGAGTACACTGCCGCTTTGCGTGGGCGCAGGTTATCTATGTATGTCTTGTGTAGCAGATGCTCCAGCTCGGCCAATGTAGCCTCGCGTGTCTTCGGCTTCAGCTGGCATTCCCATATGACGATGGTGTGCCATCCCATCCGCTTCAGTTGGGCGCGACGTTCCAGGTCACGCTCGCGGTTACGCTCTATCTTCTGTGTCCAAAACTCCGTGTTGCTCTTCGGCAGCACGAAGTATCGGCAGCCCTCATGCCCATGCCAGAAGCATCCGTGTATGAATATCACCGTGCGGTACTTGCGCAGCACGATGTCGGGTGTGCCTGGCAATCCCTTCACGTTCACCCTGTAACGGAAGCCACGGCTATGCAGATAGCGCCTCACCGTCATCTCGGGCTTAGTGTCTCGGCCACGTATGCTTGCCATACATCGGTGCCGCTGCTCTCGGGTCAGTTTGTCGGGCATAGAGTGGATTAAAGGGCCATCAAATCTTTCAATTTTACTAACATGAATGGAGCCATTTGATGTCCCCAATAGGGAGTTGTTATGTCTTTAATGTTGAATATCTTTTCTCTCAAGTGCTCCTCTGTTCTCTCTGCCTTATGTATTTTCACCATGAAATAGCACGAGTGGCCGGGAGTACCAGGATAATTATTTTGCTGTAATCTCTCTTTTGTCCAAACATCATGATTTGATTTGACTATTTTCCGTAGGTTACCGACATACTGTTCCCCTTTAGTTCGTAGCAAAAGATACTTGGCTTTCATCCATGGTGTGTCTGCTATTTTATTTAAGGGTATGTTATACCAACTATTCTCAAATGTCCATTGCCGTTTTTCTTCATTACCGGCAAAAGCAATCATTACAAGGTCGTCAGGCATCATAGCCTCTTTTTCCTCTTCGGTAACATATGCCAGAGTTCGTTGAGGTTTAGCGTTCTCCACATGATTCTCCGTGTTGACTTTTTCAATGAGTATCGTATGTAGATGCTCGCGCAATAGCCTTCCTTCTAATTTTTTGTCTGCATTCGGCAATAATGGGAAGGCACCAATGTTGACAGATTCCACACTTTTACTATAATATCTGTTGCTGATGTGCTCGTCCTCTCCACGTCCTGGGAATAGAATATAACCGCCAATGATTTCCTTGGCTCTGTAAGGCTCATGCTCTTTGCTATAATATATGGCATCCCTATAGCGGTGCATTTGATTAATTGCTTTGGTTGGGGGGTAGTCACCGCCAGACAACGTCTTCAGTTCTTCTATGTCTTGTGGCTCAAAATCCTTGTCCAATCTAGCGTCATTGATGACTTGGTATTTTGCATCATATAGATATGTGAGGACAACTTCTCCCGATTCTTTTCTTATATTTAGTACGATGTCTGGTCTCTGTTCTGTCGTCGCAGTATTTATGCCCTCTATGCAGTATCCTTTGTCATGTCCGCTTTTGCGGTTAAAGGTATGTTGGTAATGCAACGACACGATATCGCCCTCATGTGCCTCAAGTAATCTTTTTCGTTCAGGAGAATCATCTTCTTTAGGCATAGGGTAGCGATATTCGACTATGTGTTCTAACGAAGAGTTGGTAAATGGATTGAGCAGTGTACCTTTCGGCTCTGTCACATATTTCTCATAATTGGGCATATTCCTATCCAACCCCAACACTTCCGCCACCATTCTTTTCATTTTAATGAAGCACCAAAGCTCATATATCTCCCATATTTGCAGTGTGCCAATGTTTGCAGCGCCATGATAAAGATCTATTCCCCGTTTCAGTTTCAACCAATCCTTGTATATTTGCTGATATCCGCTTCTATTCTGCAATACAAGGCTCTCTTGTTTCATGCCGTCAAATTTCCCGACACCTCTAAAGAAGGGATGCTTCACAATCTTTTGTAGAGTATCCTTATATCCTATCCACGTCTGTCTATGACGTTCTGAGAGCTCCTCATTTTTCGAGCTTAGTACAGTACTTATTATTGTAGACAATCGTTTCCCGATACTTGTTACCGTATACTTCACAAAACGATTTTCCATCGTGTCGTGTGTAGAACGTTTTTCACTGTATCCAAAGTAGTGCTCCTCCAATCGTCTCTCACAACGCACCTCTTCATACGCCTCTTCCATCTGTGAGGTCCATTGCTTTATATGTTCAGCCTTGCGAGAGGTGTAGTACTTAGTCACTTGCGAATGCGGATTATGGATTACGCGATTGATATTCTTTATATAGTCATCCACTATACTCTGAAATGCAGTCATCCATGTAGCATCATTATTCACATGTCCTCTGCTAAATTGCTGTATTGTGATACTTAAGTAGCGGTATATGACATCTTGGTACTCTTCATTGACGTCTCGCAGCAATGATTTGTAGTCACTTTTTGTGTCAAGTTTAGGCGATACCACATCAAATGTTACGTATGTATCCTTTCTCCTGCCCTCTTTCTGATAGCTGAACTCCAAACGGAATACACCTGGCTCGTTCAAGAAGTCGAGATCGCCAGTCAGTGATTTCTCCTTTTTGTTGCTCGACTCCTCATCGTAGAAGAAACATTCTTCAATATCTCTTCTTACATGGCATACCTCAACCTTTGACTCCTCATCGACATTATGGAAAAGTATTTTAATTTGGTATCTACATGTCTCGAATACCACAGGCCATAGCTTCTCCCATTCACACCCCTCGAGCAATCCTCTATCACTATGGGCAGCCTCTGGATTGTATATCTCCAAACGGCATGTATCCTTACTGGTGTATCTACAATACTCCTCCGGAACACTTACACTCGCATTTGTTCGGCGCGTATAGTTAATACGCCCCTTAAACCGGTCCCATGAGTGCCCAATATCTTGTGTTCTGACTATCACCTCATAGTCTCCTTCGGTATGTATGTATCTGAGTACCTCCGTCTGCATAGTGCAAGTTTTAATAGTTTAAGGGAATAATCACGCCTATTGCTCTTCTTCAGAATATAAAGGACTTTGTTTCATAGCATGAATAATGTCCAATTTCGTTTCCTCATCAAGTTCCTTTCGATTAAGAAAGGCATGAACTATCCTTCCAAGCAAGCCTTTGTCTATATTTCCTGCTGCTACATGCCAAATGTAGGCTTCCATATATGGCAACAGGTGAAATCCCGCCCATCCCTGTCTGTTCTTGATGAGAAAATGCGCTCCTATCACCAACGATATCCGCTTGTTGCCGTCTGCAAAATAGTGTCCTGTACAAAAAGCAAAAACCAGATAGGTAAGTTTATCCTCAATCGTGGGATAATACACATCATTTCTTACAAAATCCAATATTTTCTCTATCCCCTTTTGTTCAAGAACACCAGACATTCCTCCACCACTTTGGTCGATGGTTTCCCTATAGTATACTAGTATGTCATCATAAGACAAATACACAAAGTCTCCCATGGTGTTATTTTTTCAATCTTTCCAACACATGCCTGTTCTCATCGTTGTCCAACAGCTTTTCCAAGTCAATAGAGTCATTTCCTATGAAACGGTCAAATTCTTCTGGAGACAAAGCACGCAGATACCCTGCGATATTGTCATGATAAACATCCCTCAACCCAAAGTCAAGCGAGGCCATCTTTTGTCGGGCATCGTAGAGAAAGGGAGTCATCGCAGGGCTCTCCGCCTGTGCAGTGATCAACTCCTGTACCTCCTGTAGTGAAATCTTACGCCCCATAGCTATTGATTTCTCCCGTATAGCACTGCCGACACCATTTTCAAAAGAGCTGATTACCCTTAAAACCTCAGCATACATGGTAGCTCTAACGTTGTCTTTTGGCTCAAGTTTCAATAATTCCCTGTATTGCTTTGCGTTCTCATGGAAAACCGCATTATAAATCATGTCAGTGATGACCGCATATTTATAGGTCTTGTGGCCATCCACATATTCATTGATTGGGCCGGTCAAGTTTTTTCGGTAATTCTCCTCCTGTATAGCAGCAGGCAAGAAATCCCGGTCTCGCCAATTGATATATTTCGTACCACCTCCGGCCTTTTCATTTATAGTAGATATTACGACATCCAGGATGAAGCTACGCACTTGCCTTGCTCTCTCACTTTCTGCAAGCAACATTCCCAAATTTAAGAAGGAACGAAAATCAAATAATCCCAACTGCGTCGTTTTGCTCATGAAAGAATTTTCGTGACCAAATTGCAACTTAAACTCTTTCAGCTGTTTACCCCTACATAAAATATAGCCGTTATGTTTGAGCTCAGCTTCGTTTGAGGCCAAATAGTTATCCACCGTTCTAACCTCAACCTCATAGAAATTGGCGACCATTTGCTTGGTCATATAGTATTTCCCTTCGAATTGATAGGCCTCTATATCCAATGCTTCTTGTATGCGAGCAATTGCCATTCTATTGTTTAAGATATTCTGGCGCTCTATCTGTGATATTGTCAAATCCCTTGTCATATCTTCCTCTTTTACGGCCAATAACGTGTAAACTCGCGGCTCTCCAGACGGTCTATCATCTCCTGTATCTTCTCTTTGGCGGTTTGCTGATGGTCAGCATCCGCGTCTTCTGTTACAGAAATCTCAGGTGCCAGGTCGAGCAGCCACTCCAAGCGGTTGGCATACTTCACACCATATTTCTGTTGCTCCGCATGCGAGAGGGCAAACATCTCATTATCGCCCTCCACTCGAGGCAATATCTTCATCAGCAGTATGCGGTCCACAGCTTCATTGATGATAGCATCAATATCCTTGCCCTCCGTATTGTAGTCAAGTATCACACCCACCATTATCACCAGTTCGTTCAGCACACGGTAGCTCACCTCAAACGGTGTTCCCTTCAATGCCTTGTTTATATCGTCCAAGCGAGCGGGCAATTTCTCCTTGATATCATTAGCAGCCTCAGGATGCAGCTCCAGCACCTCATCGGCCGATACATAACATTGCTTGAATGCACCCTGCCACTTCTGCTGCTCCACTTCGGGCAGGTATTCCAAGCGCTTGCTTCCGCCAAACATGTTGCTCAATCGGCCGCCATTCATCTCTATCGTCATGGCACGGTCTATCACCTTGCGTGAGAACTGATGCGTAGTCTCGTCCATATTCACTGTGCCAATGATTATTACATTGTCAGGGAGCGACAAGCCTTCTTGCTGCAAGGTTCTAGAATATTGGAACTTCTTAATTAGTTCTTTTTCTTCCTTTG
>JAZRMG010000067.1:0-2426 GCA_045647345.1 Bacteroidaceae bacterium | reverse complement strand
GGCCAGCATCCAACGGCAGAGGTAGTCTACCATCACTTCGTCAGTGGTGAGGCGCTGCATCAAGGGGCGCAGACGGTCGGTGCCGTCCCACTGTGGCAGGGTGGCGAAGTACTGCGTCACGGGATGATACGACGGTATGTGTAGCGACTCGGCGGCGATGCGCACCCCTTCGAGCCAGGTATAGTTGTATCCCTCGGCCTGTATGTCCATCAGCCACGTCATATAGACGCGCTTGGTGATGGGGAGGAAGTCTCCCTCACTATCCCGCTCGCGGTACTCGCTCTGCTCGCTGAGCAGGTTGTAGCGCAGTTCATACTTGCTGCATAGTACCGCTTGTACTTCGGGGAGAGTAAGTGAGCGCTTCGCTTGGTTGAGTGTGTAGAGTTTAGGGTTGAGTGTTTCTTTTTCTTCCTTAACCATTAACCCATCACCTTTAACCCTTACAATGGCTGTTACTCTGCTTCGCAGCCATGCCTTTACTGTTTCAAACAATTTTTTCATAGTAGTTGCTTATTAATATAAGGAAATAATATAGTTGTTGCCCAAAAACATAGTTTGTCATGCTGAACATCGTGAAGCATCTCGCAAAGTGCCCTGGCAAAGTACTAGCGCGGGATCCTTCGTTCCTCATGATGACACCATTGCTGAGATTTTGTTGTTGGACAATATCTATATTGTTGCCTAGCATCATGTATATTCGTTTCTTCCGCAAAGTTACGATACCGCCAACAGCGTTTGTTCTGCAATTGATAGGCTACGTAAGGAAAATAATAAACAAGTTATATTTTCCAACGTTAACGATGACGATAACGATAACGATAACATCAACTATACTGCCTCAATTCGGCCACAAAGATACAATCCCACGAAAGCGGAATCAATAGAATAATTTCGCGCCTTAGAAGTTGGAAAATCGCCAAGAGTTTTGTACTTTTGTAACTAACAAAGTTATTTACCGCTGCGCAAGGGTAACCTTGATGTTGCGCAACAGCAAGGTTGCCCTTGCGCAAAGGTAACGTTGCCGTTGGGCAGCGGTAAATAGAATGAAAAAAGAATTAACAGGGAAAATGTATTATAAAAAAATAATGAAGGCTTTTAATCAACTGTCCCTCTGTTTATAGAGGGACGAGCGGAACGTAGTGGAGCGGAGGGAGTTCCAAACGAAGTGCGGAGAATCAGCATCGCAGTATATTAAACTACGCGCTTCGCTTATAACGCCCCCGCCCTACGGGCACCCCCTCTATAAACAGAGGGGGAGTTAGCAAAGCCCCAACAATAATGCGTATCCCCTGAAAATAGTAAATCGTAAATAGTTAAATAGTAAATGTGATATGGCAACTACCAAGAAATCAGGCACTATTGCCTATCAGCTGCGTAGGCAAAATGACCTCACGGGAACCGCTACAGAGAAGAATCCGCAGATGGCGGTGACCGTAGTGAACAGCAAGCTCACCACCACGAAGGAGCTGGCAGAGTATATCAACTTCGCTTGTAGCGTGACCGAGTCAGACATAGCGGCCGTGCTGCAGGCCCTCGGCAAGTGCGTTTGTGACGAACTGCTCGATGGCAACCGCGTGGAGATAGACCACATTGGCACCTTCAGCCTGTCGCTCACCTGTGGCCGCAAGAAATTGGAAGACCGTGTGACGAAGAACGACATCCGCGTGAAGAACATCCTCTTCACTCCCTGTGCGGAGATGAAGCAGGCCATGCGCGGTGCCGATATCGTGAGCGGAGGCCCCAACCCCAACAAGCGGCTGACCGATGAGGTGATCCTTCGCCGCCTGGCGAAGTACTTCGAAGAGCACGAGTTCATGCAGCGTCGCAACTTCGAGTCCGTCTGCGAATGCTCGCGCTACACCGCCACGAAGAAGCTCAAGGAGCTGGTGCGTGCAGGCAAACTACGCGCCATGGGCGCAAAGAACGTGCGGTTCTATGTGAAGGGGAGCCTTTGAATGATGAATGATGAATGTTGAATGTTTATGGCGGACACTGGCGTATGTGGATTATTATACTTAGTGTCCGCCATAAATAATCTAATCTATAGTTGATTATCATTCCTTGGCGGAGGGTGGCAGGTGGAAAAGGGGATCCTGTGATACGTATATAGTTTTTATTTCTTGGAAATTTCTTTTGTTTTCCAGAAAAGATTACTACCTTTGCTACAAATTCCTGAGTGATGAGAATCTTTACCGAACAGACTCTAAGGGAGTACATAGAGAAGTATCCTGACACGCGCACTGCTCTGCAAGAGTGGGTGACGATAGTCAAGCGGAGCGAGTGGTGCTGCTTTGCCGATGTGAAGGCGACGTTCAATAGCGTGGATAATGTGGGCAATCAGCACTATGTGTTCAATATCAAGGGAAACAATCATCGCTTGGTGGTGGTTATTAAGTTTACGATTCAGTTCGTGTATATTCGGTTTA
>JAZRMG010000066.1:0-16043 GCA_045647345.1 Bacteroidaceae bacterium | reverse complement strand
GTCTGCCATGGAGATGTACACTCCATCGGTATATACCTTGGCCTCTTGACTCTTGGCCTTGGGCTGGTAGCCTCCGAAGATGAAGAGGGCGTAGCCCGAGGCGGTATTCTGCACAGCCACGCAGGGCTGTAGGCGACACTCGTCGGGGAAGGTAGCGGCAAGGGACCATGCCTTTCCTTCGCTGGGGAAGGGGAGGGCATATACCTCTCGGTTGGGTGTGCCGTTGCTCTGTCCGCCAGCTACCCAAAGCGTACCATCGTGGTAGGTGGCAGCAAAGTTGTCCAGTGGCTTGGGCAGTGAGGCGATGGGGGTAGAGCTGCCATCCGCTGCGCTGATAAACTCGCACTCGCTGAGCGAGCGCTCAGCATTCATGCCGCCTAGGTACACCACGCCGCCAGGGACCTGTACGCAAGCTCCGTAGGCTTTGGGGTAGTATACTTTCTGGCCTCCGTCGGCGCAGGGCACGTCGGGGAAGTTGCATCCGCCGTAGGTGGATAGTTCTCCCTTCAGCCATCCGGCATAGTGGCCCGATACGGCCTTGTCCATGGGCGCTGCAGGGGTTACAGTTACGCGATTCTGCGCCATGCTGAGCAGGGTGCAGAGAAGAATGAGGGGGAGGAATAGGATACGTTTCGAAATCATTTCTTAGTAGGTAAAGTGGGGATAAAAGAAGATAAATGGAGTTAAATGCCAAATGATTTGTACGCGGGTGTGCCAAACTATTGGCATTTATCTCCCCAAGAGCGAAGCGATATCTCCCTTTATCTTCTTTTATCTCCTAAATTTATCACTTTGTCAACTCCTTGCACAACTCGTACGACTTGATCATCATGCGGGGGATGTGGAAGGGACCCTTGAAGATGTTACCCTTGGCAGGCTGTGCCACGGTGCCGTCGCGATGCAGGTAGCCATACCACTCGCCATACTCGCTGTCGGGGAAGTGGGCATAGGTCCACTCGCTGATCTTGTGGTGCATCTCGATATACTTCTCGTCGCCCGTAGCCTCGTAGGCATAGAGTGTGGCGATGATGGCCTCGGTCTGTGGCCACCAGAACTTCATGTCCTGTGAGTAGTCCTGAGGAGGCAGGCCACGGCAGTCGCGGAAGTTGATGATGCCGCCATACTGCTCGTCCCATCCCCACTGCCATGACCAGTCGAGGATCTCGAGTGCACGTTGGGTGATTTCCTTGTCCCAGCCGCGGTGCTTGGCCTCTTCGAGCATGAACCATGCCGTCTCGATGCAGTGTCCGGGGTTGATGACGCGGCCATTGCAGGTGTCGATGAACTCACCGTTGGGGCCTACCATCTCGAGCAATGCCTTGAACTCGGGCTTCACGAAGTCCTTCAGTGACTCGAGCGACTCGTCGATCTGCTGGTCGAGCACGGGGTCCTTGATCACCTCGCGGATGCGTGAGGCGGTGTTGATGAGGATCATCACGATGGAGTGTCCCTTGGCCTGCAGGGTGTCGAGGTACTTGGGCTCGAGGCAGCCGGGTGTGGCAATGAAGCGACGTATGTCCTTGAAGAGCTTGAGGGCCTTCTCGGCATAGGTCATGTCGCCCGATGCCTTGGCATACTCGGCCATGGCGATGGCTGCAAACGACTCGGAGAAGACGTAGCGGCGCTTGCGCAGGGGGCGGCCGTCGGCAGTCACCTCAAAGTACATGCGGCCATCGGTGTCGAAGCAGTGTGCCTCGATGAAGTCGATGGTGCTCTTGGCGGCTGCCAGCCACTCGGGGTTCTGCTCTATGGTGTTGTAGGCAAACGATGCCACGAAGGCAAAGCGCCCCTGGAACCACACCGACTTGGTGGTGTCGATGAGCGAGCCGTCGCGGTCGACACAGGTGTAGATACCGCCATTCACGCGGTCGAGTCCATACTTGAGCCAGAAAGGCATGATATTCTCTGTGAGGTCGGCACGGTAGCGCTCGGCCCATTGGGTGAGATAGTGTTTCATTGTCGTGTTAGGGTGCTGAATTAAAACTTATTGCAACGTTCGAAGAAGTTGATGGCCTCCAGCTCCTTGCGGCAGGCCTCCTCTTCGGCATCGGTCATGTTCTGGAAGGGTGTGCGGTTGGGGCCGAGGTCGAGGCCGATGAGCTTCATGATGCGCTTGCCGCACACGATGTTGCCGCGGTAGTGGCAGATGACGTTGATGTCCTCCTGTGCGAAGTTCTGCAACTCGCGTGCCTTCTCGGTGTCGCCAGCCTTCCATGCGTCGATGATGCCCACGAGGTTGCAGCCGTTATAGTTGGTGGTGCCGCCTATGCCGCCCTGTGCACCGCCCATGGCGAGTGAGGGGAGTATGGTCTCGTCCTGACCGTGGAGCATGTCATACTTGCCGTTCTTGTAGAGACGGCACTGGTTGTACTCGTAGATGCTCTCATAGGTGTACTTGATGCCGGCAAAGTTGGGGATGCGTCCGTCTACTGCCTTGAGGAACTCTACCATAGAGAAGTATGCTCCGTTGAATGCAGGGATGTGGTAGTAGTAGAAGGGCAACTCGGGGGCAGCCGAGGCTATCTCTTCGCAGTACTTCACCAACTCCTCGATGCGTCCGATCTTGGGGAAGGGAGGAGCCATGGTGCCGATGCCGAAAGCACCTATCTTCTGGGCATGGGCAGCCATGCGCCGTGCACTCTTGACACAGGTGCTGCCTACGTGTACGATGACTTTGAAGTCCTTGGGTGCGGCGTGCATCCATACTTCGGCTAAGTTGATGCGCTCCTCTTCGGTGAGCATGTAGCCTTCGCCCGACGAGCCGTTGATGAACACGCCCTTGAGGCCGTTCTTCTGTAACATCTCGGCGTATGCGGGGATGGGTTCGTAGTTGACTTCACCGTCCTCGTAGAACGGGGTGAAAGGGGCATTGATGAGTCCGATAATCTTTTCCATAGTGCGTTATGATTTTAATGATGTTTATTGCTCTTGTTGAAAACAAGTAGATTGCTATCTCGCAAAGGTAAAGTTAAATTTTAAAATATGAAAATATTCTTCTGAAATAGTCGGTCTACCCGCACTTTATCCTGGCCGAAGGGAAAAGCTGTGCCTTGGAAAAGTGCAAATAAATTTGGCATTTCTCTCAGCTTGCACTAATTTTGCAGCATGAATTGGTTGGAACAGTTTGCAGGGCAGATCTCATTTGCCGAACTCATACTCAAAGGACTCCTCATCGGCATCGTTGTGTCGGCGCCGCTGGGACCTGTGGGAGTTATGTGCATACGACGTACCTTGAACAAGGGACGCTGGCACGGGTTTGCCACGGGTGTGGGGGCATCGGTGAGCGACTTGGTATATGCTGTGATTACAGCTTTCGGTATGTCCTTCGTGTTCGACATCATAAATAACGAGCAAAACATGTTTGTCTTGCAGCTCGCAGGCAGCGTGCTGCTCTTCGGATTCGGACTCCACACCTTCCGTACTAACCCTCATAGCTATCGCACCGACTCTATGGCTAAGCTGCGTACAGTACCTGTTACCAAGGGGAAACTTGCCTATAATTTCAGTACTGGATTCGCTTTGGCCATCAGTAACCCCCTCATTATATTGATGTTTATGGCTCTGTTTGCCCGCATGTCATTCGTTCTGCCCCAGTTGGAGATGATGGAGCGTGTGGTAGGATATGTCGCCATTTGGACTGGCGCTACGCTATGGTGGTTCAGTATTACTTGGGTCGTGAACAAGCTCGGGCACAAGTTTGATGTACGTGGCATTTGGATACTCAATCGTGTTATCGGCTCGGCCGTCATGCTTTTCGGCAGCATCGGCGTTGTCTATACGCTGATGGGATAACGCATCGTTCTACAGTTTCAGACTATTCATAATATATGTATATATCGCGTAAGTTAAGAGAAGAGAGCATATCTGAGTATCTACTCTATATGTGGCAGGTCGAAGACCTTATACGAGCCAACGCTTGTGATATTGACAAGATAGCGCTCACCGTAGTATCGCCCTATAACCTCCCTGAGGATGAACGTGCCAAGCTCATAGAGTGGTATGCCAACTTGGTGGAAATGATGCATATCGAAGGGGTGGAGCAGAGCGGCCATCTGCAGATAAACAAGAATGTCATCATTCAGCTCGCCGACCTGCATGCTCGTCTCATGCACTCGTCGAAATTCCCCTTCTACCAGGCCGCCTACTACAAGGCTTTGCCCTTTATCGTGGAGTTGCGTGCTAAGGGAGGCCACGACAAGTCGGAATTGGAAAACTGCTTCGAAGCACTCTATGGGGTGTGGATGTTGCGCTTGCAACGCAAGGAGGTAAGCAAGGAGACCGCTTCGGCTATGGCTGATATCGTCAAGTTTGTGGGCCTACTGTCAGACTACTATAACAAAGATCGTGTAGGTGAGTTGGATTGGGATAACTGAATGTTGAAAGATGGAAGCAGAAAGTAAGAACATACTCATCACTGGCGCCAATGGTCAGTTGGGCAACGAGATGCGCATAGTGTCTCAGGGGCAGAGCACTCTGGTGTTTCACTTTACTGATGTGGCCGAGCTCGATATCTGCGACATCGATGCCGTAGAGCGTTGGGTGACAGAGCATAATATCCATTGTATTGTCAACTGTGCGGCCTATACTAATGTGAACAAGGCTGAGGAGGACGTTGCATTGTGTGACAAGCTGAATCATCTTGCTCCGGCCAACCTTGCTGCTGTGGCCGCACGTCATGGCATTGGCCTTATCCATGTGTCTACCGACTATGTCTTCAACGGTAAGCACCATACTCCCTATAGGGAGGACGATACCCCTTGCCCAAATTCGGTTTATGGCTCTACCAAATTGGCCGGTGAGGAGGCTATCATGCGCCTGTGCCCTACGGCAGTGATTATCCGTACGGCATGGCTCTATAGTACTTTCGGAAACAATTTCGTGAAGACGATGCTGCGTCTTGGCAGCGAACGTAGTGAGATGGGCGTGGTGTTTGACCAGATAGGTACGCCTACCTATGCCCGTGACCTTGCTCGTGCTATACTGCATATCCTGCATGAAGGTATCGTATCCGGTATCTACCACTATTCGAACGAAGGTGTGTGCTCATGGTATGACTTTGCAAAAGCTATTTTTGATCTCGGCGGTATTTCTACATGTACCTTGAAACCGCTCCACACAGAAGAGTATCCCACACCAGCTGCACGACCTCACTTTTCCGTACTCGACAAGAGCAAGATAAAGCGTGTCTATGGTGTAGAGGTGCCCTATTGGGTAGACTCTCTGCGTGACTGCATGGCGCAATTGTAGCGCACTATCCAAACAAAATCCTGAATGCCTCCTCGACCTTGCGCACGGGGCATATCTCGATGCCGAAGCGGCTGGCATCGAGTCCTTGCATGTTGTGCTTGGGGATGATGATCTGCTTGAAGCCTAACTTCTCGGCCTCGGCGATGCGCTGCTCGATGCGGCTCACGGGACGTATCTCACCCGAGAGTCCTACCTCGCCTGCCATGCATACGGTAGGCTCTATCTCGGTATCCATGTTGCTCGATAGGATGGCGCTGATGACGCTGAGGTCAATGGCGGGGTCATTGACACGGAGTCCGCCAGCGATGTTGAGGAACACATCCTTCTGGGCAAGCTTGAAGCCTACACGCTTCTCGAGTACGGCAAGCAGCATGTTCATGCGGCGAAGGTCGAAGCCTGTGGCCGAGCGTTGTGGCGTGCCATAAGCGGCGGTACTCACGAGCGCCTGTGTCTCGATGAGGAAAGGGCGTATGCCCTCGATAGCCGAGGCAATGGCGATGCCGCTCATGCCCTCGTGGCGGTCGGTGAGGAGTAGCTCCGAGGGGTTGCTCACCTGGCGTAGGCCGTCGCCACGCATCTCGTAGATGCCCAGCTCTGCAGTGCTGCCAAAGCGGTTCTTGATGCCGCGCAGGATGCGGTACATATAGTGCTGGTCGCCCTCAAACTGCAGCACGCAGTCGACGATATGCTCCAGTATCTTGGGGCCGGCGATGCTGCCCTCCTTGTTGATGTGTCCGATGAGGATGGTGGGGATGTTGCTCTCCTTGGCAAACTTGAGCAGCGAGGCGGCACACTCGCGTATCTGTACGATGCTGCCAGGCGACGACTCGGCCGTCTCGGTCGAGATGGTTTGTATGGAATCGATGACGATGATGTCGGGCTGCGTCTCCTTGATGTGGGCGTAGATCTTCTCCAATGAGGTCTCGCACACGATGAGACAGTTGGTGTCGGCATGGGCTATGCGGTCGGCACGCAGCTTGAGTTGGCGTGCGCTCTCCTCGCCCGACACATACAGCACGCGCTGCTCGGGCATACGCAGTACGGTCTGCAGCACCAGCGTACTCTTGCCTATACCCGGTTCGCCACCGAGAAGGATGAGTGAGCCGGGTACCAGTCCGCCACCCAGTACGCGGTTGAGCTCTTCGTCGTGCATGTCGATGCGTGGGTCATCTCCTGTAGCGATCTCTTCGAGTCGCACGGGGCGTGCCTTCTCGAAGGTGAAGCCCGGTGCTGCACGCTTCTCTGTTGCTGCGGGGCGTATTACTTGCTCCTTCATCGAGTTCCATGTGCCGCACGAGGGGCATCGGCCTGCCCACTTGGGCGAGTCGTAGCCACACTCGGTGCATACGTATGCTGTCTTCTCTTTTGCCATGATTTGCTGTTGGATTCTATAGAGTGTTATGTGGGTTATTCTGTGTGGGCGACTATCCATCCTTTACTGTCAAAATGGAGTGGTCTGATGAATAGTTTGGCACGTCCTCCGTGGGCCTTCTCGTAGGCATGAGCTATAAAAAGGGTTTGACCATCGAAATCATATACAGAGCAGTGTCCTACGCCATAATATATGTTGTTGGGGCCGAAGAGTGGTGTGCCTCCACCTTGATCCATACGGCGTCCCTCCTTGTCGTAGTAGGGACCTTCGATGTTGCGTGAACGCCCATATACGGTTTTGTAGGTCGAGTTGTCGCCACGGCAACAATAGTCATGGCTTACAAACAGGTAATAATATCTGCCATGCTTGTAGATAAAAGGAGCCTCAATGGCATTTTCTCCTGCTTCGATGGTATCGTTACCCTCGATGGTGAAGTTGATATTCTTACCGTTTACATAACGCTGCCCATAACGTCGTGCTATGGTGAAGGGTTGGCTTACCGGTGTTTGGTAATCCTTCTTGGAGAGGCGTATGAGTTGTATGCCGTCCCAGAATGAACCGTAAGTAAGATACGGCGTACCACGCTTGTCGATAATGAGGTTGGGGTCTATGGCGTTCCAATTGTCCTTGCCGCGGTGTGAAGCGATAACCATACCTTTATCTTCCCAACCGAACTGGTCTGACTTGGGATCCAGTGTCTTGTTTACAGCGTGTCCTATGGCACTTCCGTTCTTGCCGAATGTGGAACATGAGTAGTAGAGATGCCATAGACCATCGTGGTAGTAGATGTCGGGTGCCCAAGTGTGTCCACGATAGCCTCTGACTGTATCCATAGCCCACGAGGGAATCTCTTGCAGTACGGGCGCTTCGAACTGCCACTCCTTCATGTCGGCACTTGACATTACACTTACCCCCATGCCTGTAGCGAATATGTAGTAGCGGTCGTCTTCTCCGTGGGCCATTACGGGATCGTGTACGTCAGGATGTCGGAAGTCGAAACGAGGATGGCGTGGACGATGCTGTTCGTTGGCTTCGGTGGCAGGCGTTGCCGACTGTGCGTCAATGCTGATGGCGCATAGTAGCAGTGTGAAAGTGAGTAGTTGTCGCATAGTGTTGTTCTTTTTTTAGACACACAAAAATACAATAAAAAATGAAATGTTGGTGGTGTTCTCTGATTAATTGTTGTGATTTTAGTCATCATGGCAGTCTGACAGTAGCCGAAATGCAGGTTTTCCCGTTACATTCACTCGCCGAAACTTGCATTTTCGCTTGTCTTACACTAATTTTGCAGATTAAAATACGAATGTCTATGGTAAAGAAATTCATATATGCCCTGTGGGGACTGTTGGCGATAGGTCTAATCGCGGTATTTCTGGTATTTTACTCTATTACTAAGGGATGGATTGGGTTTGTCCCTCCAGTTGAGGAACTGGAAAACCCTAACTATAAGTTTGCCACTCAGATTATCTCTTCGGATGGAAAGTTGCTCAGCACCTATTCGTATAGTCGTGAGAATCGCGTGTGGACTGACTACAAGGATTTGTCTCCTGCTCTCATTGAGGCTTTGATAAGCACTGAGGATGTTCGTTTTACGGAACATTCTGGTATAGACCTCAGGGCTTTGATGCGTGCCATTGTGAAAACTGGTATCTTGCGTCAGAACAGTTCGGGTGGTGGTAGTACACTCACCCAGCAGTTGGCAAAGCAACTCTATACCGAGGTGGCTGGAAGTAAGATAGAACGCTTGTTCCAGAAGCCTATCGAGTGGGTTATTGCCGTGAAGCTGGAGAAGTACTACACCAAGGAGGAGATACTTACGATGTATCTTAACAAGTATGACTTCGGTAACAATGCCATTGGTATCAAGACAGCTGCCAATACCTATTTTTCCAAAGAACCTAAGGAACTCTCGATAGAAGAGGCTGCAACGTTGGTCGGTATGTGTAAGAACTCATCGCTCTATAATCCTGTACGTAGAAATGAAACTACCCGTAAGCGTCGTAACGTAGTGCTCTCGCAGATGGAAAAGAATAATTGCCTGACACGTGCCGAATTGGATTCGCTGAGTGAAATCCCGCTTGTACTATGTTATCGACGTGTAGACCATAAGTTGGGGCCGGCACCATACTTCCGTGAATATCTGCGTGGCGTGCTCACCGCCAAAGAACCCGTGAAGAAGAATTATCGCGGATGGCAGATGCAGCAGTTCTACGAAGACTCCATTGACTGGGCCGAAAATCCTCTTTACGGATGGTGTAATAAGAACAAGAAGAAGGATGGCACGAACTATAATCTCTACACTGACGGGCTCAAGATACACGTAACTATTGACTCGCGTATGCAACGGTATGCCGAGGAAGCTGTAGACGAGCATATCAAAGAATATTTGCAGCCACGTTTCTTCAAGAGCAAACGCAATCATCGCAATGCACCCTACGATAATCTGAAGCCGGCTGAGATTGAGCAACTGTTGGTGCGTGCCATGCGCCAGACCGATCGCTATCGTGCTATGAAGAAGAAGGGGCTCTCGGAGGAAGCTATACGCGACTCGTTCGATGTGAAGCGTGAGATGCGTGTGTTTGCCTATGACGGTGATCGCGATACCATATTCTCACCTATGGATTCGATACGCTACTATAAGCACTTCTTGCGTACGGGATTCATGTCGATGGATCCTGTTACAGGACATGTGAAGGCTTATGTAGGTGGTCCCGACTATACCCATTTTCAGTACGATATGGCCATGGTGGGCCGCCGTCAGGTGGGTTCTACCATCAAACCTTATCTCTATACGCTGGCTATGGAGAACGGCTTCTCTCCTTGTGATCAGACACGCAACGTAGAACAAACCATTCTTACCGAGGATGGAAAAATTTGGATTCCGCGCAATACGGGCAGCAAGGATGACTATGGCAAGATTGTGACCCTTCGCTGGGGACTCTCACAATCAAATAACTGGATATCGGCCTATCTCATGAGCAAACTCAATCCCTATGCTTTCAAGAATCTGATACACCAGTTTGGCATACGCAATCAGGATGTACAGCCTGTGCCTTCGCTCTGTCTCGGTCCGTGTGATATCTCTGTGGGTGAGATGGTAGGTGCCTACACTGCGTTCCCCAATGGTGGCATACGTACCGAACCGCTTTTCGTGACCCGCATTGAGGACAACGAAGGTAACATCGTAGCTACCTTCTCGCCCAAGACCTATGAGGTGATCAGCAAGGAAAGCTCATATAAGATGATTGATATGATGAAAGCTGTTGTCGACGAGGGTACTGGCCGTCGTCTTCGCTTCCGCTATGGCTTTACAGCCGAGATTGCTGGAAAGACGGGTACAACGAATGAGAATGCTGACGGATGGTTTATGGGCTATACACCCTCACTCGTGAGCGGCTGCTGGGTGGGAGGCGATGATCGCGATATTCACTTTACCAGTATGAGTGACGGACAAGGTGCTTCTATGGCTCTGCCCATCTGGGCTCTCTACATGCAGAAAGTATATGCTGACGAGTCGTTAGGCTACTCGCAGGATGAAATGTTCGATATACCTGAGGACTTTAACCCCTGTGCACAGCAGACCGTCGTGAGTAACTTTGCCGAAGAACAGCAGTTGGATGGATTCTTTGAATAAATTCCTATGCTTGATCGTACTATACCACCACTTGTTAAACCCATGTCGTTCACCTTTCGCAAACCTGTGAAGCGTGTACTGCGTAATGGCATACCTATATATGTAATAGAGGGGGAGGAACAGAATGTCGTGCGTGTCGACTTCGTGTTTTCGGCCGGACAATGGCATCAGGCGCAGAAACTGCAAGCCTTGTTTACTTGTCGCATGTTGCGTGAGGGATGTCACGGATATAGTGCAGCGGCCTTTGCCGAGCGGCTCGATTATTATGGTGCATGGCTCGAATTGAGTGTGGCTATGAATCGTACGTTTGTTACGCTATATACTCTGAAAAAGTTTTTTGCACAGACTTTAGAGCTAGTTCAGAAGATGCTTTTCGAACCCTCATTCTCGGATGAGCAGTTTGAACTTGTCCGGGCTAATAATAAGGCTCAATTTGCAGTCAATATGCTGAAAGGCGACATACGTGCTGTTCGCGCCCTTCGTCGTAGTGTCTATGGTGATTCGCATCCGTGTGGCATGCAGATACTCCCTGATGATTATGATATGTTGCAATCTGCTCATTTGACAGACTTCTACTCTCGCTATTATGGGTCATGCAATTGCTCTATATATATATCGGGAAACATTGATGAGGAGGTGATGGGTCTTATTGAGTCGCTTTTCGGTATAGCACCGTGGGGTAGTGGTCAGGCTGTTCCGAACAGAATATATAGCGTGAATCCTTCTGAGGAGCGGCGCGTGGTGCTCGTTCAGCCCGATGCAGTGCAGAGTAGTTTGCGCATGGGGGGCTTGATGATGGATGTGTCTGATGAAGACTACCTGCCGATGCGTGTGCTCACAACGCTGCTTGGCGGATATTTCGGGAGCCGTCTTATGAAGACCATTCGGGAAAGCAAAGGCTATACTTATCATATCAGCTCTGATCTCGTAACCAATACGTCGCAGGTACTCTTCATGGTGAGTTGCGAAGCTCTTGCTGGCAAGGACGAAGAGGTGGTGGCAGCGGTAGGCGACGAGATGCGTCGTCTGCAAGAAGAATTGGTGTCAGAGGAGGAACTTCATATGGTGCGCAGCTATATGACTGGTGAGATATGCCGCAACTATGAGGGGGCCTTCTCGCTTACCGATGCCTATATCTTTATGGAACATTTGGGGCTTCCTGATAGGCATCTGGAACAGACCATTGAGGCTATTCATACTACCGATGCCACTTATTTGCAGCAGTTGGCGCAGCGTTATCTCTGTCCCGAAGCAATGCATGTGGCTATAGTGCGCCCTTAATCTGAACATAGCAACGATACCAGGCACTGTGTCGGGGCGGTGTGGAAAAAGAATGTGCCTATTGGGGTGGATTATATGGAAAAAAGCAGTATCTTTGTTCGATTATTGGAAATGCAAGAGGAGTTTTGTGTGTAACTATGGATAGTAAGGAAATACAGAAATTGAAGTTGCGATTTGGCATTGTAGGTAATGCTGATGAACTTAATCGAGCCATCGATATTGCCATGCAGGTGGCTCCTACAGACCTCTCGGTGCTGGTTACTGGTGAAAGTGGTGTGGGTAAGGAACACTTTCCGCAGATTATTCACCAGAATAGTGCCCGTAAGCACAACAAATATATAGCAGTCAACTGTGGCGCTATCCCTGAGGGAACCATCGATTCTGAACTATTCGGACATGTGAAGGGTGCCTTCACTGGAGCTATCGAAGAACGCAATGGATATTTTGCCGAAGCCAATAATGGTACAATCTTTTTGGATGAGATAGGCGAGCTGCCTATGTCTACTCAGGCCCGTCTGTTGCGTGTGCTCGAATCGGGTGAATACATAAAAGTCGGTTCGTCAAAAGTGGAAAAAACCAATGTACGTATCGTTGCAGCAACCAATGTGAACCTCGCTGACGCCATAGCTCAGGGACGGTTCCGTGAAGATCTATATTATCGTCTCAATACTATACCTGTAAAGGTGCCAGCGTTGCGTGAGCGTCCGGGCGATATTCCTCTTCTATTCCGTAAGTTTGCATCCGATGTAGCCGAACGATATGCTATGCCTCCACTGCTGCTTACTGATGCTGCTAAGAAATTGCTGACGGTATATCCCTGGCCTGGTAATATCAGACAGCTTAAGAATGTAACAGAGCAGATAACACTCCTTTCTGAACAACGCGAAATTACCGATGAGGTGTTACGTGTCTATCTGCCTGAGGTGAAATCCACTCTGCCGATGTTAGCACCCGCAACTTCGGCGTCGCAAGGTAAAACATTCGAGAGCGAGCGTGAGATACTATACCAGGTGCTTTTCGATATGCGCCGTGATATGGCCGAGTTGAAACAGCAGGTCAAGTCGCTCATGGGAGGCGATATGCCGTCACAGCATCCGTCGCGATATTCGTCGACAGACGATCTCACACTCATGGGGGCGTCTCTCCCGACTCCGCCTACTATATCGATAGCACCTGTGAAAAAGACAAGTCATGAGGAGGTCGTGTATCAAGATACAGAGGATTATGTGGTAGAAGAAACAATCTCTTTGGAAGATGCCGAAAAGGATCTCATACGTAAGGCATTGCAGCGTAATCGCGGGAAGCGTAAGGCTGCAGCCGATGAACTTAAAATATCGGAGCGTACGCTCTATCGTAAAATTAAAGAGTATGGACTGGAAAAATATTGACCCTATGCTATATAAACCCCGACATGGATTTATCATCTTTTTGCTGACCTTCCTATTTGTTGGTTGCACTATATCGTATAAGTTTAACGGTGCCTCTATCAATTACGATCTCATCAAGACCATTACAATAGAAAACTTTCCTAATCGCGCCCTTTATCAGTGGGGGCCCATGGAAAGCATGTTCAATAATGCGCTGAGCGATATCTATGTGAACCAAACCAAGCTGAAGCAGGTGAATCGTGGAGGTGACCTTTTGTTGTCAGGTGAAATCACTGCTTATGATCAGGTAAACAAATCAATTTCTGCGGATGGCTTTTCTTCAATGATGCAGCTGAAGATGACCGTGAAGGTAAAGTTCGAAAATACGAAGACGCCTTCTGAAGACTTCGAACGTCAGTTCTCGGCTAGTCGTGAGTTCGATTCTACGCAGCAACTTAACGATGTGCAGGAGGAGCTTGTAACGCAAATGATAAATGAGATTGTAGAACAGGTATTCAACGCCACCGTAGCAAATTGGTAATCATACGTATGGTATTAGGAGCACTTGTCAATCATCCCGAAAAACTAAATCGTGATACACTCTACGAGCTGCGTGCTATCGTGGCTCGCTACCCCTATTTTCAAACCGCTCGTCTGCTGATGCTTAATAATATGTATTTGCTTCATGAGCCTGATTTCGGAATAGAGCTCAAGCGCTCGATACTCTTTATGGCCGATCGTCGTGCCTTGTGTCGGCTTATAGAGGGAGAGGGTAGGATAGAGCCTGATGATAGACTGCTCCCCGAAGAACCTAGCGTGGATCGCACGATGACTCTTATTGATGCCTTTCTTGGCACATTGCCCGAAGATGCACTTTCGCCAGATCCTCTTGCCCAATCTATAGCAGGAGGTGATTATATGATGCAATATCTGAATGATACCGATATGTCCGAAGAGGATACTCCGCTTGCAGATATTATAGGTCAGCTTTCGGGCAATGTGTCAGAGTCTGCAGAAACGTCTGAAAGCAAAGCCTCCGAAGCATCCTCTCCCGATGATGCGATCAATGTGCTTATGCCCGAAGAAACGCTTGATGAAAGCTATTTTACCGAGACTTTGGCCAAGATTTATATTAAACAGAAAAAATATTCGCGTGCTCTTGAAATTATTCGTAGTTTATATTTGCAATTCCCCGAAAAAAATGCTTACTTTGCAGACCAAATCAGATTTTTGGAAAAATTGATTATTAACAACAACTTTAAATAGAACATGTATTTACTTTTTATTGTACTTATCGTTATCGTTTCGGTGCTGATGTGTGGCATCGTATTGATTCAGAATTCCAAGGGTGGTGGTTTGGCTTCATCATTTGCTTCGTCAAATCAAATTATGGGTGTTCGTAAGACTACAGATTTCTTGGAGAAGGCTACATGGGTATTGGCCATCTGCATTGCTGTACTCAGCGTAGTGGCTGCTTATGCATTGCCTAATCGCGTTGAGGCTGCTCACGAAAGCGTGTTGATGGAGAATGCTGTTAACGACAATCTCGTTAATCCCGAGACCTTGCCCGGTTTCGAAGCTCCCGTAGTAGAAGAGGCTGCTGCAGAAGAGTCTGCTGAGTAATACTCGGAACGTTATATTTCCTTTATACCACAAGAGGGACGTCCCTCTTGTGGCTTTTTTATGCTTTCTCCCTTTTGATTAGTATAATATAGATGCTGTCCAAGTCTATGAATTGTCCTCTATATAAGGGCGCAGTGAGGCTACCTAACCTAGGAGAGAGGTTAAAGGTTGTCGGACAACTGCTATATTTCTCCTTTGATTATCATTGATGTTATAATCAATCATTGAAAACGATTTCTATCTTCTTCTTGAAGAACTAAAAGGGGAAGTTCCTAAAAACTTTATATGGGATTTCTTCCCGTTCCCGCTTTTTATCTAATCAGACATAACTCTTTCGGGTGTAACTCTTTCGGGTGGTGAACTTCGTTTCTTGACTTAGCAAAGGGCTTCGCTAGATGTTGGAAAGATTTCCTTTTGATCATCCATTTGTTTGCTCCTTAAACAATTTTGTTTATTTCGGTGTCTATATAATAGAAATAAGATGGTGCGACTTGGTCGCACCATCTTATTTGCTTGAATGCTGACAATCGGTATTGCCGACGTCAGTATAGGTGTTTGATTAGTCGAGTTTGCGTGAGCCGTCGCCGATGACTACATCGTATACGAGGGGAGCGTGACCGAACTGAGCGGTGAACTTCTCCTTAGCTGCAGCTGTGAATGCATCGTACAACTCATCCTTAACGAGGTTGATGGTGCAACCGCCGAAGCCGCCACCCATTACGCGACAACCTGTTACGCCACACTCCTTAGCGAGTTCAGCGAGGAAGTCGAGCTCTACGCAGCTTACTTCGTAGTCCTTGCTCATGCCCCAGTGTGTCTCGTACATCTTGGCACCTACGGTCTCGTAGTCGCCCTTCTCGAGAGCATCACATACTGCGAGTACGCGGTCCTTCTCACCGAGAACGTA
The DNA here is from genome assembly GCA_045647345.1 of Bacteroidaceae bacterium. Classification (GTDB taxonomy): domain Bacteria; phylum Bacteroidota; class Bacteroidia; order Bacteroidales; family Bacteroidaceae; genus UBA1189. The sequence continues at coordinate 612 of JAZRMG010000066.1, read as the reverse complement.
CTTAGCACGACGGTAGTCTACCTCGGGCACGAGAACCTTAGCCTCCTCGAGCATCTCCCAAGTAACGTCGCGGAGAGTCTCAATGCCAGGATAGTTGGGCTTCAATACCTCTACAACGTGCTCGCAAGAGCGACGACGCTGGTTGTACTCGTCGCCGAGCTTGTGCTTCACGTTGGTGTTTACCAATACGAGACGATAGCCCTTGGGCTCGAAGGGGAAGTACTCGAACTCCATAGAACGGCAGTCTAGGCGCATGAGGCAACCTGCCTTACCGAATACAGAAGCGAACTGGTCCATGATACCGCAGTTACAGCCAGTGTAGTTGTGCTCAGTAGCCTGACCTACGCGAGCGAGCTCGAACTTGTCGATTTTGTTCTCACCATAGATCTCGTTGAGTGCGAATGCGAATACGCTCTCGAGTGCTGCTGATGATGACATACCTGCACCGAGGGGCACGTCGCCAGCGAATGCTGTATCGAAGCCCTTTACCTCAACACCGCGCTTCTGCATCTCGCGGCATACACCGAATACATAGCATGCCCATGCCTCAGCGGGCTTGTCCTCTTCGTTCAAGCCGAACTCTACATAGGGAGCCTCGTCCTTCGGATCGAT
>JAZRMG010000065.1:0-19521 GCA_045647345.1 Bacteroidaceae bacterium | reverse complement strand
GTATTAGGTTGAACGAATCGCTCGGCTTATAAATGAAAAACAACCGCAAATATCACAATCAAGACGCCTATTCACATGAGATATTGAGTTGATGAAACTTTATCGGACACCAATAGCTTATTACGGGTGTCTTATTTCTTAACCTGCTTTCTTGCCCGTATCTCCTGGGTGCGCAGGCTGTCCTTGTAGTGGTTGTGTGCGGCTACGCGGTCGGGACTGAGGGCGGCATCGCTGTTGCCTTCCCAACGGCGGCAGAGGTAGATGGGTTCATAGATGCGGCCCAGACGGTAGGTGCGGCTGATGGCGATGCCTACGGCATAGTCTTCGCCGTAGCTCACGTTGGGGAAGCCTATCTCGCGGATGACGGGTGTGTAGAAGGCTCGGGGAGCGCCGAGGCCATTGATGCGCAGGGCGTTGTTCATGCCGTTCTCGGCAGTCCACTCACGATGGTCGATGACACCGGGAGGGAGGGTCTCCAGGGCGAAGTTGCACAGGCGGTAGCTGCCTACCACCATGGCACAGCGCTCGCGGCGGAAGGTGTCGACGATGCGCTGCAGGGTGTGGGGGTCGCTGTAGAGGTCGTCGCTGTCGAGCTGTACGGCATAGCGCCCACACTGCGGGTGACGGATGGCAAGGTCCCAGCAACCGCCGATGCCGAGGTCACTGCGCTCGGGGGTGATCATTGTCAATTGTGAATTGTGAATTGTCAATTGAGAGATAATCTCTCCTGTGCCGTCGGTCGAGTGGTTGTCTACTACGATGAGGTTGAAGGGGAAGTCGGTCTGCTGTGACAGTACCGAGCGGATGGCGTCGCCGATGGTGCGGGCACGGTTCTTGACGGGGATGATGACGGTGGCCTCGTAGGGGAAGTCACCTGCTGTGGTGTCTATGGTCTGCAGCGTGTGGTGGTCGATGTAGGCGCCTACGGCCTTGAGGTGTACCGTGCAGGCACGCTCCATCTCGACCTGTATCTGTCGGTTGCGCGGGTCTACATAGTCAAACTGGCGCTCGCCCGAGGTGCGTGTGTCGAGCTCGCCCTCGGTGTAGAGGTACTCGTTGATGTGTGTCAGTAGTCCTGTGCGGCTGATGTAGAGGCGCAGCTGGTATAGTGCGGCGTGGCACATCTCGTCGGGAGAGGTAGCGAGGAACTGCTTCACGGCTTCGGTACGCACGAGCACCAAGGGGCCAAAGTCGAAGTCGTCTCTCAAGCTGCCCTCTTGGTATTCGTTGGTGGGTACTGCCAGTGTGGCTCCTTGCCGCACTACGTGGTAGTTGCTGTATACCCAGTCGGCACGGCTCTCGGTGGCGGTGCGTAGCATACGCTCTACGGCGCGGTAGCCCAGGTGGAGTGCTCCTGCATGGGTATAGAGGAGCATGTAGTGGGCGCTGCAGCGCTCGGCGATGGACTTCAGCTCCTCGGTCGACAGGTTGCGCTCGATGGGAATGAAGGGGACGAGGTCCTCTTCCTTATTATAGATGGGATATATGTTGCTGATGGGTGCGCATGCCGAGAGCTCGTTACGCAGTGTAGCGCTCATGTGGGGTACGAAACAGTCTATAGCGTGTGTCATAGGGTGGGAAAATGGTGCGTGTTTACTATCAATAGGTGCAGGGCAATGCGATGAGCTGATACATCAGGGTGCGTGCCATGCGTTCGTGTCCGGCATCGTTGGGATGCAGGGCATCGGTGTCTTTGTTGGTGAAGTATTGCTTGTGCTCATCGAGGAGAGGATACAGTCCCGACAGGGCGCCAAGGTCGATGACGGGTACAGCCCATACGTTGCCGGCCTCTTTGACCGATGCTACGTAGGCGTCGAGGTATTCGCCACAACGGTTGCGGTAGTCCTCGGTGCATTGCCAGTTGGTCTCGTTAGCATAGAATCCTCCACGGTGTATGGGGGTGAGCAGTACGATCTGCTTGGTGGGGAACATACGCTTCAGGGAATCCATGGCGATGTTGATGCGGCCACGGTAGGTGTCGTCGGTCATCGCGGGACGGCGGCGCATGCGGTCTTCCATGCGCTTGGCGTACCGGTGTCCATACTCTACGCGCTCCATGCTCTCGGTGTACCATTCGCCTATGGGTACAGCATTGTTGTAGTCGTTGGTACCCATGAAGATGAGGATGGCATCGAAGTTGTCGCCATGCTCCTCGCGCAGCTTGTTGGCCTGGCGGGGTATGTCATTCCACTGTCGTCCGCTTACGCCATATACGAGAGGTGTTATCTGTAGCCAGTCTTGCAGGAATCCCCAGTACTTTTTCTTTGCTCCCCTGGTGCGCGGGTCGGTGATGGAGTCGCCGAAGTAGGCTACGCGCTTTCCGATCCACGGATGAGTGATGGTGATTTGCGATGCGAGGGGCAATACGGCCAGTAGGCACAGAAGGTAGGTGGTGATGGCTCTTTTCATAGCTTGATATTTTATTGCATGGATGAATAGTTACTGCAAATGTAGTGAATTTATTTGGTAATCTTGTTTATTCGCTCGCTTTTATATACCTTTGCGTTAACTTAAACATGATGCTTGTGAGCGAACCGAAGAAAAAACTGTTGGGAATGGATCTCGCCGAGATGCAGGCGGTGGCCAAGGAGATGGGTATGCCGGGCTTTGCGGCACGTCAGATGATGGAGTGGGTATATGTGAAGCGGGCACGCTCGATAGCCGACATGACCAACCTTTCGCTCAAGCACCGAGAGGCACTGAGCCTGCACTACGAGGTGGGTGTCACTGATCCTGTAGAGGGTATTCACTCGGTGGACGGCACCATCAAATACCTGTTCAAGATACGCGAGGGTCAGTTCGTTGAGGCAGTATATATCCCCGATGACGACCGAGCCACGCTGTGTGTGTCGTCACAAGTGGGCTGCAAGATGCATTGTGCCTTCTGCATGACGGGCCGTCAGGGCTTCAGTGCACACCTTACGGCCGGTGAGATACTCAACCAGTTCTATGCTATCCCCGAGAGCGCATCGCTCACCAATGTGGTGATGATGGGCATGGGCGAACCGCTCGACAATACTGACGAGGTGCTGAAGGCACTGCGTTTGCTTACCGATCCCAAGCTGATGGCATGGAGTCCACGGCGCATCACGCTCTCGACTGTTGGCGTGAAGGGTAACCTCAAGCGCTTTCTCGACGAGAGCGAGTGTCATCTCGCCATCAGTCTGCATGCTCCCACACCACAGCTTCGCTCTGAGCTGATGCCTGCCGAGCGCATCTATTCCATCACCGAGATGGTGGAGGTGTTGCGTCAGTATGACTTCACGGGGCAGCGTCGTCTGTCGTTCGAGTATATCCTCTTTGATGGGGTGAACGATACGTTGGCCGATGCCCGCAAGCTCGTCCGCCTGCTCGATGGGCTGCAATGTCGCATCAACCTCATACGTTTCCATGCCATTCCTGATTCTGAACTCGATGGTGTGCCCATGGAGCGCATGGTGGCCTTCCGCGACTACCTCACAAGGCACGGACTCTTCACCACGATACGAGCATCACGCGGTGAAGATATCTATGCAGCATGCGGTATGCTCTCGACAAAGAAACTGAAACAAACAAAATCATAACATATAAATAATGGAACATAACAAGATAAGAATCGGCATCACACAGGGCGATGTCAACGGCATAGGGTACGAGGTGATTCTGAAGGCTTTCGAGGATCCCACAATGTTGGAACTCTGTACTCCTATCGTATATGGCTCACCCAAGGTGATGACCTATCACCGCAAGGGGCTTGAGCTGGAGACCTCATTTACAATCGTCAACTCGGCTGCCGAGGCTGTGAATGGCCGCCTCAATGTGGTCAACAGCTGTGATGATGAGGTGAAGGTGGATTTGGGAAAACCTACCAAGGAGTCTGGTAAAGCAGCTTTTGATGCTCTTGAGAAGGCGATATCGGAGTACAAGGAGGGGTTGTTTGACGTACTCGTTACGGCTCCAATCCACAAGCAGATGATACAATCTGAGAATTTTCCCTTCCCAGGCCATACCGAATACATAGAACAGAGTGTGGGTGAGGGGGAAAAGGCGCTAATGATACTTGCCAACGAGGATTTGCGCGTGGCTCTTGTTACCGGGCATGTGCCTGTGTCCAGGATAGCCTCTACGCTCACTCAAGAACTCATTCAGGAGAAGTTGGCTATCTTCAACGCTTCGCTCAAGAGAGATTTCGGTATTGGTGCACCGCGCATTGCTGTACTTGCTCTCAATCCCCATGCTGGCGATGGTGGTGTCATCGGTTCTGAAGAGGATACCATCATCACTCCTGCCATCAAGGCTATGCGCGAGCAGGGGGTGATATGTTTTGGACCTTTCCCAGCTGATGGCTTCATGGGCAATGGCACATATTCGCATTTTGATGGTGTGTTAGCCATGTATCACGACCAGGGCCTCACCCCCTTCAAGGTGTTGGCAATGGAGAATGGTGTGAACTTCACCGCAGGTCTTCCTATCGTGCGTACCTCGCCCGACCATGGCACGGCATTTGATATCGCCGGCAAGAATGAGGCTTCGGCCGATTCGTTCCGTCAGGCACTCTACATGGCTATCGATATCTATCGTAACCGAAAGCGCGATGCCGAGGCGCATTGTAATCCGCTGCGTAAACTCTATTTTGAGAAGCGTGACGATAGTGACAAACTAAAATTGGATTAAGTATAAAGTGGAAAGATGAAAGCTGTTGCCGCCCAGATGGTAACGTTCCGCTTTCATCTTTCCACTTTCCTCTTTCAACTTTCAACTCGTTGTGATATACGCCATTCTCGCTGCTGGCGAAGGTTCCCGATTGGCCCAGGAAGGGTGTGAAGTGCCTAAACCTATGGTGCGCATACAGGGTGAGACACTTATTGGACGTCTCATCCGGGTGTTCGTGGCCAATGGCGCTACACGCATTGTCGTTATTACCAATGCTCAGCATACAGCTACCGAGGCGTATCTGCGTAGTCTTACGCTTCCTGTTCCACTCGATATTGTAGTGCAATCTACGCCCAGCTCCATGCATAGCCTCTATGCTCTGAGCGATTATCTGTCTGCCGAAGAGCGTTTTTGTCTTACCACCGTCGATACCGTCTTCTCCGAGGATGAGTTTGCCCGATACATCAACACCTTCTGTGCGAGCAGTCTTGATGGACTCATGGCTGTCACCTCCTATGTTGATGATGAAAAGCCGCTCTATGTACAGACGGCCGATGACCTTACTATTACCAACTTCTGCGACACCTGCGAGGAGCGCTGCCATCATGTGTCGGGCGGTATCTATTGCCTCACGCGCCAGTCACTCGTCACTTTAGAGCGCTGTATCGGTGAAGGGCAGTCGCGTATGCGCAACTTCCAGCGACAACTCGTAGCTGACGGACTACATTTGAAGGCCTACCCCTTTAGTAAGATTATCGACGTGGATCATTGTTCCGATATCCCCAAAGCCGAGGAACTGGTGCGTATCAGTATCTTTTAATCTATGCGTATCGTTTGGTTGGATCTCAATTGCTCGTATGCTCACAGCTCGTTGGCACTGCCCGCATTGCATGCTCAGGTGATGCATCGTACTGATGTCGTGTGGGAGGTAGTGCATACTACTACGGGTGAGTCTGTAGGTACGGCAGTAGATGCTATCTATGCTCATTGTCCTGATGTTGTAGCAGCTACGGCGTGGCTTTTTACTCATGAGCATTTGCTACATATTATAGCACGCGTGAAGGCTTTATTGCCGCAGGTGGTGGTGATACTTGGCGGTCCTGAGTTTTTGGGCGACAATGAAAAGTATCTTCACCATCATCCTGAAGTAGACTGTGTGTTGCGTGGTGAGGGAGAGGAGAGCTTTGCCCGATGGCTCGATGTATGGAATCATCCCACGGCTTGGTGTGATATTGATGGACTATGCTATATCGATAAATCCACGTATGACTTCCATGACAATGCTCTTGCTCGAGTGATGAACTTTGCGGCACTGCATGCTCCTGAGGAGAGTACGCTATTTACATGGGGGAAGCCTTTTGTGCAGGTGGAGACTACACGCGGATGTTTCAATACTTGTGCCTTCTGTGTGAGTGGGGTGGGTGATCCTATACGCATGCTCCCCTTGGAGGATATACGTCGTAGGTTAGACAATATCCGTGAACGTGGTATTCGCGATGTACGTGTGCTGGACCGTACGTTCAATTATCATCCTCGTCATGCCATTGAGTTGCTGCAGCTTTTTGCTGAGTATCATCCGCATTTGCGGTTTCATTTAGAGATTCATCCGGCGCTGTTACCTCAGAGCGTACGCGAGGTGTTAGTTGCAATGCCGCACGGACTGCTCCATCTTGAAGCAGGCATACAAAGCTTGCGTCAGGAAGTGCTCGACGCGAGTATGCGCAAGGGAAGACTGGAACAAGCACTTGATGGATTGCGCTTTCTCTGTTCGCTTCCCAATCTTGTCACCCATGCCGACCTCATCGCTGGACTACCATACTACACGTTGTCACAAATCTATGAAGATATACATACTCTTGCAGCCTATCAGGCTGGCGAGATACAATTGGAATCCTTGAAACTACTGCCAGGTACGGTGATGCGTCGCGATGCAGAAGAACTTGCTATACGTTACTCACCGTTGCCACCATACGAGGTGCTTGAGACCGGTGCTATCACAAACCATGAGTTGCAGGAGGCTCGTCTGTTGTCGCGCTTGCTCGATGCTTATTACAACACTGCGGCTTGGCAATCGATAACGCGTCGGCTTATTCTTGAGGAGGAGGGTTTTCTGCATCATTTCCTGTGTCATCTCATCGAGCATAACTATATAGACCAGCCTATGAGTTTGGAACGGCGTGGTGAACTGCTTTATCTCTTTTGCTGCGATTGCTATCCTAAGCATGTCACAGAAGTTGCGGTGGCATGGATAGAGGCCGGCATGTCGCTCAAGAAACGTCCTGCCGAAGGGGTGAGGACCAAGCATGTGCAACCGGCTGAGAACTGGACGGTCGTCTATGGCGAATATGCGGGCAATATGCGTCTCTGTTTCTTGCCTGTAGATGAGGCTGGGCATGGCTATTGGTTCGGCTACGATACCACTTCGCAATGCCCTGCGCCGATATTCAGGGCTGAGGGGTAGAGGATATGGTGTTGCTCTGATTTACCCAATCGTCAATCAGCATGCGAGCCATACTCAGTTTCTCGGGGATGGTGGGCAGCTGGTTACGACCGAAGAAGGCAGCCTCCTTGAGCTCTCCATCAATCAGCTTGAGCTCACCGCTCTTGTAGTCGGCGTGGAATCCTACCATCAACCCCATAGGGTAGGGCCATGGTTGGCTGCCGAAGTAACGTAGGTTGCTAATTTCAAGTCCTGTCTCTTCGTATACTTCGCGCTGTACACATTCTTCCAATGACTCACCTGTTTCGACAAATCCTGCCACCAATCCATAAAAATCTCTTCTGAAGTTTTTGGCCTTTACTAACAAAGCCTCTTCTCCTTTGTGCACGAGGACGATGATGGCTGTGCTCAGTTGAGGCCATATCTCCTCATGGCAAGCTGTGCAGCGTTTGCTGATGGGACTGGCCCATTGCATCGGAGCGCCGCACCGGCCGCAGTGCTTGTGAGTGGTGTCAAAGTGCAGTATCTCACTGGCTTTGCCTGCCTGCTGGTATAGGACAAATGGCAGCAAATGGTAGCTCTTGCGCAAATCGACCCATTCGTACCCTTCGGGGAGGTTTTCGGCTGTGCTGCTGCAAACGTAGCCATTCTTCTCGTCGGCCTTCTCGAAACAGTGCAGAGAAGTGATGGCGATGGGGATATCAGTAGTGTCGCCTATATGGATATCGTAATGTGACGGGTGGCGATGCAGCAGCAAACGTCCATTGTTGAATATGAAGAATCTGTTCTCTTTCATTCGTCAGTGCAATTATGATACAAACTTACATAAAATTGGAAAAAAATGTGTAAGTTTGCGAAAATATTCTATAATATCATGAAGTTATTCTCTGCAATCCGCAAGGATTATATATTTGTTTGGGTATTGTGGTGTTCTCTTTTGCTGCCGGAGAGTGTTTGGGCTACTGATATTGCAGGTCGTATGGCGGGGGTAAGCGTGGCATCCGAAATTATGGTTACGGTGGCGCCCATTCTGAATGTTTCGCATGGAATCTACGACGAGCCTTTCACTTTGGATATTACATGCGATGATCCTGTAGCGAAGATTTATTACACTACGGATGGTACGGTGCCTTCGGTGACAAATGGTACATTATATCGCTCCCCGTTACAAGTATCTGGTAATACTGTATTGCGTGCTGTTTCGGTGAACGATACGTTAGTTCCGAGTGAGGTGGTGACAGCCACCTATCTCTTCTTGAATGATGTATTGCGGCAGAGTAATACCCCAAAGGGATATCCTGCTGAATGGGGTGAGTATGCTGTGCAGTCGGGTATAGCAAAGGCTGACTATGAAATGGATCCGGAAATGACTTCTGACCCTCACTTTTGTGAATTGGTTAAAGAGGGGCTTCGGTCGTTGCCTATTGTTTCGTTAGTGACCGATCCGGCACATTTTTTTAATAAGGTTGAAGATGCTCAGGTGGGTGGTATCTATATTTATACGGGAGCTCCTGTAGGAAGTGGTGTCGGTCGTGGATGGGAACGTCCCGTGTCTTTTGAACTATTCGATGCGCAGGGAAACTACGATCTACAGATCAACTGTGGGGTAAAAATTCATGGAGGGCATAGTCGTTTACCCGAGAAGAGTCCCAAGCATTCTTTGCGTTTGGTCTTTCGTGATGAGTATGGTCCTGGCAAGTTGCGCTATCCGTTGTTTGGGGTTGATGAACCATCGAAGTTCAATGCTGTAGTGCTGCGTTCAGCCTTTTGTAACTCGTGGCATCATCAGGATAAAAATCAGCGTGAAAGAGCCGTGTATAGCCGCGATATGTGGGCCAAGTCTACACAAAAGGAGATGGGACATCTTACAACTAATGGCATATATGCTCATTTGTTTATTAATGGTTTGTATTGGGGGCTCTATAATCCTACAGAACGTGTCGATGATGATTTCTGTGATGTCCATCTTGGGGGAAAGAAAGAGGATTACGACGTGATCAAAGTAGAGGAATACGGGGGAAAGCATGTGGTTACAGCTGATGCTGGATCTGTCGATAAGTGGCATGAGCTATTTGCTTTAGCTGAGTCTGCATTAGACATGGCTACTTATTATCGTATGCAGGGACTCGATGTCAATGGTAATCGGGACTTATCTATAGAGTGTTTGCTCGATGTGGAAAATTTTGTAGATTACATGTTGATTAATTACTATGGCGCCAATAGCGATTGGGATAGTCATAATTGGTTGGTAGTGCGCAATAGAGTGAAAGCCGATGAAGGGTTTCATTTCATTTGTTGGGATACGGAGCACATATTGAAGGAACTTACAGATAATCGGCTTGGTATCACTACTTATCTCGGTCCTACGGAACTTTTCAATAAGTTGATGAAAAATCCGTTGTTTAAACGCTATTTTATAGATCGTGTGCAGAAACATTGCTTCGATAAAGGTGTGCTTACCCCTATGCGAAATGCAGATCGTTGGTTGAGGTTGGATGCCATAATTGACACTGCGCTATATTGTGAGCAGGCCCGTTGGGGCGACTATCGCCGTGATGTGCATAAGTATGCCAATGAATTATACACTAAGGAAAACCATTATGATGCTCAGCGCCGTTATCTTCTCGGTACTTATTTCCCGAAACGAACGGATACTTTTGTCTCTCAGCTTCAAAATAAGGGATGGTTCCCTACGTTGCCTGCTCCTGTCATATTGTACGAAGGGAAATCAGCTGTAGGAGTTGAAGGCTTAGACTCGAACGAAGGAGTCACGCTTACGGGTAGTGGTACTCTATACTATACGATCGATGGCGAAGCTCCGGTATTGTGGAATGAAAATTCATCGGGAGTGAGGTCAGCATCGGCTATTCGTTATAATGGCGAATTGATAACCTCTAGCAAGGCGTTCACATTGAAAGTTGTAGCTTATGATGGTGGAGAATGGAGCGCTGTGCGCGAACAACACTTTGAGGTGTGTGGCACTACTTCAATAAAGGATGTGTCTGATAAGATTAAACTGGATTTTCAATATAATGCTTCCGGCTATCCGGTGATTACCTATACTTTGCCTTTTGAAACAATGGTTGACCTTGCGGTATATGATATGCAAGGCAAGCAGATGCTTCTTTTGCATGATAAATGTGTAGTTCCGGGTGGGCTTCATACAATTGAGTTGCCTTCAGATTTGCTTTTATCAGGAACATATGTATGTCGCTTGATTTGTGACGGATATACATGTACGGCTAAAATAATGATTAGATAACGAAAAAATAGGAAACATGAAAAAGGAACTGTTTTCATTGATGTTGTTGTTCACTCTCAGCATCTCAGCTATGGCACAGCAGGTACCCACTGTGGAGTGGGACAAGTACAGTCTCATCATCGATGGTCGCCGCGTGGTGCCTGTGATGGGCGAGGTGCATTATTCGCGCATCCCTGCTGAGGAGTGGGAGAGCGAGGTGAAGAAGATGCGCGAGGGTGGGGTTACAATCCTTGCCTGTTACATATTTTGGAATCATATTGAAGAGACCGAGGGCGTGTTCCGCTGGGACGGACAGCGCAATCTACGTCGTTTCCTTGAGGTTTGTCGCGATGCCGATATGCCCGTGATACTGCGTGTTGGCCCTTTCTGCCATGGCGAAGTGCGTAATGGCGGAATCCCCGACTGGATTTTCACCAAGGGTTGCAAGACCCGTCGCGAAGACCCGCTCTTTCTGCACTATACTACCATCCTCTATCGCCAGATTTTCACCCAGGCACAGGGGCTGCAGTGGAAAGATGGAGGCCCAGTCATCGCCATGCAGTTCGATAATGAGCATCGTGGCCATGGATCCTATCTTGTGCGTCTGAAGCGTATAGCCAATGAGATTGGTTTTGATCTTCCTTTCTATACCCGTACAGGATGGCCTGAATTGGCATCTCCTGTCCCCTATGGTGAGATGATACCCCTCTATGGTGACTACGCCGATGGTTTTTGGGAACGCTCGCTCTCTGAAACTGCGGGAAACTATTACAAGGCATTTAACTTCAAGGCATTCCGCTCCTCTACGGCTATTGCTACCGAACAGTTGGGCGAGCAGCGAGAGCGTCTTACTGAAGGTGACGAGCAATACCCTTACTTCACTTGTGAGTTAGGTGGAGGTATGATGCCCGCCTATCACCGTCGTCCCTACATATATCCCGAGGATGCCTATTCGTTGGCTGTAGTCAAATTGGGAAGCGGTAGCAATCTCTTGGGCTATTATATGTATCACGGAGGTACCAATCCCGAAGGTGTTGATTACCTTAATGAGACCCAGCGTACCCCAGCCACCAACTATAACGACCTGCCAGTGAAGAACTACGACTTTCAGGCACCATTGGGTGAGTTTGGGCAGAAGTACCCCCATTATTATACTTTGCGCAAGCTTCACCTCTTCCTTCAGGATTATGGCGAGTTGCTTGCTCCTATGGAGGCCCGCTTCCCTTGCCCACAAGATATCAAGAAGGGTGACGATAGTTTCCTCCGCTATGCTGTGCGTGAGCGTGATGGACAAGGTTTCATCTTTGTCAATAACTATGAGCGCCTACAGGAGTTGAGTGCAAAACGGAATGTTCGTCTTGAAGCCTGTGGCGTGCAGCTCCCTCGTCTCACTATTCCTGCTGGCGCGGTGTGTGTCTTCCCCGTCAATATTGATGGCATACGCTATGCCACGGCACAGCTCATTGCTCATCGTGATGGAAAGATTTATATGGAGCAGATACCCGGTATCCCTACCACTATTGCTATGGCCGATGGCAAGATTTTGCGTAATGTAAAGCCTTTGGGAATCAATAGACCCATATATGAGAATATTTACCTGCTCGATAGCCATACTGCTTCGCACCTCTTTCTTGACGAAGCTCCTGCGCTGTCCACTATCGAAGACGTACCTTATCGGAAGGTGAATGAGGCCACTGCCGACTATACTATAACTATTGGTCGAAATAAGGTGGCCGAGGCGCCCCGTGACGAGCATTTCGAATCTGCTGCAGTCTATACGATTGATCTTCCCGAGTGCGATCGTGAAGGACGCCTTCTTCGCATTGACTATCGTGGCGATGTTGCTCGCCTCTATTGTGGTGGTCGTCTCATAGCTGACAACTTCTATTATGGGCGTCCTATGCTTTATGGTCTGTGGCGATTGCCCGAGGACTGTCGTCAGTTGGAGCTGCGCATCATCCCCCTGCAAAAGGGTATGCCCGTATATTTCCCTCGCGAAGCCGACACGATGCCAGGCGAGGAGGTGAGACGTATCGTTATCGAATGATAAAAGTTGCAGTCCGTCTTCGCTCAGTCATAAATTTCCACTACCTTTGTACGGTTAAATGACGATTTATGACATCTGTGTTGGGAATCTTTCGTGCAGCTTGCTATTCGCCCGGTATGGTCGAACGCGATGAGGCTATACTTCGCGCTGTGGCAGAGCGTTTGCAACGGGTAGGCTATGCGGTCAGGCTCGTTCGGGAAGAGGACTTCACTACTGATATCCCAATACCCGATATAGTGCTCCACATGGTTCGTTCGCCTCGTGTGCTTGACATCCTGCAAAGTTGGCAAGAGGCCGGGTGTCGTGTCATCAATTCTGTGGAAGGAGTACGTGGCGTAGAGCGTGCAGCATTGGCCGAGATGTGTGCTGCGCAAGGAATACCTACGCCTAAAACATGGATCGTAGGTACGGTAAATAGTAAATTGTTGACAGCTCGTACTACAGATGGTGAGGATGTTCCTATCAGCTTCCCCTGTTGGGTGAAGCGTACGGGATCTTGTGCGCAGGCCCCCGACGACGTGTCTCGTGTGGATGATGCTGAGGGATACGTGCAGTGTCTGTCACGCTTTCATGCACGTCATATCGATAGGGTAGTGGTCATGGAGCATCTTGAAGGGGTTGGCCTGAAGTTCTATGCGATTCCTGATGTAGGATTCTTCTACAGCTTGCCTTCAGCTTCGTTGGGATATGACAAGTTTTCCAAAGGCATGCTTAATCATGTTGCCGATGATACGATGTGTTGCGGTGAGTCGGTTAGTTCACAGCTTTCAGTTTTCAATTTCCCGCTGGAGATTTATGGTGGTGATGCAATCATCGGTTCCGATGGTGTAGCCCGTCTCATCGACCTGAACGACTGGCCCAGCTTTTCGGTATGTCGTGACGAGGCTGCCGATGCGATTGTCCATTTGGTAATGCATATAAATAAATGAAATGATGAATAGAGATGCGAATCGAGCGCGCTGGCGAGGTTTTATGGCCGAGATGCGCTCTACCTATAAGTCGATGGATACGGAAGAGAAGTGGGACATCTGGGTGGTGCGCCCTATTGGTTTCGTAGTGGCTTCTATCTGCCGTAGTCTGCATATACATCCCAATGCTATCACCATTGTCTCTATCCTTTTCGGTGCCGCCTCGGGTTATTTTTTCTTTCCGGGCAACACGAAGATGGTGCTCATCGCTACATTGCTGCTCTTCTTTGCCAACACCTTGGACAGTGCCGACGGGCAGTTGGCACGCATGACCAAGCAATACACCATGCTGGGGCGTGTGCTCGATGGCTTTGCGGGTGATGTATGGTTCTTCTCCATATACCTGTTTATCATGCTGCGCATGGCGACGATGCCCATACCCTTTACCACGATGGAGTGGGGCTGGCTATCCTTTGTGCTGATACCCGTGTGCGGACTCATCTTCCACTCTACCCAAACTACCCTTTCTGATTACTACCGTAATATCCACTTGCATTTCCTCGCTGGGCGCGACTATACCGAGTTGGTGCGCTCGTCAGAGCTCACGGCACGCCGCAAGGCTATCACCTCGTGGAGTGGATGGTTTGAGTGGATATGGCTCTATTTCTATGCCGGATATACCCGCAAGCAGGAGCGACTGACGCCTCATCTCCAACGACTGCTGCAGGCTGTGGGAGAGCGCAAGGCGAGTGAGTTGCCCGAAGGATTTCTCCGTGAGTTTCGTGCCAAGAGTTTGCCCCTCATGCCCATGACCAATATCTTGACCTTCAACTCGCGCTTCTTTGCGCTGGTCATCTCCATGTTTCTCGGCATGCCGTGGATATACCTCTTTTATGAGATGGTGATTCTTGTGGCTCTGTACCATTACATGCGCTGTCGTCACGAGAAGATGTGCGATGAGATGTATCACAAATGGTTTGCCCATGAAAGCTAACTATCGCAACCTCTTCTTCCTTGTCGGCATAGCCCTATTGGTGGTGATGCTCTTCTCGCTCGATATGTCGTGGCGCGATATATGGACCAATGTGTGCCATGCAGGCTACTGGCTTCCCTTCAATATTGTGCTTTGGGCGGGCATCTACTTGATGAATGCCGCTTCGTGGTATGTCATCATCAATGATAAGGAGCATGCCCGTGTGTCTTTCGGTGAGGTCTACCGCCTTACCATCTCGGGCTATGTGCTCAACTATGTCACTCCGCTCGGCCTGCTGGGTGGCGAGCCTTACCGCGTGATGGAACTGGCTCCCTATGTGGGGCGTTCCAAGGCAGCATCGTCGGTCATCCTGTACTCGATGATGCATGTGTTCTCCCATTTTTGGTTTTGGCTGCTGGGTGTAGTGCTCTTCGTTGTCGTGTATCCGATTGACTGGGGCTTGGGCATTCTGTTAGGTACGATAGCCTCAGTATGCTTGCTGGTTATCTACTTCTTCATGAAGGGCTATCGCAATGGTTTGGTGGTGAAGACCCTCCGTGTGCTCTCACATATCCCCTATGTCAATCGTTGGTCAGAGCGTTTCTACGCGAGCCATGCCGAGGCGCTGCATCGTGTAGACGCGCAGATTGCCGCCTTGCATGCCCAGCACAGGCGCACCTTCTACCTCTCCTTGGGGCTCGAGCTGCTGGCGCGTGTGATTAGCAGTCTTGAGATTTATGTGCTGATGCGCATACTCACGCCCGATGTGACCGTAGTAGATAGTATTCTCATCATGGCGTTCTCCTCTCTGTTCAGCAATCTTATGTTTTTCATGCCCATGCAGATTGGAGCGCGTGAGGGCAGCATCGCCTTGGTGGCCGATCGCTTGCATCTTACTGCGGGCTACGGACTCTTTACGGGTATCCTGTGCCGCTTGCGCGAGTTGTGCTGGATAGTCATCGGGCTTATATTAATAAAGGTAAAGGGACATAAACATGGATAATATCAAAGGCATCATCTTTGACTATGGTGGTACGCTCGATACGAATGGCGTGCATTGGTTTCATATTTTCCGTAAGGTATATGCTGTTCATCTGCCGCAGATTACCGAAGAGCGTCTGCGCGAGGCCTATGTCTATGGCGAGCGCTACTTGGCTACGCATCGTGTGATCGAGCCTGCCGATGATTTCTTGGCTATGCTCCGAAAGAAGGTGGCCATACAGCTCTCGGCATTGGGCATCGAGGATGAGGAGCTGACGAAGAGGATTGCTACCGCGTGTGATGACATTGTGCGCACACAGATGGAGGCTACGCGCGAGGTCCTCGATGCATTGGCTATGCGATATCCTATGGTATTGGTGTCAAACTTCTATGGCAATATACAGGCTGTGCTCGCTTCGTATGGTCTTGATGGCTATTTCAAGGAAATTGTAGAGTCGGCCGTGGTGGGCATACGCAAGCCCGACCCGCAGATTTTTGCTTTGGGCGTTGAGGCGCTTGCTATGCAGCCCGAGGAGGTGGTTGTAGTGGGCGACTCCTATGGCAAGGATATGGCTCCTGCCCATAGCATAGGCTGCCATACCGTGTGGCTTAAGGGGCAAGGGTGGGATGCCACAGATGAGCCTGCCGATGCGTCGTGTGCCGATGTCGTAATCGACGAGTTAGGGCAGCTTCTCCAGATCCTGTGCCTTGCTTGACTCGCTCGTCACGCTTTCTTGTTGCACCTCGATCGTTTCGTGCCTCGTCGGCGCTCAGCGAAGAAAACGCATATTTCTTGTTACATTCGTTCGCTGAAATTTGGCATTTTGCTCTCCTTGCACTAACTTCGCGGCATCTTATGTAAAGATTTTATTGAGGTATAAAAGATTATTATAGATATGAAAGAATTGGAATTGGATTGGTCGAACCTCTCGTTCGGCTATATGAAGACCGACTATAATGTGCGCTGCTATTACCGCAATGGCGCGTGGGGCGACGTCGAGGTATCGGATAGTGAGAGTGTGAATCTGCACATAGCAGCCACCTGCCTGCACTACGGGCAAGAGGCATTCGAAGGTCTGAAAGCCTTCCGCGGCAAGGACGGCAAGATTCGTGTGTTTCGTCTTGAGGCCAATGCCGAACGTTTGCAGAGCACTTGCGACGGCATATTGATGCCTCAGCTCCCCACAGAGAAGTTCCGCGAGATGGTGCTTAAGGTGGTGAAGATGAACGAGCGCTTCGTGCCCCCCTACGAGAGTGGCGCATCGCTCTACATCCGTCCCCTGCTCATCGGTACAGGTGCCCAGGTAGGCGTACACCCTGCCGACGAGTACCTGTTCATGATTTTTGTGATGCCCGTAGGTCCCTACTTCAAGGGCGGCTTTGCCACCAACCCCTATGTGGTGATTCGTCAGTACGACCGCTCGGCACCGCTCGGTACAGGTATCTACAAGGTGGGTGGCAACTATGCAGCTTCGATGAAGGCCAACAAACTGGCCCACGACCTGGGCTACTCCTGCGAGTTCTACCTCGATGCCAAGGAGAAGAAGTACATTGATGAGTGCGGTGCGGCCAACTTCTTCGGCATCAAGGACAACACCTATGTGACACCGAAGTCGACCTCCATCCTCCCCTCCATCACCAACAAGAGCCTCATGCAGCTGGCCGAGGATATGGGTCTTAAGGTAGAGCGTCGTCAGATACCTATCGAGGAACTCGACACCTTCGAGGAGGCAGGCGCATGCGGCACAGCAGCCGTCATCTCGCCCATCGAGCGTATCGACGACTTGGAAGAAAAACGCTCCTACGTCATCGCTAAGGATGGCAAGCCCGGCCCCATCTGCCGCAAGCTCTACGACACCCTGCGAGGCATACAGTATGGCGACATCGAGGACCGTCATGGTTGGGTAACCATAGTGGAATAAGAAGAACTGGAAAGACAGAGGCAACGCTTTCGCACGTGCTGACTTCTTCCTGTATAAATAGTTAGGGCCATATCAGCAAAGAGGGCGTGTCAGTTGACGCGCCCTCTTTGCTGGATTACATTCCTAAACCCTTGGTCCCAGACTTCCCACAAGTGAAAAAAGTTCATAAATCGGTTGGCAGTGGCAGACAATCAATAATAAACTGTGGATTTCTGGAGTCGGCAAGGCATTTGTCCTAAAAAAGTTGACAGATGGGGCAGTACTGACGTGCCAGTACTACAGTACCGAGCCTCCGGTATTCGAGTACTGGAGGTTCAGTACTGACAATTCGCACTGCCCATTTTTTGTGTTTGCACTGCCCAACGCTGCCTGACGCTGTACGAATACGAAGATGAAAAACTCTCAGGTCATGCCACCGCCAACCGATTTATGAACTTTTGTAACCTGTAAAAACGGGTAAAATCGTCCATTTCATCGGTGTGCCTCATGGCTCGTTCCTTCGGATGTCTTCATTCGATGCCCTATCTATGGAAAACTACAAATAAATTTGCGTTTTCGCTCGGCATACACTAAATTTGCAGCAGTTGTAGCTAAGGAGTCAACGTCTTATGAAAGCTGTTCTCAGATATTCGCTCGTCCTGTTGCTTGTTGTGCTCGGTGCTTGCGCTGCCGATGAGGAGCGCACATGGCCTCTGTGTGGCGACCTCGAAGCCTTTACCGTTGCGGTGCCTGGCGACACGGCACGTCTCATCGGTATACGCCATCGCCTCACGGGCGACACCTTGGCTGGAGGCTTGTGCTTTGCTCGCGTCGAGGCCGACACGTTTGTTGTTCGTGCCACCCTGCCCGACGGACGCATTATGGCTTTCTCCTCACGCGGACTCTCTATCGGTGGCCGTCTCTACGACTCGTTTACCCGCCTGCAGTGGAACGACAGCATCGACACCTCCTACTACATCGCTACCGCCTATAAGCACTCTTATTACTATTTTCCCCGTCAGCGACGCTTCATAGACATTTCCCATGCTCGTGTCCATCGCAACGGATTCACCGTACCCACTGCTAACGGCGACTCGGTGTGTTATGACTTCCGGGGAAACGTCATCGCCGAATAGTTTGCAAAAACTATTTATCTGTTTAACACTTTGAAATTATGAAAAAGTTTTTGACCCTTTGCGCTTTAGTAGCAGCAACTCTTACACTACTCTGTAGCTATGTGGATGCCATTCTACGTGAAGGTGACCTGCAGCACTTCGGCTAATATTGTACAATTTAAATAAGTAAGAAATTATGGAAACTACACGTATGGGCTTCGTAGAAGCCGTCACGACTTGCATAAAGAAGTCGTTTGTATTCAAAGGTCGCGCCCGCCGCTCTGAATTTTGGTGGTGGACATTGTTCTCTTTTATTATTGGGCTTGCCGTCTCTTTCGTAGCAGATGAGATACCCGATGACAACTTGCTGCTAACACTGCTCTTTACTTTCGGTATGCTTGCATTTTGTATCTATCTCGGCATTGCCAACTTTGCTGTATCTACTCGCCGCCTCCACGACATTGGCCGTAGCGGATGGTGGTATGGTGCCACATTGATATTCGGTGTAGTATGGGCCGTGTGGATTGTTGTCAAGATTGTTGGCATTGTAGTTGGTATGGGGGGCGACAATATTGACGTAGAGTCTGAAGCCTTTGCCCTTACTCTCCTTAAGGAGATGTGGGACGTGATCCTCATCCCTTACATCCTCTACATCGCCTACTCCATCCTGCTCCTCGTATGGTACTGCAAGGATAGCCAGCCCGGAGCAAACAAGTATGGCGAGAACCCCAAAGGGGTAGTGGAGTGATAGCGCAAAAACATGACCGATTAGAGAAAACGATGAAAGGACAGCTTCCGAGGCTGTCCTTTCATCGTTCACAGAGATGCTTCTACTTATTAATTGTCACCTCAGTCGTTAAGTATAAGTTATGGTTGCAACACCACCACTTCCATATCGGTAGCCAGACGTACGCGGAGCCACTCGGTGAGCTGTGTCAGCTCGGCCGAAGATAGTGTAGAGTCGGGGCGTACCACAACAGAGAGGCTAGGTAAGGCAACAAGTGAGTCGGCACTGACCGTAGCGCCACGAGCAAGCACTACATCCTTGTCCGCAGGGTATATGCCCATAATCTCGCGGGCGAGCTGCACGTAGGGAAGCTCCTCCTTCGCTGAGGCGGCCAGTTGCTGACGCAGACGGATGATCTCGGCATCGCGGCGCGATACCTCGGTGTCCATCTTGTCGTAGATGCTCTTCACAAGCTCTATATTGTTGTCCTGAGCGGTAGTGCTGTATTCATTGATGAGTACCTGCTCCTCCTTGATGTTATACTCGGCAGCTTGTG
>JAZRMG010000064.1:0-7395 GCA_045647345.1 Bacteroidaceae bacterium | reverse complement strand
ATTACGACACCAAGGTATTGCGCGAAACACTTGGCACCATTCGCGAAGATTTACGCCGCAATCCCGAATATGAGGTACACTATGCCATCAAGGCCAATGCCAATCCCAAGGTGCTACGCATCATCAGCGCTGCAGGCTTTGGTGCCGACTGCGTGAGCGGTGGTGAAGTACGTGCTGCCATTGAAGCCGGCTTTCCCGCACACAAGGTAGTATATGCCGGTGTGGGCAAGAGCGACCGTGAAATCAACTTAGCTCTCGACTACGACATCCACTGTTTCAATGTGGAGTCTGAGGCCGAGCTGCTCATCATCAACGAACTGGCATCCCAAAAGGGCAAAGTGGCACGCATCGCCTTGCGCATCAACCCCAACGTAGGTGCCCACACCCACAGCAACATCACCACAGGACTGGCTGAGAATAAGTTTGGCATTAACCTCGAACAGATTGAGGGAGTCATCGAGCAGGCTATCGCCCTACCCCACATCGAGTTTATAGGTATCCATTTCCACATCGGTTCGCAGATACTCGACATGATCGACTTCGTAGCCCTGTGCAACCGCGTGAACGAGCTCACCGAGACCTTCGAGCGCCGCAAATACCCCATCCTCAGCATCAACGTGGGCGGAGGCTTGGGTGTCGACTACGGTCACCCCAACCACAAGTACATCCCCGCCTTCCACGACTACTTCGAGGTATTCCGCAAGCACCTACGCCTACGTCCCGGGCAAACGCTCCACTTCGAGCTAGGCCGCAGCATCGTAGCCCAGTGTGGCAGCCTCATCACCCGCGTGCTCTACATCAAGGAGGGCACCTGTAAGCGCTTCGCTATCGTCGATGCCGGCATGACCGACCTCATTCGTCCCGCCCTCTACCAGGCCTATCACCGTATCGAGAACATCTCATCCTACGAGCCCGAACTCACCTACGATGTAGTAGGTCCCGTGTGCGAGAGCTCCGACGTGTTTGGCAAGGCCGTAGACCTCAACACCACGCACCGTGGCGACTTCATCGCCATCCGCTCAGCCGGTGCCTATGGAGAGATTATGGCATCGCAGTACAACTGCCGCGAACTACCCAAAGGCTACCTGAGCGAGGAGCTATAACTCTTAATGTTTAATCATATAAGATAAAACGAGGTCAATCATATATACACCTATGCGACGCATCCCTCCCTACCTGTTGCTATTGATGCTCGCTCTTAGCTCGTGTACCTCGCTACGCTATGCGGGTGTGAACCGGATGCGAAGTTATACTATAAGTTCGCCCGATGTACCCACGACCTTCGATGGTTACCGCATAGGTTTTGCGTCGGACTTTCACTTAAAGAGCAAGTTTAAGGAGCGACAGCTGCACGGCACGGTGAAGGCACTGCAGGCGACTGCTCCCGACGTATTGTTGCTGGGAGGTGACTACCAAGAGGGATGTGAGTATGTGCTTCCGCTATTGGCAGAACTGGGACGTGTGGTGACACCTGATGGGACGTTTGCCGTACTGGGCAACAACGACTATGAGCGCTGCACCGAGCAGATACGCCACGCCATGCGAGAGCAGGGCATGACACTGCTCGAGGACTCTGCCACCACGCTATACCGAGGAGGCGACAGCATCACGCTATGGGGGGCCAATGCCTATGCAGGGCGCTACCCTTCTGCTCCTAAGAAGAATAGGGGAGATACGGACTTTGACAAGACCTCATTCACCATACTGCTCACTCACACACCTGACTATGTGGAGGATGCCGATGTGAGTGGCGTAGACCTCGCACTGGCTGGACACACCCATGGCGGACAAGTGACCCTCTTCGGACTATATGCCCCCATCACAGCATCGAAGTATGGCATGCGCTTCCGCACAGGACTCCGACGTAGCAGTCAGGGGGTGCCCATCATCATCACGGGAGGACTGGGGACCTCGCGCCACAACATCAGATTCTGCGCTCCTACGGATATAGTTATAGTCACTCTGCGCAGAGATGAAACGAAGAGCGCTGATTCTGTAAATCCTTCGCTGCAATAAAATACTGAAGTTCAAACCAAAATCTGATAATAAATATTGCTTTTCCTCTCGTAACCCAATAAATTGGGTATTTCTCTCGTGGCATCTTTAATCTGCTACGCAGCTTCAAAATAGGCGGCGGATCGGATATGCCCAAATAAATTTGGCATTTCTCTCACCTTGCACTATCTTTGTAATTTCAAAGAAAAAGTGATGACAACAGAATCTACAGAACACATTATTTGGATAGTCGTCGGGGGGTTGGCAATTATCCAACTCCTTTATAGTCTAATCATCTACCATGCTCCATACCGCCGTAGCGTGGCAGAGCGTAAGGGAAAGCGAGCTCTATCAGCTCAAAGGCCAGGCATATCGGTCATCATCTCAGCTTCAGACTGTGAGCACCTATTGGATAAGCATCTTCCACTCATCCTCGAACAGGACTATCCAGACTTTGAGGTAATCGTCATAGACGACAACTCCAAGGACGAAACTCGCGAACTACTACAGCGACTTTCCGAGAAGTACTCCCATCTCTACAGCACCTTCACCTCGGACAGCATACGCTACATCAGCCACAAGAAACTGTCTCTCATGTTAGGTATCAAAGCCGCCAAGAAGGAATGGTTAGTATTCACTGAACCGGATTGCTATCCCACAAGTACGCAGTGGCTCACTACCCTATCCAGCCATTTTACCGATACCATTGATGTTGTTCTCGGATACAGCAACTATGAACGTAAGAGAGGCTTCGCCAACTTGTGTTACATGTACGACACCCTGCAACAGCAACTCCGCATGTTGGGTCTCACCATCATCGGTAGAGGCTACATGGGCATAGGGCGTAACATGGCCTATCGCCGAGAAATATTCTTCACCAATAAAGGGTATAGCCGACATCTTGATTTGGAACGTGGCGAAGATGACCTCTTCATCAATGAACATATACCCGCCCGACGCATCACGGCAGCAGTAGGAGAAACCGCAACCGTACGTTGCGTTTCATCAAACCGATACTCGTGGAAAACCAATAAGCTGAGCCGTATCTTCACCCGCAGCAAGTTCCGCGGCATAGAACCCCACCTGCTTAGCATCGACACCTTGACACGACTGTTACTGTATATAAGCGTAGCAGGAGGCATAGCACTTAGCGCTGTGCACCATTGGTGGCTCACATTAGGGATTACCCTTGGGCTATGGATCATTTGTTTTGGTGTCAGAATCCATGCATACCATCGTGCCGCACAAACATTCGGCGAACGCCGATACAACGTATCGTTGCCGCTGTTCGATATGCTCCATCCCTGCTGGGAACTTTATTTCATGCTACTCATGCGTTTCACATCTAAAGATGCCCATCTTAGACGAAAAGTATGAGTATACGACATGCTCGTTGCGAATAAACTTTGTTTATTCACTCGCTTTATGTATATTTGCAATCAGAAATTAAAATAGTTATGCAACACGGATTTATCAAAGTGGGCGCTGCTGTACCCTTGGTTAGCGTGGCTGACCCTGCATATAATGTAGAACAACTTATCACCTTGGCACACCGCGCTCATGAGAAGGGTGCTGAAGTGACTGTATTCCCCGAGCTGTGCATCACGGGCTATACCTGTGGTGACTTGTTTACGCAGCAGACCTTGCTGCAAGAGACCGAAGTGGCTAT
Source organism: Bacteroidaceae bacterium (assembly GCA_045647345.1). Lineage (GTDB taxonomy): Bacteria > Bacteroidota > Bacteroidia > Bacteroidales > Bacteroidaceae > UBA1189. The sequence continues at coordinate 3,731 of JAZRMG010000064.1, read as the reverse complement.
TGCCCACTTTGCCGAAGCGACGAAGGTATATGACAATATATATATATTAGGTGCACCCATCTATGTATGCGGAGCATTGTACAATTGTGCACTCGTATTGCAGCAAGGATGCATCTTAGGTATCGTACCCAAATGCTATATCCCCAATTATGGTGAGTTTAACGAACGCCGTTGGTTCACCACAGGCTATAACTTGCGCATGGAAGACAACATCTGCTATGCAGGGCAGTCGGTACACATCGGGTCATATCAAATATTTCATACAGGACGTTATGCCTTTGGTGTGGAGATATGTGAGGATCTATGGAGTGTGACTCCCCCCAGCTCAGCACTTGCACTGCAAGGTGCAGAGATTATCTTCAACCTCTCGGCATCGGATGAGGTTACGGGCAAGCACGACTACGTGCGCTCACTCATCAAGCAACAGTCGGCACGCTGTATGGCAGGCTATGTGTATAGCAGTTGTGGTTATGGAGAGTCGACCACCGACCTCGTGTTTGCAGGTAAGGCCATCGTAGCCGAGAATGGCACCCTGATTGCTGAGGGCGAGCGCTTTAGCTTCGAAGCACAGCTCATCTGCTCAGAGATAGACCTGGACAAACTTCGCATGGAGCGCCGTGGAAACACGACTTTCGCTACCGCACAGGCCGACCTCTACCCCAAAGCCTTCCACATACATACGGCCCCCATCACCGAACGTGAGAATGTGCTCACCCGCCACTTTGCCCAGCTGCCTTTCGTGCCACAGGGCAAGGAGCTCGACAAGCATTGCAACGAGGTGTTCAACATACAGTCGATGGCTTTGGCCAAGCGTCTGACCCATATCCGCTGTAGCAAGGTGGTAATCGGCATCTCGGGCGGACTGGACTCTACGTTGGCATTGCTTGCTACCGTACGCACCTTTGACCTACTGCAACTTCCCCGCACAGGCATCATCGGTGTCACCATGCCAGGTTTCGGCACTACCGACCGCACCTATCAGAATGCGCTCGACTTGATGCGTCATCTGGGTGTGTCGCTACGTGAGATTAGCATTAAGGATGCTTGCATACAGCACTTCAAGGACATAGAACACGATATCGACGTACACGACACGACCTACGAGAATGCCCAAGCTCGTGAGCGCACACAGTTGCTCATGGATGTAGCCAATCGCGAGAATGCAATTGTAATCGGTACGGGCGACCTCTCGGAATTGGCTCTCGGATGGGCCACTTACAATGGTGACCATATGTCAATGTATGGCATGAATGCCGGTATCCCCAAGACACTTGTGCGCCACTTGGTACAGTGGGAAGCCGAGCATAGCTACGATGCCGAAGTGCGCACCATCTTGCTCGATATTGTAAATACGCCCATCAGCCCCGAGCTTATCCCCGCCAAGGCCGATGGTACCATCAAGCAGAAGACCGAAGATTTGGTGGGTCCCTACGAACTGCACGACTTCTTCATCTACCACTTCTTACGTTCAGGCTACCGCCCCAGGAAAATCTACTACTTAGCTTGCCTCACCTTTGAAGGGTTATACGATTCTGCCACCATCAAGAAGTGGCTCACAACCTTCTTCCGCCGCTTCTTCCAGCAACAATTCAAGCGTTCATGCTTACCCGACGGTCCTAAGGTAGGCAGCGTATCGCTGAGTCCACGTGGCGATTGGCGCATGCCTAGCGATGCCAGTGCGTCAAGCTGGCTGAAAGAATGCGAAGAGTTATAAAAAAAGCCCTGTTCACTATATCCCAAAAGACGAAAAAAGAGACAGAACATGCGTAAACGGGAAAAAACATTCTACACCGTAGTTATTGTAGTGCTCATCGCAACTTTCATCATGAGTATTACCCCGGATACAATACCGCATGTCCACAACGAAAACTCTGACACGTTGGTCGTAACAGACACCATAGTCCCCATCTTCCGTATATCGCCTTACGACAGCCTGTTCCGCACCTACGCCGACACCATTGGATGGGACTGGAAAATGTTGGCCGCCGTGGCCTACGTAGAATCCAAGTTCGACACTGCCGCCACCTCAGCCGTAGGAGCTATGGGATTGATGCAGATGATGCCACAGACAGCACGTGCCATGGGAATCCCCGAAGGCATGGAGCGCGATCCAGACGAAAGTGTACGTGCAGCCACCTATTATTTCAAGTACCTGTCTCACCTCTTCCGTCGCGTGCCCGAAAGCGAACGACGGTATTTTGTGTTGGCCTCATACAATGCAGGATTTGGGCACATACAAGATGCTATGCGCTTAGCCGAGAAGTATGGCAAGAACCGTCATGTATGGAACGAAAATGTGGAGACATTCCTGCGTCTGAAGAACGACTCCATCTACTACACCGATTCGCTCTGTCGCAACGGACGATTCTCTGGCATAGAGACAACCTTGTTCGTGCGCAAAGTCGAACATAAATATAGTGAGTATCGACTGAGAGAAGAGACCTTTCTCAAAGAGCATAGCGGAGAAGAATAAGAATTTATAACATAAAAAATACCCGACTTTGAGCAAAAGTACAAAAAAATAGTCGTACCTTTACATTCAGAATTATTATCACATAACCAACTTCATAAGAACAATTGTTATGAACGACAAGAAGATCATGAACAGAGCAGCGGACAACATTCGTATCCTTGCTGCATCAATGGTAGAAAAGGCAAAGTCCGGTCACCCCGGTGGTGCTATGGGCGGTGCCGATTTCATCAACGTACTCTATAGCGAGTTCCTCGAGTACGACCCCAAGAACCCCTATTGGGAGGGTCGCGACCGTTTCTTCCTTGATCCCGGTCACATGGCTCCCATGCTCTATGCCCAGTTGGCATTGGCAGGTAAGTTTACCCTCGACGAACTGGCTCAGCTCCGCCAGTGGGGCAGCCCCACACCTGGTCACCCTGAGGTAGACCTCGTGCGCGGTATCGAAAATACTTCTGGTCCCCTCGGCCAAGGCCACACCTTCGCAGTAGGTGCAGCCATCGCCGCTAAGTTCCTCAAGGCTCGCCTGGGCGACGTGATGGGCCAGACCATCTATGCATACATCTCTGACGGTGGTATTCAGGAAGAGATCTCACAAGGTGCTGGCCGCATCGCTGGTCACCTCGGCTTGGACAACCTTATCATGTTCTACGACTCTAACGACATACAACTCTCTACTACATGCCACGAGGTGACATGTGAGGATGTAGCCAAGAAGTACGAGGCTTGGAACTGGAAGGTAATCTCTATCAACGGTAACGACGCTGATGAGATCCGCGCAGCTATCATCGAGGCTAAGGCAGAGACTGAGCGTCCCACCCTCATCATCGGTAAGACCGTAATGGGTAAGGGTGCCCTCAAGGCTGATGGTAGCAGCTACGAAAACAACTGCGCTACACACGGTGCACCTCTCGGTGGCGACGCATACGCAAACACCATCAAGAACCTCGGTGGCGACCCCACCAACCCATTCCAAATCTTTCCCGAGGTACAGGAGCTCTACGCAAAGCGTGCTGCTGAGCTGGAGAAGATCGTAGCTGAGAAGTATGCTGCTAAGGCTGCTTGGGCTGCTGCCAACCCCGACCTCGCCGTGAAGATGGCTGAGTGGTTTGCCGGCAAGGCTCCTCAGGTAGACTGGAGCGCTGTGCAGCAGAAGGCTAACGATGCTACACGTAACGCATCGGCAGCTGTACTCGGTGTACTCGCCACACAGGTAGAGAACATGATCGTAGCTTCGGCCGACCTCTCTAACTCTGACAAG
>JAZRMG010000063.1:0-7213 GCA_045647345.1 Bacteroidaceae bacterium | reverse complement strand
ATGAAGAGTGGTATGCTTGGAAAGTACTTATTCTCGCAGGGTATGTTATCTTTGGCCTTATAGTAAACATACTCACCATGGTGTTTATGCTCAACTCCATCAAGCTAATCAAATGCGGCGAGTTTTTCTCAAAGCGTAACGCTAATATTATATGGTGGTCGGCACCTGTATATTTTCTTTCAGGTCTATGCGCCAATAGTTTCCCCATAATTTATGGTGCTCCACTCTTTATGGTCTATCCCAACACATTCTTTACTCCCCTTCTGCTCATCGGTGTTGCGATAATCTATTCAGTAGGTGTCCGTTTGAGCGAAGAGAACCGCCTGACTGTGTGATTCGTTACCCCACTATGTAGAACCTTATAAATAAGCATACAATGTCAATCATAGTAAACGTAGACGTAATGTTGGCCAAGCGCAAGATGACCTCGGGCGAACTGGCCGAGAAGGTGGGCATCACCGCCGCTAACCTATCCATACTGAAGACGGGCAAGGCCCGTGCCATCCGCTTCTCCACGCTCGACGCCATCTGCAAGGCGCTCGACTGCCAACCGGGCGACATACTCGAGTATCGTGACTAATATGGAGAAGGCCGTGAGCAGATTATAAATTCTCACATAATACCGGACGAATAATTGAAAAAATGTAATTACTATTGAAAAAATCTTGTAACTTTGCAGATATTGCATCCTAATTACAAATCACAATAAAATCAGTAAAGCTATGAAAACAAATTATGAAGTTCGCTATGCTGCACATCCCGAAGATGCGAAGAATTACGACACCAAGCGTATCCGTCGCGACTTTCTCATTGAAAAGGTGTTTGCAGCCGATGAGGTGAATATGGTGTACTCTATGTACGACCGTATGGTAGTAGGTGGCGCCATGCCTGTAAACGAAGCGTTGAAGCTTGAGGCTATCGACCCGCTCAAGGCTCCCTTCTTTACCACTCGCCGCGAGATCGGTATGTTCAACGTAGGTGGCCCCGGTATCGTAAAGGCTGGCGACGAAACCTTCGAACTCGACTATAAGGAGGCACTCTACATCGGTTCGGGCGATCGCGATGTGATCTTCGAAAGCAAGGATCCTCAGAACCCCGCTAAGTTCTACTTCAACTCATGCACCGCTCACCGCAGCTATCCTTGCAAGAAGGTGACTAAGGCCGATGCCGTAGTAGCTCACATGGGTTCGCTCGAAGGCTCCAACGACCGCAACATCAATAAGATGCTTGTAAACCAGGTGCTCCCCACTTGTCAGATTCAGATGGGTATGACCGAGCTCGCTCCCGGTAGCGTATGGAATACCATGCCTGCTCACGTACATAGCCGCCGCATGGAGGCCTACTTCTACTTCGAGGTACCCGAGGAGCATGCCGTATGCCATTTCATGGGTGAGGTTGACGAGACACGCCACATCTGGATGAAGGGTGACCAAGCTGTGCTTTCTCCCGAGTGGTCAATCCATAGCGCTGCCGCCACACACAACTATACCTTTATCTGGGGTATGGGCGGTGAGAACCTCGACTATGGCGATCAGGATTTCTCGCTCATCACTGACTTGAAATAATTAGGAATATTCATAACTCATAATTCATAATTAACACTATGAACATGTTTTCATTAGAAGGTAAGAACGCTTGGATCACTGGCGCATCTTACGGTATCGGATTCAACATTGCCAAGGCATTTGTAGGTGCTGGCATTAAGAACATCATCTTCAACGATATCAACGAAGAGGCTCTCGCAAAGGGCTTGGCCAACTATAAGGAGGCAGGTATCGAGAACGTACATGGCTACGTGTGCGACGTTACCAATGAAGTAGCTGTAAAGGAGCTCGTGGAGAAGATTCACGCCGAGGTAGGTCAGATTGATATCCTTGTAAACAATGCAGGTATCATCAAGCGCATCCCCATGCACGAGATGAAGCGCTCAGAGTTCCAGCAGGTAATCGATATCGACCTCGTAGGTCCGTTTATCTGCTCTAGCGCCGTTATCCCCGAGATGCTGGAGCGTCGCGAAGGTAAGATCATCAACATCTGCTCTATGATGTCAGAGCTTGGCCGCGAGACCGTATCAGCTTATGCTGCTGCTAAGGGTGGCTTGAAGATGCTTACACGTAACATCTGCTCTGAGTATGGTGAGTACAACATTCAATGTAACGGTATCGGCCCGGGCTACATCGCTACTCCTCAGACAGCTCCTTTGCGCGAGCGTCAGGCTGATGGTTCACGTCATCCGTTCGACTCGTTCATCTGTGCCAAGACTCCTGCAGGCCGTTGGCTCGATCCCGAAGAGTTGGGTGGTCCCGCAGTGTTCCTCGCCTCTAAGGCTTCAGATGCCGTAAATGGTCACGTGCTCTACGTCGATGGCGGTATCTTGGCTTACATTGGCAAGCAACCCTAAATAAAGGTAACGGTATAAAGATGAAAGTGCAAAGTCCTCATTAGGACGATGCATCTTTCATCTTTTATTTATCAACTATCAACATAACAAGTATGAAAAAGCATTTTTCATTCCTCTCTCTCCTAGCCCTGCTCACAGCATGCGGTCCTAAGCAGAGCACTGATTTCACCGTTACGGTGACCAACGACCAAGCATTCGACCGTGAAGAGATGGTAGAGGTGCCTATCAGCGAAGTGGCCAAGAAGGTACAACTCATCGACGAAGAGCAATACATCATCCTCGATGCTGAAGGCAATCAGGTACCCTATCAGATTACTTATGATGACAAGCTCCTATTTCAAGTCAATGTAAAGGCTGATGCTGAAGCCGTGTATACTGTAGCTGTGGGTGAGCCTGTTGAGGCTGAAGCTCTCGTGTATGGACGTCACTATCCCGAACGCGTAGATGATATCGCGTGGGAGAACGACCGCACTGCCTACCGTGCCTACGGTCCCGCCCTGCAGGCTAAGGGCGAACGTGCTTTTGGCTACGATGCATGGGTGAAGCGTGTGCCTGGTCTAGTAGTAGAACAGCGCTATGCCAACGAACTCAACCCCGACACACAGGCCGAGATAGCCCGCCTACGCAAGGCACGCAAACACGATGAGGCAGATGAACTGTATCACTCCGTATCCTACCACGTAGACCATGGTAACGGACTCGACTGCTATAAGGTAGGCCCTACTCTCGGATGCGGAACCTCGGCACTCATACAAGATGACAACATCCTCTATCCCTATTGTTGGAAAGAATACGAAATCATCGAGAACGGCCCCCTACGCTTTACCGTACGACTTACCTACAATCCCTTCGTAGTAGGCAAAGATAGTGTAGTCGAGACTCGTATCATCTCGCTTGATAAGGGTTCGCAGCTCAATAAGACCGTCATCACTTATGCCGGCCTCACCAAGGCAATGCCTGTAGCCACTGGTCTCGTCATACATCCCGAAAATCCCACAGCCTATGCACTCGAAGGCGACAAGGGATATATCGCCTATGCCGACCTCACCGACAATGTGAACAACGGCAACGGAACCATCTATGTTGGTGCCGTGATGCCCGCTAAGGTAAACGAGGCCAAAGCTCAGATGTTCTCCGATAAGGAAGCTAAGGAACGCGGAGCATTGGGCCATGTACTCGCCATCAGTAGCTACAAGCCTGAGAGCCAATATACCTATTATTGGGGCTCAGGATGGAGCAAGTATGGATTCGACTCCATGGAGGAATGGACCAACTACCTCGACCAGTATGCACAGATCTTACGCAATCCTTTAAAGGTGATATACTAAGCAGATTAGTATACCTACGCATCTATACCATATATGAGGGTGTGCATTAGTGCACACCCTCTTTTTTCATGGATCACCAGGAGAAAAGAGGAGATACGCGACAAACAAGTTTACTCATATTTAACCTCATGTGAGGACTTATATAGCTTTCTCACTATGCGCCGCGTAACAAGCTGACTAAATACGGCTGCAACAAGGCATCCAAGGGTATTGAAGAGAAAATCGACCCAATCAGCAGCACGAGTGGGTGTCAGGGTTTGTTGGCCTATCTCAATCAAACCGCTAAAGAGTATAGGGGCTATGATGGCCCAAGGAATAAGGCGTGATACATTAGCATGCTTATGACTCTTAAAATACTCAAACCATAATACTGCACAAAAGCCGAAATACATAAGGAAATGCATCACTTTGTCGATATTGGTAACCTTATTGAGTGGAGTCTCTGGAGGATTGAAGAATGAAAGAAACAATATCACGCCAATGATAAGAATAGATAGAGGGTATTTTTTCAGATAACTCATAGTGTTTATTGTCAATAACGTTGCAAAAGTACAAATAATCGGTTATATTTGCCACGGGTCATTACAGATATACTAACTTTTATGTGGCGCGATTGGTTCACCTTCACCCGGCAAGATCAAAGAGCAATTCTGTTACTCTCGGTATTAATTATCGCAGTTGCAGCACTGCTATGGACCCAACCATTATGGTACGATAAGGAATCTTACGAAGTCTATATGCCCGACTCATTGCAACAGGAAACAATGCAGCCAAAGGTGCCCATTGTAAAAATTAGCCTTCGGCCCTTCAATCCCAATACTGCTGATTCACTGGAATTGGTTTCTGTCGGACTTCCCTCTTCGGTAGCAAGAAACATTGTACGATATCGTAGTGCTGGAGGTGTGTTTAGGAAACCCGATGACTTGGCACGTATATATGGTTTACACGATACTGTGTTTCAACGCATAAAACCCTATATTGAAATTTTGCAAAGGAACGACATCTACCATGTAGCAAATCAAGAGCCGGTATCGAAACCTATAAAAACAGCAGAACACGAGCATCCCTTTGCCGAATATATGCGTGCCAAGAACAAACCAGGCGATTTTGTAGACATCAATCGAGCTGATACAACTGAACTGATGAAGATTCCCGGCATAGGACCTGTTTATGCTAAGATGATAGTAGATTACCGTGAACAGCTGGGAGGTTTCCATAGCATAGCCCAATTACATGAATTGGGGGTATTGCCCGAAGATATAGGAGATTGGACACATGTGGCTACGCCACATACTATGAAATTACGTATAAACCACCTCTCAGTGACCCGATTACGTTCACATCCATATCTTACATTCTACCAAGCAAAGGCAATTGTAGATTTGCGTAAACGTGAAGGTGACATTAAATCGATTCGCCAACTCCTTTTCCTTGATGAATTTACAGAGAAAGATATTGAAAGGTTGACTCCTTATTTAACATTTGACTAAGAGACATTCCTGCTCTTACGTTAACTTGTTCTCTTGCAATATTATTTTCCCCGCACAATCTTCTTGATCTCGTTGAGCTTGTTGAGGGCTTCGAGTGGCGTGAGATTATTGACATCGATACCCAATATCTCGTCGCGCACTTGACAGAGGATGGGGTCGTCGAGTTGGAAGATGCTCATCTGCAGTCCCTCACGGCTTTCGGCAATCACCTCAGTAGGCTTGCTGATGCCATCGGCTGCAGCATTGCTCTCCATCTGTTGCAGTATCTTTTCGGCACGCTTGACAATGCTCTTGGGCATACCGGCCATGTCGGCTACGTGGATACCGAACGAGTGGTTGGAGCCTCCGGGCTGAAGTTTGCGCACAAACACCACCTTCTTGTTCACCTCACGAACAGCCACATTGAAGTTCTTGATGCGTGAGAAGGACTTCTCCATCTCGTTGAGCTCGTGGTAGTGGGTAGCGAAGAGCGTACGCGCACGACCACGGCTATTCTCGTGGATATACTCCACGATAGCCCATGCGATAGAGATGCCGTCGTATGTCGAGGTGCCACGACCCAATTCGTCGAAGAGCACAAGGCTGCGCGGACTGATGTTGTTGAGGATGTCCGATGCCTCGGTCATCTCGACCATGAAGGTAGACTCGCCCACGGAGATGTTATCACTGGCACCCACACGAGTGAAGATCTTGTCTACCAAGCCTACGTGAGCGGCCTCGGCAGGCACGAAACTACCTATCTGTGCCATCAGGGTGATGAGGGCGGTCTGACGCAAGAGCGCCGACTTACCGGCCATATTGGGACCCGTGATGATGAGTATCTGCTGCGTGTCGGTATCGAGCAACACATCGTTGGCAATGTAACTCTCTCCCACGGGCAGTTGCTGCTCGATGACAGGGTGACGGCCCTGACGGATGTCGAGTGTAGTGCTATCATCTACCACGGGACGTACATAGCGGTTGAGCGCTGCGGCATTGGCAAAAGAGAGCAGGCAGTCGAGGCGTGCTATCTGGTTGGCATCAATCTGTATAGCAGGGATATATTCGTTCAGAGCAAACACGAGGTCATTGTAGAGGCGTGTCTCAAGCGCCGAAATCTTGTCCTCAGCACCGAGAATCTTCTCTTCGTATTCCTTGAGTTCCTGCGTGATATAGCGCTCGGCATTGACCAGCGTCTGCTTGCGTATCCAGGTCTCGGGCACCTTGTCCTTGTGGGTGTTGCGCACCTCGATGTAGTAGCCGAAGACGTTATTGTAGGCAATCTTGAGGCTGGGTATCTCGGTAGCCTCACTCTCGCGTTGCTGCATCTGCAGCAGGTAGTCCTTGCCCGAGTAGGCAATGCGGCGCAGTTCGTCGAGCTCTGTGCTCACTCCATCAGCGATGACACCTCCCTTGGCCGCGAGCAGGGGAGGGTCGTTCTTGATTTCGTGGGCGATGCGGTCGCGTATGGTACGGCATATGTTGAGTTGCTCTCCTATGCGGCGTATGCTCTCATTGTCCGATGCTTCGCAAGCTGCCTTCACGGGTTCTATGGCGCTGAGGGCTACCTTCAGCTGCACTACCTCGCGCGGTGATACACGCCCTGCAGCCACACGCGATATGATGCGTTCGAGGTCGCCAATCTGATGGAGCGCCTCGTCAAGCAGTTCGCGGAAGTCGGGGTGGCGGAAGAAGTATTCCACAATATCCAGGCGCTCATTGATGGCGCGCTCCTCCTTGAGGGGGAACACCACCCAGCGCTTGAGCAGACGCGCACCCATGGGGCTGATGGTCTTGTCGATGACGTCGAGCAATGATTTGCCGCCATCGTTCATCGGGTACACCAGTTCGAGGCTACGCACGGTATAGCGGTCGAGGCGCACGTAGCGCTCCTCTTCGATGCGCGAGAGTGTAGTGATGTGCTTGATTTGTGTATGCAAGGTCACCTCCAAGTAGTGGAGTACAGCGCCTGAGGCTACGATACCGCTCTTCAAGTGGTCTATGCCGAAGCCCTT
>JAZRMG010000062.1:0-24718 GCA_045647345.1 Bacteroidaceae bacterium | reverse complement strand
AGCTACCTCGCTCTTGAGCGCGTTCACTGCCTGGCCTGCAAAGAGGCGAAGCTCCGACTTAGTGTTTTCCATCAACTCAGCAGCCGACTTCTGAGCAGCAGCAACGAGAGCCTCAGCCTCCTTGCGTGCAGCCTCTACAATCTCGGCAGCCTGAGCATTGGCAGCAGCTACGATGCGTGCAGCCTCTTCGTTGCCCTTCTCTACTCCATCCCGAAACATCTTTTCGGTCAGTTCTTGTATGTTCTTTTCCATGTTTATAAATAGTTTTTGATATAGTTTTCTTATGAACGGCAAAAATACGAAATAAAATTCAATAAAACTGCAAAATTGCAAAGAATAAATAGCAAAAAACAAAACGAAGCCACGAGAAGATAACTGAAACGTAATATTAGGTAGAGCCTCGAGAGATATCAGGTATACCCTCTAAGATTATTGGGTGAACCCATTTAAGAAAAGAGATATACTTAGTAGAAACATTGAATAAAGAGAAAATAAAGGAGATAATATAGCATTTCTCCATATAAGAAAGTTCATAAATGGGTTACTAGACACCCTTCACAAAAAAAAATCGCGCACTGCACTGAAACATTATTGCAGGTACAAGAGGCTGGCGAAGCAGGTGCGATAAATTTTGCTCTCACTCACGACTTCTATTGAACAAAAGTAACATACACGCAAATGGCACCAGTAAAAACCGGTGCCATAAGATCAATAAGAGAGAGAAACGCCACGCTTACTTCCGCTTTCCGATAGCCAGATTTACACCTAAAGTGATGTGGGTATTCAAGTCATCGACAGGAATAAATTGTGGTGTTACCTTTGTAAGCATATAGTCGCTGCCCACAAAGAAAGTAAAACCGGCAGGGTGATAATTTAACATCCATCCCCAGCTGGTGCCATAACTGGTAGTACCAAAATTGGCCGAGGCCTCAATCCACTTGAGAGGTGCGATATTGAGGAACCCACGTACCTCGTGCCACTTATTGAAAGTCGATGAAGAGAAGCGCTGACCATAAAGTATACCGACTGACAAGGGTCTGTAGAAAGGCATATTATACTCAGCACCAAGATACATAGTGGTATTCAGAGCCGTTGACATAGCCTTTACGCTTCCGTACTCAAAATCGATCATTTCCATGGCCTGCTCTTGCAAATTCTCCAGTTCGACATCCAATGATGCATTCACATCATTGGGGTCAATCTCATCAAAGCCGTCGAACATCACCTCAGCATCAGCACTTTGAGCCGTCATCATATACTGCCAGTTAATTTTTCCCAAATCTATGACAGAAGCCGAGAGAGTGAGTCCTGGAACGATGTCCTCCATGTCATACACTACACCAAAGTCAAAAGCAAGCCCCGTGGCGGCAGGAATGGTAGAACCTATCTCAAATCCACTGATAGAACCATCTTCCAACTTCATCTCGGCATCACAGAAGAGGGCAGCCTGTGCATGGGCGTGGCTTGTGGCACGCCAACGCTCTTCGCTGAACTCCACTTCGAGCTTATCGACTGTCACATTGGCATGAGCCAAACCTAACAGATATTTTGCATTGACACCAACACGGAAACCATCGAAAATCTCACGTGAGTGCCCGAGAGTAAGAGCCGCGTAATTGGTGCTGTTGAAATTAACACCAGAGAAGCTGTAGCAGTTCTCCTGCAAACCCTTCTTTGCGAACTCAAAGAAACCCTTGGGCAATGAAGTGGTAGCATTAGCATGCATGGACAAACTTAATGTGGTGTATCCTCCAAACATACGGAGTCCCATAGCAAGTATAGTCTCGTCAAGATTGAAACCCAAACGGACAGCATCAGGCAGATTGCCCAAGAATTGGTTCTGGTCCACAGTACCACTCATGAATGTAGTGAGCTTGTCTTCACCTATCGGATAGAGGAAATTGGAAAGACCCACATTACCGTTACTTCCAAAGGCGAGGTTACCAACACCCACAGCGAAGAAACCGCGCTCAGCCTTCATTGCCGGATTCAACTGATAGTTATAAAATGCACCATCAAGAAAATAAGATGATTTGGCTGTCTGTGCCCTACCATTTAATGAGACTGCAGCAAGCAGAACCACTGCAACTAAATATTTCATTCGTTTCATTTTTTCTAAATTGAGTAGTATTAGTACTTAGCAATAGAGCTTTTATTTTTTCTCTGTCAAGTTTGCCTCAATATCTCCAGAAACCTCTATCACAATATCGGAGAGTTGAAGCCCCTGTTCCTGCTTCAACGATACGCCACCTTCGGTATGATCAACTAATGCCTCAAGTGTAAATGCCAACTTATCCAATGCAGACAAGTCACCCGACCTACTCTTAATAGCAAACTTTACTTGCTGTGACTGGGTAGCCTCCGATATATTACTGCCATCACCCGCTGCTATGCGCAAAGAGTCGATAGCTATATCCTCAATCACCACGCCCTGCTGATTAAGTGCCTTAACAGAAAGCGACACGCCCACAGGCAATGTATTCTTGACATTCATCTTGGCTGCCAGAGAAATATTGCTGAACATTTCAAATGTCTCGCCCAAATTGAGCTGAAGATTTGATATGGTATCGGTATAGCAAATATGGAAATCATCAAACTTAAAAGGAATCACAACTGAATATTCCCCATTAAATTTAACACCTTTACTGAGATCAATACTATGAGTTACCGACTTATCCACAACGGGATGTACGGCTAAATCTATCGAACTAGGCATACGTTCGAGCAGACGAGCCAAATTCGGTATTTCCACGTTCTGATATCCCTGCATAGAGATTCTACTAGTATCGCTTGTAATAAACAACCTAGTTGTACGAGGAGTAACAACATTTGTCGAGGCATCAAACCCAGCAGGTTCAATACGGAACACCTGACTGATTACAGATGTTTCTATCACATTCCCATAATCATCCTTTCCTGATAGCTGCAAGTCGATATCAACAGGAACGGAAACAGTATTCTCTAATGCAATCATAATTTGCGGTTCAGCAAGTGTGATGCGATTGTTCTCATCCTTCAAGAATGCCAAGCCATCACTTAATTCTAAGTTGAAAGACTCTTTTATTCTTTCAATTTCACCACGATATAAACCGCTGAAATGTTTCACTTCGATATCATCCAATGAGATATTAATTTCCATCGTGATATCCTCAATCTCCTTCAATACATGAGAATGAAAATCAAGATCATCGATATAGAGATCTCCTAATACAACAACATCTCCAACACATGAGAGATAGCTTTTACCATTGGCCGAATCCTTAGGCTCCAAGCCTTTGTAACCAAATTCCGCACCCGTAAAATCAAGTCCTGTACACAAGAGTTCTATAACCAATGCCTCATCTTGAATGGGATGATAGTCCGCCTTCACAAACAATGAATCTCCCTTGACAACCACATCCGGATTAGTACTTTTCAATTTCAGGAACGAAGGCAACGCCGCATGTACATCCAAATGAATCTCCGTGTCTAGCTTCTCCAATTCATCTATCTTCATTTCAAAGCACACAGACACGTCCTCCGCAAAACCGATAGACTCAATCCGTCCTATTTCGTAAGGGATCTCCTCGTTAAGCGAGAATGAAGTATAAGTGTCCAACGGAGCAATGACATTCTCAGTATAAAAGATTGCATCTTCAATCATCAAATGTGATTTTTTCATCGTGAATATGGCCTGTTTTTGTTTCAAGTTCTCTAACGTAGAATTCAATGACTCCAACTTCACTCCTGCCAAATCCAGATATTCCACTTCATTCCTCTGCGCATCAACGGCAGAGACCAAGGCATTCACATCGATGTCAAGCACACCATCCACCACAGGTTTATTCAGCACTATACGATCAAGCGCCAACTCCCAATGAGAGTGTACAAACACTTCCAGATCGTATACATAGAATGCATGTTCCTTTGCGTCATACACAATCTTAGGCTCCGCATCATTCTTAGTCGGATACACAGAAAGAGCATTATCAATAATCAGTTCCTCGGGAAATGCAAGCTTCAAAGCATGTCCTTCTTTTAGAAAGAATGGACTGAATCCACCCGTCATATCTGTGTCAAAGATTAATACGCTATTATGAGCATCAAATAAGACAGAGTCTATACGTTCAATATGCTGCAAGTTATCAAAGTGTGCCTGAAAATCCATATGAATCGGACTGAAACTAACACGGATATCATTTGTTTCACCCTCAATATCACGGAATCCTAAAGGAATATCCAGATCCACACTAAACTTAAAATCATCCAAATTAGTTTCAGACGACAGTTTCACTTTACCATCCAACTTGTATTCCACAGCATATCTGATTACCTCATCCATGCTTAGGACACCTGTTTCAAGGTCAACAAATTGCTCCAACCCCTGTAATTCATCTATATAGAACTGTATAGACGTTGTATTTCCTTTTGCAACCAATCCATCCACCTCTAAAGTGTGAGCATTTACCAAACGGTATTTGTTAGCATCCTGCGCGCTCTTATCCAACGACAATTTAAATGCCTCAGGAAACTCCACACTGAATGATATTGACTTCGCTACATCCGAGAGCACTCCGGGATGTGATATATTGAACTGAATGAGTGAGCCTGTTGCCGAACTTACCCCTTCAATACGATTAGCCAATTTGATTGACGACAGACTTCTTACCTGCTCCGGCAGTTTATAACTCATCTGGCATGCCACAACATCAGACAAAGGAAATACCATTGAGCGGAATTCGTACTCAGGTGTAAAAGTCAAAGAAACTCCACTTTTTATTGTCTCAAAAAGTGTTTTCAAATCATCCGGAACCAGACTTGCCGAGACACTTGAGGACAGATTGGGAAGCTTTTCATTCAAATCATCAAGCGACATATTGGGAACAGCAAAAACTGCAGGCTCCGCATTGACTCCTTCAATATCCACCTCCGTAATATCTACCTCTATAAAGTCAATCTTTGACGAATGTTTCTGAGATGGCACAGAAAGTTTAACGGAGGGTATGTCCATCTCAATAGGCAACGAGTCAGACATGCTGATACCATACACTCCATTTGTAATTTTCAAAAACTCCAAATCGTCAACATTGATAAGTGAGTCGAGCATAATGGCTCGCATGCTACCCAAAGGCAGGGCCAACTTGTTTCCGGCAATCTTCACATCCATCGAAAGCTCTTTATTGGCCAAATCGTAGGTATTGTCTACGCATGAGCAAAAAAGAGATATTGCTCCCAGCAAGAGCATTCCAAGCTTTTTTTTACACATAAATATAAACTTTTCTTACAGATATTCCTTTGTTTTTTAATACACAATCCCCACATCACCACTACTCCAAATTTGCAAATATATAGCAAAAAAAACTATTAAGAAAACTTTACCATCTTTTTTTTATTACAACGAATCATTTAACTATTTTCAGCATCTCCATCTCGATAATCCACCCCTCGATCTTTCCGAGATATCACCAATAGTTCGTTCATAGCACTGACAATACAATCCACATCTACCAACGCGAGGGAATTAGAACGTATGTAAGGGGTGAGTAACACGAATAGTCACCAACAGCAATACTAGCTAATACTACAGACAACAAATGTCTCGACAACACCTATCTTAATCTCGGTCAACTATAAAAAACAACATTTATGCTATTATTTTTATAGATTTTCTTTCTGAATGAATGATTATTACACAAGTTCTTCGTAACTTCGCATTCTCAAACAACTAGTACCCGTATGAACTCAACGAACCAAGCATCTGTACTATTGATATATACCGGAGGAACAATCGGCATGATACAGAATCCCGAGACGGGAGCACTGACAAACTTTGACTTCGACCGCCTATTGCAGCATGTACCTGAAATCAAACAGATTAATCCTGACATTTATGCCTATACATTTGATCCCCCTATTGACTCCTCGGACATGGATCCGAACTTCTGGCGTGAATTAGCAGGCATCATTTACAGCAATTATGAGCGGTATGACGGTTTTGTAATTCTACATGGTACGGACACTATGGCCTTCACAGCTTCTGCATTGAGCTTCATGCTTGATGGCTTGATGAAACCAGTCATTCTCACCGGAAGTCAACTACCAATAGGTGCGCTTCGTACCGACGGCAAGGAGAACTTACTAACGGCCATAGAAATTGCAGCCGCCAAGAATGAAGACGGAACCCCAATAGTACCTGAAGTTTGCGTATTCTTCCATGAGAAATTAATGAGAGGAAATCGAACGACAAAAGTTAGTGCAGAAAGCTTTGATGCATTTGTCTCAAACAATTACCCGGTGCTGGCACAATCAGGCATAGAAATCACCTATTACCGCCACTACATACGTCCTTACGACCGTACAAGCATACTAACGCCTCACTATGCTATGGACAGTAACATCATCATCTTCTCATTATTTCCAGGAATAGACCCCTGCATCGTAAAGAAGATACTACAAATTAAAGAAGTTAAAGGCATCATATTCCGCACTTTCGGTAGCGGAAATGCTCCCCAAAAGGAGTGGCTTGTAAAAGCACTTACTAAAGCTACCGCATCAGGAAAAACAATTGTAAACATCACACAATGTAGTACGGGCAGCGTAAAGATGAATCTCTACGAAACAGGGCGCCAATTACTCGAAGTCGGCATTATCAATGGACACGACTCTACAGTAGAGGCCGCACTCACCAAACTGATGCACCTCATCGGCAAAGGCTACAACACCGAGGAAATACGCGACTACATGAATGTATCTATTGCAGGAGAGATAACAATATAACCCTATTCATCTCCAAACAACAACCGGCGATCACGTTCTGCGGCTAAAATAGCCCATGACTCAGGAACAAACTTCCAATGGTTCAGCGATTTGGGGCTTATCGTACCAGCCATTTCAATATAATTCAGCATATAGAAACGAAGATCTATTTCTGTAGAATATTCTACACGACGAGCCAACTCGTCATGCGGGATTCCAGCCCCCTTAGTAAGTAGTTCACCTCCGCCATTACCGCGATACGAGTTTAAAGCCACAAGATACACTCCATTCATATCGAATGGCTTACCATCAGCCAATGACTTAATGGCAATTTTCTCACCCGTAGGCCGTGTAACATCAACCTCATAAAGAACACCTGCCGCCGAATCAAAATTGTAAACAAGATGCTTCATGCGTGAGGCATTTGCGTCAGCCATGATCTCAACCTCGTCAAAAAGTAGTAGATGATCATTAGCAGAGGTCATTTGGTTAGTCCATAAGGAGTAGGACATCTCAAGATAATTCTTTATTTCATATCCTTTGAGTCGCATCACGTAGAGCATATTCTCATAGCGATAAAGATTAAACATGTCACGCACATAGACATCACCTTTTGCTAATGTAGTATCAAATGTCAGAGGTGCCACAAAAGAGATCTGAGCACCTGAAACAGCAAGCTGCATCTGATGAATAAAGTCAATAAAAGGCGACGGGCCAAAATAAGCATCACGTGAACTGATAGAATCAGTTAATGTACCTATTCTACGACTTACGTAATCTTGTACTTCCTGGTGCTTTGTTGCAAAGGTTTCCAAATACTTCACATCAACCTCATAGGTATTCATATCTACAAGATCAGCAGTAAGTACAAGTTCTTCCCTACCACCAACCTTTACACGTTTCACATCCAGAGTTGCAACTTTGTTAGCATTATTTGCTGGATTAATAAGAAGAACAGTGTCACCCTCGACATTTACAATTTTTTCACAGCGCGCCCGATGGTCATGTCCATAAAAGATGACATCAAAACCTGGGACAAACTCTGCCACAGCACGAGTTGCATTTTCAACACACTCATCCGTAACGATACCACCTTCATAGCCTGAATGAAAAAGCCCAATGACAAGATCAGGATTAGCATGATCATGCAAATGCTTCATCCATCGTTGAGCCGATTGCTCCATATCAGCGAATTGTAGGCCCTTCCATAAAGAACGAGGCAACCAATTAGGAATCGCAGGAGTAGTCAGACCAAGAAATGCAATCTGCAACCCACCACGTTCAACGAGCACATAAGGAGGTAAAAATGGATAATCAGTATCTTCGTATAGGATATTTCCAGCTACAGCTTTGCAATCCAAATCCTCAAGATAGCGCTGATAAGTGCTACCTCCCGTTTCGATATCATGATTGCCCAACATAGCCACATCACATTTCAAGTAGTTAAGGACATCGGCAGCAAGATGCGTATTTCCGACATCCACCGTATTGGAATAGTATGCAGTAGGTTGTCCCTGCAGTATATCACCATTATCTATATAAATAACATTATCGCCATACGCTGTAGAAGAACGCAACTCATTCAAATAAGAGCTAACGCGCGCAAGACTACCACTAGAAGACTTATCATGCAAATAGTCATACGGAAAGAAATGTCCATGCACATCACTCGTACACACAATTTTTACGCTATCCATATCCGCACTGCTACAAGAAGCCAACAATACTGCCAACAGTACAATGCAACTCAATATTTTACTATTCTTTATTTTCATTATACATATACATTTATGGTACAAAGTAAATAAAATATTTTTCTTGACGCAACCTTTTCGGATCTTAATAAGTTATGATATATAAAATAGAAGTATATATCCCATGGCTTTCATTGATTACTATAAGGTATTGGGCCTTGACCGAAGCGCCACGCCAGCCGATATTCGCAAAGCATATCGCAAACTAGCAAAACAGTTCCATCCCGACATAAACAAAAGTGATCCCAAAGCGCAAGAGCGATTCCAAGAAATCAACGAAGCCAATGAGGTTTTAAGCGACCCCGAGAAGCGCAAGCGATATGACGAATACGGCGAACATTGGATACACGCTGAAGAGTACGAAGCACAACGCCAACAATACCAAAAGCAATACGGTCGCCGAATGCATGAACACGATTTTACCGAATCAGAAAAACAAGGGTTCGGGGGCTTCAATTTTTCCGGATTCGGAGATTTCAGTAGGTCAAGAGGAAATACTGGTGAGTTCAGTGACTTCTTTGAACAACTTTTTGGAAGCACGTACAATCAAAGGGCACAACAACCCTTACGAGGCCAAGACCACGAAGCAGAGTTACACATCACCCTACGCGACATTACAGTCTCCCACAAACAAATACTAAACATAGGCGATAGAAACATCCGTGTAACCATCCCAGCAGGAGTAGCTGACGGACAACGTCTCAAGTTACGCGGATACGGAGGTGAAGCTCCAAAAGGAGGTGTACGGGGCGATCTCTACATCACCTTTCGCATAGAACAAGACAATACATTTAGACGTGAAGGCAACAATCTCTACACTACGACTACGATACCAATAAGCACAGCCGTACTCGGAGGAGAAACGACCATAGCCACATTAACAGGAGAAGTACGCATAAAAATCAATGCAGCCACACAGCCTGGAACCCAGATGCGACTCAAGGGGAAGGGTCTACCGCTATTCAAAAAAGAAAATCAGTATGGAGATCTCATCGTCACCATCAACCTATCAGTTCCTTCTACGCTCAACGCTAAACAAAGAGAACTATTTGAAAAACTACGCGAAACGGGATGTTAATCCTTAAGTAATAGTTTCCCAAAAAAATCCGGACGATGAAAATCAGGCGAAGGCACCTCAATTGGATTCCATGAGAGGAAATGAGGCACTGTCAGTTCATCCCCACATTTATAAAAGTTCGCATAAATAGAAGCTCCAGCTTCCAGACTAATAGGATGTTGTTCAAACACTGATGCTGGGATTACTATAGCTACCTCCCATAGCGTAGGTTCACAATGCTCCTCAAAAGGTGTTCGTCCGAGTGAAGCCCAACGATCAATCTGTCCCAACTTCTCCAAGGGGAGGCGTCTACGTCCATGTCTTCCATCACCGACTCCAACAAGGACAGTACCTATACAATTGAACTCCATATTGTAATACACATTTGAATCGGCATTACGGACGAAAAACTCCACACACGAATCGGTCCACACATTCCCATTATCATCAGCATATAAGGCGCGAACACTCTGTTCATTTACCTTATAGTGTAACGCCACTCCCTCTTCACACCATGCTATACGAAAAGCCACTTCAGGTATGTAGGGATAATCACAGGGCCAGTTAGCCATCTTGATTGATGAAAAAGGCACCTGCATTTCATCAAACAAATACGGAACTTCCGCTGCCGAAACTGGCAAGGAAGCCATATGTAACACCTCTAAAGAATGTTTCATTGCATACAACCTTTTATAATTACTATGCGAAGATAAAGAAAATAACAGAAAAACACATCATCAAAACCTAATATAATGTAGAAGATTTCAAAAAAAGCACTAACTTTACACCCAAAATAAAAGGACACAACTATAATAAGCAGTTATTTTAACAAACGTTTATAGTATAACAACAAAAACATCTAAATCAAATCACACAACAAAAACGAAGTGAAAGGTCAATCAATTTCACCTCTTTAACACACACATAAAGACGAGACAAACACTATGGCAAGAACAAAGAAACATCCTTGGAGCTACGAGAATATCGGAGGCGCTACACGAGTAAAAATTACAACAGGAGCTGACATCGCCAACCTTGATCAGCTCGATCCCAAAATGTGGACTGTACTCTCATGCCCATCAACTGGATTAGAAATCGATGAGAAAAGTCTACAATATATCGACACCGATAAAGACGGCCGTATCCGTGTAAATGACATTGTCACTACCGCCAAGTGGACAACTGCAGCCCTCAAAGATGCCAATCTACTACTTTGTGGCGCTGACAGCATCAGCCTCGACGACTTGAACCAAGAGGATGCAAATGGTAAAAAGCTTTACAACTCGGCTAAACAGATTCTTGCAAACCTCGGCAAAGAGGGCAATACTATCAGTCTTGCAGATACAGCCGACACTGCAGCAATTTTCGCAAAAACGAGGTTCAATGGCGACGGAATCATCACCGAACTCAGCACTGCTGACCTCGATGAGAAGGCTGCTATCGCAGCAACGATTGCTTCAGTAGGAAGCGTCACAGACCGCAGTGGCGAGCAAGGTGTGAACACCGAGCTCATCGAAAAATTCTATCAAGCACTGGCCGACTATACAGCATGGCAAGCTGCTTCTGTGGAAGCGCCCTACGGTGCCGACACCGATAAGGCTATTGACATATACAATGCCCTTGATGCCAAGGTGAAAGACTATTTCGTACGTGCACGCCTCGCCTCATTCTCGCCCGAAAGCGCCCCCAAGCTCGATGTGCAGACTTCCCTCATTGAGACAATCAGCGCCGACAACCTCACTGGTAAGACCGACGAAATCGCAGCATACCCTATCGCACGTATCACCGACAAGGCAGAACTGGCACTCGACGCCTCAATCAACCCCGCATGGGCCGATAAATTCAATACCCTTATCAGCATCATCCAACCCAAGGAGAAAGCTATCACTGCCGAATCGTGGGCAAACATTGGTGCAGCCTTCACTGCTTACAACGCTTGGAAAGCTGCAAAGAAAGGAACTGAGGTAGAGACTCTAGGCATGGAAGCTATCAACAAGTTCATCACCGACAACAAGAAACAGGCACTGCTCAACCTTGTGGCTCAGGACAGCGCCCTCAAAGAGGAGGCCGAAAATATCGAGATGGTGGGCAAATTCCTTCACATATACCGCGACTTCTATCGCCTGCTCCGCAACTTTGTCACCTTCCACGACTTCTACAATAAGGACAAGAAGATAGTGGCCATTTTCCAGAGCGGTCGCCTCATCATCGACCAACGCGAATGCCGACTCTGCATGAAGGTTGCCGATATGGGCAAGCACAACACGATGGCTGCTGCCAGTGGCATGTATCTTGTATACTGCGACTGCGTAACTCCCCTGAAAGCAGGCAAGCAAACCATCGTTGCATCAATCACTGTAGGTGACATAGGCGATCTCTTCGTAGGGAAAAATGCCATCTACTACGACAATGAAGGAATCGTATGGGATGCCGTCATCACCAAAATTATTGACAACCCCATAAGCATAGGACAAGCTTTCTGGTCACCCTACCGCCGTATGGCTACTGCCGTAGAGAACCTCATCAACAAGAGCGCATCAGATAAGGACGCTGCCATAATGAAGGATGTGACCACAAAGATCAATGAAGCGCCCAAAGCGGCTCCTGCTGCCGCAGCAGCCACTACAGCAGAAGGGAAAGCCCAACCCTTTGACATCGCCAAGTTTGCTGGTATCTTCGCCGCCTTAGGTATGGCTGTCGGCATGATCGGTTCATTCCTCACTGGCCTCTTCGAAGGAATCTTTGCCCTCAAATGGTGGCAACTGATAGCCGCATTCGTAGGCATCATGCTCGTTATCTCAGGGCCCGCCATGGTGATGGCATGGATGAAACTGCGCCGTCGCAATATTGCTCCGCTGCTCAATGCCAATGGATGGGCCATCAACGCTGCATCAAAGATCAACATCCCCTTCGGCGAGACACTGACCGACATCGCCAAGTACCCCAAGCTCAAACTCAAAGACCCCTATGCAAAGAAGGGACTTACTGGTTGGCAGAAGGGGCTAATCTCATTGAGTGTTGCAGCCATCATATTCGCAGCTCTTTGGCTGAGCAACTTACTATCATGGGCCAAATTATCTTCTCCCCTACCTATCTTCAATAAAGACACTGTCGAAGTAGTGGAAAGTGCAGAAATCAACACACCATCCGAGACTATAGTAACAGATAGTCTGCAGTACAACAACTAATTCATTATTAAGTCGGCACCTGCACGAAACAATAGTATAGAAAAACGGCGGAGTTTAAACTCTGCCGTTTTTCTATATCGTCAATTCAAACACTCTGTATATCATTCATCAGAGTAGTCAAGCATGATTTTACGATACTCGTTAAAGATTTTAGAGCGCGATACGAAACCCAGATAACGTCCTTCTTCATCCTCCACGGGCAAATTCCATGCATGTGTATCATCAAACTTGCGCATCACCACATCCATCGCATCATTGACCGAGATACGAGCTACAGGCTCACGCATAAACTTATCTACCGTATAGCGACGATAGAGCTCGCTACGAAACATATAATGACGCACATCATCAAGCTGCACAATACCCACCAAACGATTATCCTTGTTGAGCACAGGAAAGAGGTTGCGATGCGACTCGGAAATCACCATTGTAAAGTTTCCTAATTCCATGTCAGCCGTAGTAGATTTAAAGTCCTTCTCGATAACATTCTCTGTGCGCATAAGCGTAAGGATTGACTGATCTTTATGATGTGTCAACAACTCACCTTTTTTTGCCAAACGCATCGAATAGATACTATGCGACTGAAACACACGGATGGTCAGATACGAGAAAGCCGAAGTTATCATCAGCGGCAAGAACAAGTCATAACCACCTGTAAGTTCAGCAATAAGAAAGATACCTGTAAGCGGAGCATGCATGACGCCACTCATCAATCCCGCCATACCAAAAAGAGCAAAATTATTCTCAGGAAGATATACACTCACTCCCATCGTATTGAGAAAATGTGAGAAGACAAAGCCAGAGATACACCCCAAGAAAAGACTGGGTGCAAAAATACCTCCACATCCTCCTCCAGCATTAGTCGCCGTAGTAGCAAACACTTTGAAGAGCAGCACAAGGGCAAGGTACACAAGCAACATGCGCGAGTGACCATAGAAGAAAGAGTTATCCATAGCAGCACCCCACTCTATCTCCGTACTGCCATTAAGAAGAAGCTCTATAGTCTCGTAACCCTCACCATAGAGAGAGGGAAAGAAGAAAATAAGAAGACTGAGCGCAATACCACCGATAACAAATTTCACATAAGGGCTCTTAAAACGACGAAAAAAGTCTTCCAACTTATTCATCGTCTCAGAAAAGTAGAACGAAACGAAACCACAGACAATACCCAAAAGTATCACATAGGGAATACGCTCCATGGTGAACGAGTTAGCCATAGTAAAATGGAACATGGATTCCGTACCCGTAGCAATATATGAGACCGTAGCAGCCGTCACACTGGATATTAGCAACGGCATAAGCGACGACATAGTAAGATCAATCAACAACACTTCTATCGTGAATACCAATCCTGCAATAGGGGCTTTGAAGATACCCGCAACGGCACCTGCGGCTCCACAGCCAACGAGGAGCATCATAGTGCGCCCATCTACACGGAAGAGTTTTCCAAGATTCGATCCAATGGCCGATCCAGTCAAGACAATAGGAGCCTCGGCACCCACAGAGCCTCCGAACCCGATAGTAATAGAACTGGCAATGACCGAAGAGCACATATTATGTGGTCGTATACGAGCCTGCTTGCGCGATATGGCATAAAGGATCTTCGTCACGCCATGTCCTATGTCGTCGCGCACAATGTAACGAATAAATAGTCCTGCAAGAAAAATTCCCACTACTGGATAGAGCAGATAGAGATAATTAGCTCCATCGACACTAAAGTTTTCAGTGAGGAAGTGTTGTATAAAGTGGATAAGATTCTTCAAAGTGAGTGCAGCAAAAGCTGAGCACAGTCCTACAAACACTGCAAGAATGAGCGTAAAATTCTTGGCACTGATATGCCGTTCACGCCATTGGGTGAAACGGATAAACCACGTAGTTTTTTTATTTTGTGTATAATCCATAATCACTAATCATTCGTGCTTCAACTTCTAATCACCTTCACCTCACCATGTGCACCGAGTTTGATGATACTCGACGGTGCAGCTCCAGCAGGCTCATCCTGACGTACACCCACAACGTAGTCCACAGCATTCTTTATCTCATCGTCAATTTCGGAAAAACAGCGAGGAGAGGGATTTCCACTGACGTTTGCCGAAGTAGAGACAATTGCTTTACGGAAACGGAAACATAGTTGCTTGGAGAATTCCTCACTCGTAACCCGTATACCAACGCTACCATCTTCTGCCAAAAGGTTCGATGCAAGATTACGAGCCCCATCATAAATGATGGTTAGTGGTTTGCTAGCCAGTTCTATTAGGTCCCACGCTACATCCGGTACTTCACGCACATAAAAATCGACCTTCACATCGCTATCTACGAGCACCAACATAGCCTTGCTATCCACACGTTTCTTTATTTCATACACACGGCGTACAGCTTCCTCATTCGTAGCATCACATCCGATACCCCATACCGTATCTGTAGGATATAGAATAACACCGCCACGATAGAGAACATCGCACGCGCGTTTAATCTCTTCCCGAAACAAATCGTTCATTAGAATTCGCTTGTAAAATGGAACTTGATGTTCTTGAAATCAATCTGCGCCATCTGCAATACATAGCCACTATCAGCAAGGAACACATCGCGTCCTTCGATATCCTTGGCCATAAACTGATACTTGCGCTTCTTGAAGGCTTCGAGTTCGGCTGCATCATCACTCTCAATCCAGCAAGCCTTATAGAGGCTCACAGGCTCCCAACGACATTTGGCATTATACTCATTCTCCAGACGATACTGAATAACCTCAAACTGCAACTGACCTACAGTACCGATAATCTTACGTCCATTAAACTGGTTCACGAAAAGCTGTGCTACGCCCTCACCCATAAGTTGGTCAATTCCCTTGGCCAACTGTTTTGTTTTCATTGGATCGGCATTCTCGATGTACTTAAACATCTCGGGTGAGAATGAAGGTAACCCTTTGAAATGGAGCTGTTCCCCCTCAGTGATGGTATCACCAATCTTAAAATTACCTGTATCGGGCAAACCTATAATATCACCTGGATAAGCTACATCAATAGTACTCTTACGCTGTGCCATAAACTGAGTGGGCGAAGAGAAACGCATGGTCTTACCCGAACGTATGTGTAAGTAGGGAGCATTACGCACAAACTTACCTGAACAAACCTTGCAGAAAGCTACGCACGAACGATGGTTGGGATCGATATTAGCGGTAATCTTAAAGATGAATCCGGTGAATTTCTCTTCGGCAGGCACCACCTCGCGCTCTACAGCAGCTGTTGGACGTGGACTGGGAGCAATTTCAACGAAACAGTCGAGCAATTCCTTCACACCAAAGTTGTTGAGCGCCGAACCGAAGAATACAGGAGCTACTGAAGCCGAAAGATAGTCCTCTACATTAAACTCAGGATATACCCCCTCAATAAGTTCAAGATCTGCGCGAAGCTTCTCGGCTTGAGCCTCACCAATATTCTCCTCCAGCTCACTACTATTAATATCAATTTCTTTCTTCTCTGTCACCGTCTGCTTGCTCGGAGTATACAAGTCAAATTTCTGCTCATAACGGTTATACACGCCCTTGAAGCGAGCACCTTGTTCAATGGGCCAACTCAAGGGAAGTACACTAATTTTCAGTTCATCCTCCAGTTCATCAAGCAATTCGAATGGATCACGACCCTCGCGATCCATTTTATTCACATAGATGATTACCGGTGTATTGCGCATGCGGCACACTTCCATCAGCTTACGCGTCTGGGTCTCTACACCCTTAGCACTATCAACCACGATAATAACACTATCTACAGCTGTCAACGTACGGAAAGTATCTTCTGCAAAGTCCTGGTGACCGGGCGTATCAAGGATATTCACCTTATAATCTTTATAGTCAAACTCCATCACCGAGGTCGTCACCGAGATACCGCGTTGTTTTTCAATCTCCATCCAGTCCGATGTGGCACTCTTCTTAATCTTATTTGACTTCACAGCACCGGCAACTTGAATTTGTCCTCCAAAAAGGAGCAGTTTCTCAGTCAAGGTTGTCTTACCAGCATCAGGGTGCGAGATAATCGCAAACGTACGTCTTCTTTCTATTTCATTCATAGTGTTCTAAATATTGTCAAATGCGCATATTTTCACAAAGGTACTACTTTTTTTTGAATAGACAAGACAACGGCAATAGGGTAAAATATATTGTTTAGCAAAATCCCTAATTTATCGCATAAGCAGTATAAATCTACAGAAATTAGTAAATACGGAGATAGCATAAACCAAGGGAAGGGAGACATGTCATTCACGAATAAGCCATACCATAAAGGTCCATTCATCGACCACAATTACGACAAAAAAGAGTAGTGATGTAGTGATTTATTGCAAGTAAATATGTACCTTCGCACCACAATTCACTACATTATTTCATATGATTCAGGAATTACAACTCCGCGTTCTGCCCGAGCAAGCCGCCAACGAACAAAGCATTAAGTTGTATGTAGCTCGTGAGAAGGGACTTGACACACGCACCATAAAGGCTATACGCATTCTGAAACGCAGCATCGATGCCCGCCAGCGTACTATATACATAAATCTCACAATACGTATATACATCAACGAGTTACCCACTGGCGAAGAGTATCTACACACCTACTATCCAATAGTAGATGAGGGTCCTGAAGTTATCGTAGTAGGTGCAGGTCCTGGTGGACTTTTCGCAGCACTGCGCCTCATAGAATTAGGGTGCCGTCCCATCGTAGTGGAACGAGGAAAAGATGTACACACCCGCAAGCGGGATATTGCACGCATTTCACGCGAACACACCGTAGATCCCGAAAGCAATTACAGTTTCGGAGAAGGCGGTGCCGGAGCCTATTCTGATGGGAAGCTATACACACGCAGCAAGAAACGAGGCAGCGTAGAAAAGATTCTTAACGTATTCTGTCAACACGGAGCAAGTACCAACATTCTATGCGATGCACACCCCCATATTGGTACCGACAAGCTACCGCGCGTAATCGAGAACATGCGCGAAACCATACGCCGCTGTGGTGGTGAAGTACACTTTGAGACACGCATGGACCACCTCATCGTAGAAAACAACAGGACGGTAGGCATAGAAACCAACACTGGACGCACCTTCCGAGGTCCCGTCATTCTTGCTACCGGGCACTCCGCACGCGACGTATACCGTCATCTCCAAGCTTCAGGCATAGCCATTGAGGCTAAGGGTATCGCTGTAGGCGTACGTTTGGAACATCCAGCTGAGTTAATTGACCAAATCCAATATCACAACAAGAATGGACGCGGTAAATATCTTCCAGCTGCAGAATACAGTTTTGTCACCCAAGTAGAGGGTCGTGGCGTATACAGTTTCTGCATGTGCCCTGGTGGTGCCGTAGTACCCGCAGCCAGTGGCCCCGAACAAATTGTAGTAAATGGCATGTCAGCCTCGCACCGTGGCTCACGTTGGAGTAATTCTGGTATGGTGGTTGAGATACGACCAGAAGATCTTAGTTCTATTAACAACATTCCACCAATGACTGATATTCCACCTCTTGCGATGCTACATTTCCAAGAGCAACTGGAACAGCAATGTTGGATGCAAGGTAATCGTCGCCAGACAGCACCAGCACAACGCATGGTAGACTTCACACGTAAGAAGCTATCATATGACCTACCCTCATCATCTTACTCTCCTGGCCTCATCTCTTCACCGCTTCACTTTTGGATGCCTGAGTTTATCTGTAACCGTTTACAAAGAGGGTTCGAGCATTTCGGACGCACCTCACACGGTTTCCTCACCAATGAGGCCACTGTAATAGGTGTAGAAACACGCACCTCAGCCCCTGTACGCATTATCCGCGACCGTGACACGTTGCAACACATCACCATCAGTGGACTTTTCCCCTGCGGTGAGGGAGCCGGCTATGCGGGTGGTATCGTGTCGGCGAGCATTGATGGTGAGCGATGTGCCGAGATGGCTGCAGAATATGTAAAAGCGGTGAGCTAACCCACCGCTTTCTTTTATTTCCTTTCCATCACACACTCCTTTAATTCTTCATACAAGAAATCACTTTTCTTTTACCATCATCACACACTGCTTACAATCAAAGGACAAAGCAAAACGTTTTCCATCAGCCGAAACAAGTGTGTAAGGCTCGCGATAAGGCGAAGGTTTTCCACCACAATGCGGACACCACCCCATCGCATAGCGTATGCAGTGGCGACAAAACATCAGTGTTGCCCCACGCGGAGCACTCAACTCAAAGGCCGGAGCGACCTCACTTACCCCACGTACTTGGTAAAAGTTGGCTGCACGACGATTGGCAACATTAGCAAGATAGGTCAATTGAGTGTTCAAAGCCCAAGAAGCAGAATTCACCTCCCGCTTTGCTTTATTGACATTCCATCTACCATCTTCAACTCGCATTTTTCTTGCGCGAGTAAAAGCCTCCACTCCTGCGCGACGCATATCAGCTACTACAGAGGAGGGGATAAACCAATTTTCCGTAAAGTCAACCTCTATATTCCGGGGCATCAAGATGGTCCCCCCCAACTTAGACAGTTGCGTTTCTATGCCAACACGCTGTTCTGTGCGTGCTATTTCTTTGTCGCGCGCAAAGTTGATCGTTACGTTTCGTCCCTCTTCATCAGTCAAGGAGAGTGAAAAGCCAAAAGGTATATCGCGCAAGCATATATCTACGGGTATACGCCGATCAGCTGAGGGTCGAGCAAGCAAACGTTCGAAATCTTGGTCATAGTTACGAAAGAGCGGAGTACGCGTATTCAGCCAGCGAGGCATCTCCTTGGGATAAAGTCGATCTCCCTCTACCCTATTCACGCGGAAGCCCTGCAGCTGTCCTTGGCCATCGATGAAGCAAAGTCCGTCGCCATTATGAAAAGCCTTGTCCGAATCCACAGCAATGTATCCACGCCCTACCTCTTTGACTCGCCCAACAGATTCACCCATCGCCTTTGGAGTGGCAAAGGAGTACACCTCAGAGCGTCCTGTAAGAAAATAATCAGTAAACCCACGATTAAAGCTTTTATCAAGCTGCGGTGTGAAGGTATACGTGCCTACCCCCTGCGATGCCCGTTTGTACTCGGTCCTACGGGCAAGAACAGCATCAATAGCCTGACGATAATAAGCAGTGACATTCTTCACATATGTCACATCCTTGAGTCGCCCCTCAATCTTGAACGAACACACTCCCGCATCCATCATGGCTTCCAGATGAGCACTGCGGTTCATATCCTTCAGCGAAAGCAGATGTCGATTTCTTTCTATAACACGTCCATCAGCATCCACGAGATCAAAGGGAAGACGACAAAATTGAGCACACTCTCCCCTATTGGCACTGCGTCCGAAACAAGATTGCGAGGCATAGCACTGCCCGCTATAGCTCACACAAAGAGCACCATGCACAAACGCCTCGAGCGGTACAGGACAAGCACGATGGATAGCAGCAATCTCATCAAGTGAGAGTTCGCGAGCAAGCACCACTTGTGAAAATCCGTTCTCATAGAGAAACTGCACCTTCTCAGGAGTCCGATTGTCGGTCTGCGTACTGGCATGCAACGCTATAGGCGGCAACTTCATCGTAAGCAATGCCATATCTTGCACTATGAGAGCATCGATACCAATACGATAGAGCTGCCACACGAGACTCTCCACCTCCTCCAGCTCGTCATCGTAGATTATTGTATTGAGCGTCACATACACCTTTGCACCGAATTGGTGGGCATAATCAGCCAGCTGGTGCAGATCATCAAGCGAATTTCCTGCGGCAGCACGGGCACCAAACTTTGGAGCACCGATATACACAGCATCGGCACCATGCTTGATGGCTTCGATACCACATTCAAGATTCTTGGCTGGTGCCAGGAGTTCGATTTTCATCATTGTCAATTGTCATTATCAATTGTCAATTTTATTTTATATCCTCCAACCTATATGGTGTAGCCTGATACACGTAATAGTTAAGCCAATTGTTAAAGAGCAAGTTGGCATGTCCCCTCCATGTCACCAAGGGTGGCTGCGAGGGGTCGTCATCGCGATAATAGTGCTTGGGCATCTCTATAGGTAATCCCTTGGCGAGGTCGCGTTTATATTCGGTATCAAGTGTCAGTGGCGAGTACTCCGAATGTCCCGTAAGGAATATCTCACGCCCCCCACGAGCCATCACCATATACACACCACTCTCCTTACTCTCGGCCAAGATATCCAGTTCAGGATTACATTCTATATCTTCGCGACGCACCTCGGTATGCCGACTATGAGGGATATCAAACTCGTCATCAAATCCCCTGAAGATGGGGAGTTCAGGTTTGCTCACTTGATGTTTGAATACACCGAACATCTTTTTCTCCAGAGGATATTTAGGCACACCATAGTAGTGATACAGACCCGCCTGCGCGGCCCAGCAGATATAGAGCGTAGAGGTCACATTATGTCGAGCCCATTCAAATATCTCGGTCATCTCTTCCCAATATCCCACTTCTTCAAAATCCAGATGTTCTACAGGGGCTCCCGTGATAATGAATCCATCGTACTTATGGTGCCGCATCTCCTCAAAGTCGGTATAGAAGGCCTGCATATGCTCTACTGGCGTATTCTTCGAGGTATGGCTCTTCACTTTCATAAAGTTCAGTTCTATCTGCAACGGAGAGTTGGAGAGCAGACGCACCAGGTCAGTCTCTGTAGTGATCTTGAGCGGCATGAGATTGAGCACCGCAATCCGCAACGGACGGATATCCTGTGACGACGCACGTGTGGCATCCATCACGAAGATATTCTCCTGCTTCAGCAAGTCTATTGCGGGCAATCTATCAGGTAACGTAAGTGGCATAGTATCGTTCCTTTTCTATAATAATCTTTCCGATTACCACACCTGTGCACGCTGCTCGGCAGGGATATAGAGTTTGTGCTCGGGAGTGATGCCAAAGGCCTCGTACCAAGCATCGATATGAGGCAATGTGCCATTTACACGCCAACGGCCCAATGAGTGGGGGTCGCTCTTGGTGTATACACGTATCTGCTCATCGCGGATGTTGCCTGCCCATACAGTAGAGTATGCAAGGAAGAAGCGCTGTTCGGGAGTGAAGCCATCCACTATAGGAAGTGCCTTCTTGGCTGTAGCGTTCTTGAAGGCCTGGTACGATACCATAAGACCACCATGGTCGGCAATGTTCTCACCGAGGGTAAACTCACCATTGGCAAAGAGGCCGGGGAGCACCTCAATCTTGTTGAAGTGGTCGACGAGTACCTGTGCCTTCTCCTTGAACTTGTCGCCATCGCCCGGTGCCCACCAGTCAGAGAGGTTGCCATCCTTGTCGAACTGGCGACCCTGATCGTCAAATCCGTGAGTCATCTCGTGCCCGATAACCACACCGATGGCACCGTAGTTGAAAGCATCATCGGCATTCATATCGAAGAAGGGGTACTGGAGGATACCTGCGGGGAAGCAGATTTCATTAGTAGTGGGGTTGTAGTACGCATTTACGGTCTGCGGTGTCATAAACCACTCCGTGTTGTCTACGGGCTTGCCATACTTGCGGGCAATCATATCGTTCCAAGCAAACTCATTGGCTGCCATAAGGTTATCGGTATAGCTCTTGGCAGGGTCGATAGTGAGATTGGTATAATCCTTCCATGTATCAGGATATCCCACCTTCACGATGAATGAGTTGAGCTTCTCATGAGCACGCATCTTGGTGCTGTCGCTCATCCAATCCTGTGCATCGATACGCTGTCCTAGTGCCACCTGCAGATTCTTCACGAGGTTCACCATACGCTCCTTGGCAGCTGCGGGGAAGTATTTCTCCACATACATCTGGCCTACGGCCTCACCCAATACATCGTTTACTACGCTCACAGCCTGCTTCCAGCGGGGTTGCTGCTCCTTGCGTCCTCTGAGAGTGCGGCCATAGAAGTCGAAACTCTCATCAGCAAAAGCATCGCTCAGTTCGTTGGCCGATCCGTCAAGCACATGCCACTCGAGGTATGCGATGATATCCTGTATAGGCTCTTCGCTCACGATGCGCGACACCTCGAAGAGAGGCTCGGGCTGCGATACGCTCAGTTCCTCCAAGCCGTTGATGCCGAGGATGCTGAAGTAGTTGCTCCAGTCGATACCCTTGAACTCGTTCTGCAGTTCAGCCACCGTCATCTTATGATAGTTGGCAGCAGGGTTGCGCTGTTCTACGGCGCTGTATGATTTCTCTGCAATGGCTGTCTCAATCTTCATCACGGCCTCCATCTTCTTTGTTGCAGTCGCCTCATCGAAGCCAGCCAGTTTAAACATGTTCACCACATGCTTCTTGAAAGCCTCGCGGATGGCTGTAGTAGCCTCATCAGTGTCGAGGTAATACTCTTTCTCGCCCAGTGAGATACCGCCCTGGTATATCTGCACGAGGTTTTGTTTACTATCCATGATGTCAGCATCAATATATACGTGGAAGAAGCTGCCCATACCCTTGCGTGAGAGTTCAGCCACAAGGGGCATCACCTCAGCGTTGCTCTTCAAGGCTGCAATGCGCTCCATTGTTGGGCGTATGGGCTCCATGCCGCGTTCGTTACGTGCGGTGCTGTCCATAGCCATATTGTAGAGGTCGCCAATCTTCTGTGCTACACTACCTGCAGCGTTTTCAGCCTCAGCAATGCCTGCGATGAGTGTGCGCAGCTGCTCACGATTGTCTTCGGCCAACTTATCGAAGCTGCCGAAGCGTGAATACTCACCTGTAAGCGGATGGTTCTTCATCCAGCCGCCACAAGCATACTGATAGAAGTCGTCGCCTGCCACGACAGTAGTGTCGAGATTCTCTTGTCTGATACCCGATTCCATAGTTTTGTTGTTAGTGCAAGCCACGGTAGCCAATGCTGCCATAGCCAAAGTTGCCAATGTTTTCGTTTTCATATATTTGATATTTATTCTATTCGCACTGCAAAGATACAACATTTATTTGGGACTTATCCATCTTATTGCCAACAACTGTATGCAACACGCAGAAAAGCATCCAACAAAATACCATGTTAGCTCACAACAAAAACAGAGAGACATGCATGCCTCTCTGTTCTTTGTAAAGATATATCACCTACACCAAATCCTTATACTTGAGCAACGGATTCTTAGCTGCTGTGGTCTCATCGAGACGGCGCACGGGGGTGGTGTGCGGAGCACTCTTCACCATGTCGGGATCGGCAAGGGCCTCCTCGGCCACGCGGTGCATGATGTCGATGAAGTCGTCGAGTGTCTCCTTCGACTCGGTCTCCGTGGGCTCTATCATGATGCTCTGATGGAACAACAAGGGGAAGTAGATCGTAGGCGCATGGTAGCCATAGTCGAGCAGGCGCTTGGCAATGTCGAGCGTGGTCACACCGGTGCTCTTGTCGGCCAGACCATCGAAGACAAACTCGTGCTTGCACACCGTGTCGATGGGCAGGTAGTAGGCATCGCGCAAACACTCCTTCACATAGTTAGCGTTGAGCGTAGCGATGGGACCCACATGCTTGATCTCCTTGCCCAGCGAGAGTATATAGGTGTAGGCACGCATCACAACGGCAAAGTTGCCCAAGAAGGCGGAGATGCGTCCGCATCCTAATTCTGAATTCTGAATTCTGAATTCTCCGTTCTCGCCCTTCACCACACGCGGGTTGGGCAGGCAGTCGACGAGGTGAGCAGCCACTCCTACGGGGCCGCTACCGGGGCCGCCTCCACCGTGAGGTGTCGAGAAGGTCTTGTGCAGATTGATGTGCATGATGTCGAAGCCCATATCGCCGGGGCGTGATGCACCGAGCATGGGGTTGAGGTTGGCTCCGTCGTAGTAGAGGAGTCCGCCCGCCTCATGCACGAGTTGGGCAATCTCTACCACCTTGGTCTCATAGATGCCCAGCGTGTTGGGGTTGGTCATCATGATACCTGCAATGGTGTCGTCGAGCAGACCGCGCAGGTCATTGGTGTCGACGGTGCCATCGGCGGGCGACTTCACCTCCACAATCTCGAGTCCGCACACGGCCGCACTGGCAGGGTTGG
>JAZRMG010000061.1:0-17332 GCA_045647345.1 Bacteroidaceae bacterium | reverse complement strand
ATATCCTCGCTCCGCTGAAGGTGCGCGACGAGGTGTCGCTCAGCCGCGAGCGCGAGTGGAAGGAGAAGTGCGCCATCATCTCCACCACGCAGGACAAGCCCGAGCGCCCCAAGGGGCTGTGCGTGCAGATACTGCCCCCCGACATGACCAATGCCGCCTTCGTGCAGCGCCTCAGCGATGCCGACGGCCATTTCCTCTACACCCGCATGGATGAGGTGGAACTGCTCAATGCCCTGCGTACCAATGGCACGGCCAATATGGTGAGTGCCGTGCTGCGCCTTGCCTTCGACTGCGGTGAGTATGGGCAGGTGCGCGTGGCGGCCAATGCCGTGAACGCCATGGTGCGCGTGCGGTGGAACTGGAACGCCTCGTCTACCGTGCAGCGCGTGCGCAAGTACTTTGCCAAGAACATCGCCGATGGTACCCTCTCGCGACTCTCCTTTGCCACCATCCCCGAGAGCGAGGAGGATGTATACAGCGAGGAGTTTCCCGTATACGAGCACTACGCCGAGAACTATGCCGACCAGCTGCAACCCTATATAGACCGCATCGAGACCTGCACGGGCACGCTCCATTGCCCCGAGGCTGTGGCGTGGGTACGCGCCATCAACAAAGAACTCCTCACCTTCGCCCGTGAAGCCGAGGATGGCGGCTATGCCCGTATGTCAAGACGCGGCATACTGATGGGCTTCTTCCGTGCCATGCTGCTCTACGTAATGAACGGCTGCCAGTGGGACGAGCGTATTGAGCGCTTTGCCTCGTGGTCGGTGAAGTATGACCTTTGGTGTAAAATGCGCTTCTTCCGCGACATGCTGCGCAACGACATCGAGGGCGAGCGTGCTGCCAAGCAGCGCGGCCCCGTAGGACTGCTGCCCCTGCTGCCGCAGGAGTTCACACGCGATGATGTACGCGCCCTGCGCATCGCCCAAGGCATGAAGCCCGACCCGAAGGTTGTGCTTTCTCAGTGGCTTGCCAAAGGGGCTGTCGTTCGTGACGATGATCGCGGCTTGTATGTAAAGGTTAAGAGTTAAGGTTAAGAATTAATATGCGCACTCTATGGCACGATTTAAGATAAGGGATTACCCCTTCGGGGATTTGGCTCAGATGTTCTACCCCGACCATGGCTACGACTCAGCCCTGCGCCTCTTCCGTCGCGAGATGCACGACACACGCGGCATGTGGCAGGCCATGCAGGACGTAGGCTACAAGGAGAATACCAAGGTGCTCACGCGGGCACAAGTGAAAGTGATCGTCAAGTTTCTGGGCGAACCGTAATACAGATATCATTAGATTTATCATACTTACTTCATTGGGTGCGCTCTGCTGTGAAGCAGGGCGTGCCTGCTACTTCACCCATTCTCACGTCTATTATAAAATAGAAGCAGGGGGTGCTGTTGCACTCCCTGCTGTTGTCTATACTCTATTCGACTTATAGGTGGTGATTTGATAAACTGACTATGGTGTAATCGATGAACAAACTTGCAACATTAAGAAAAATAAACTACTTTTGTTTTAAATATTAAAAAAGAAAAGAATATGACACAGAAATTACGCGTTATTCTCGTGGGACTGACTGCGTAGGCCTCGAACTCCAGACGATGGGACTCACCGTGGGTAAGTCGTTCTGATGCTCACACTCAAAGGCACTCCATCGGGTTGAAGTTGTACTAAGCAATAGAGTTAGTAATTCAATAAAATACAGTATATGAAAATAGCAGTTGCAGGTACCGGTTATGTGGGGCTCAGCATGGCTACGCTTCTGGCACAGCATAATCGGGTGATAGCTGTTGATATCGTCCCCGAAAAGGTGGAAATGATCAACCGCCGTCAATCACCTATACAAGACGAATATATTGAGAAGTTTTTTGCAGACAAGGAGTTGGACCTTACTGCTACGCTCGATGCAGAGATGGCTTATAAGGATGCCGACTTTGTGATTGTAGCTGCCCCCACCAACTATGACAGCCAAAAGAACTTTTTCGACACATCGGCAGTAGAAAAGGTGATAGACCTGGTACTGAAGTGCAATCCCGATGCGATTATCATCATCAAGAGTACGATACCGGTTGGCTATACTGAGTCTGTCCGTAAGAAGAAAGGAAGCAACAATATCCTCTTCTCTCCGGAATTTCTTCGTGAGAGCAAGGCGTTGTACGATAATCTCTATCCGAGCCGCATCATCGTAGGGCGTCCCGAGGGGGATACCCGTTTAGAAGAGGCCGCCCAGACCTTTGCCCATCTGCTCGTACAAGGTGCGATCGGCAACAGCGGAGCTGTGTCAACAGTCAACGGTCAACAGACAACGGTCAGCCATCCGGAGGGTAATTCAGAAATCATAAATCAAAAATCAGAATTCAGTAAAGGCATCCCTGTGCTCTTCATGGGACTCACCGAGGCCGAGGCCGTGAAGCTCTTTGCTAACACCTATCTGGCATTGCGCGTGAGCTATATCAATGAACTCGATACCTATGCCGAGATGAAAGGCTTGGATTCGGCAGCCATCATCGAAGGCATTGGCCTCGATCCACGCATCGGCACCCATTACAACAACCCCTCGTTCGGCTATGGTGGCTATTGTCTTCCCAAAGACACCAAGCAACTCTTGGCCAACTACCAAGATGTGCCGCAAAATATGATGAGCGCCATTGTAGAGAGCAACCGCACCCGCAAGGATTTCATTGCTGACCAGGTGTTGAAACTCGCTGGCTGGTATGGCTACAGTGAGAATAACGAATACAATTTATCATTTAAGGTTCAACGTTCGTCGTTCAGCACTCCGCCGACTATCGGTGTCTACCGATTGACGATGAAGGCTAATTCTGACAACTTCCGCCAAAGTTCCATCCAAGGTGTCATGAAACGCATCAAGGCAAAGGGAGCCGAGGTCATCGTCTACGAACCTACATTGGAGGATGGCACCACATTCTTCGGTAGTAGGGTGGTAAACGATCTTGAAGCCTTCAAGTCGCAAGCCCAAGCCATCATCGCCAATCGCTACGATGCTGTATTGGACGATGTGCAAGAGAAGGTGTATACACGTGACATATTCCGTCGTGATTAGGATATTCCTTCCTTTTATTCGCTTTCTGATAACTACTATATATGGAAAAATCAAAAGTATACTTTACAGACTTCCGCACCATTGCCAATGGAGACGGACTACCTACAAAATTGAAAAAGCTCATCAAGAAGGCGGGCATTGCCGACCTCGACCTTGATGGTAAATTTGTGGCTATCAAGATGCACTTCGGCGAACTGGGCAACATATCGTACCTGCGCCCCAACTATGCACGTGCCGTGGTGGATGTGGTGAAGGAGCTGGGCGGAAAGCCCTTCCTCACCGACTGCAACACGCTGTATCCGGGCAGCCGCAAGAATGCTCTCGAACACCTCTACTGCGCTTGGGAGAACGGATTCACCCCACTCACCGTGGGATGCCCCATCATCATCGGCGATGGACTGAAGGGTACCGATGAAGTAGAAGTTCCCGTAGTGGGAGGCGAATATGTGGAGAAGGCCAAGATAGGACGTGCGGTGATGGATGCCGACGTGTTCATCAGCCTCAACCACTTCAAGGGACATGAGATGACAGGCTTCGGCGGTGCTATCAAGAACATCGGCATGGGATGTGGCTCGCGAGCCGGCAAGTGCGAGCAGCACATCAGCGGAAGGGTGAAGATAAGCCAGTCGAAGTGTCGCGGATGCAAGCGTTGCTTGTCTATGTGTGCCAATGGTGGACTGGAGTTTGACAAGGAAACGATGAAGATGAAGGTGAACGTGGACAATTGTCTGGGCTGTGGACGATGCATTGCTTCATGCAGCTTCGATGCCATCTACTCGCCCGACTATCACGCTCCACAACTACTCAACTACAAGATGGCCGAATATGCCAAGGCGGTGATTGACGGACGTCCCCACTTCCACATCTCACTGGTGCAGGACATATCGCCCAACTGCGACTGCCACCCCGAGAATGATGCACCCATACTGCCCAACATCGGTATGTTTGTATCTAAAGACCCCTTGGCATTGGATCAAGCGTGTGTGGATGCCTGCCTCGCTGCCACACCTCTTCCTGGCAGCCAGCTGTATGACCGGATGCAGTGCCCCGACTTTCACGACCATCACGATCACTTCACCAACTCCACACCCGAGTCGGAATGGAAGTCGTGTCTCGAACATGCGGCAAAGCTGGGCATTGGCTCAAGGGAATATGAATTGATCAAATAACACTCCCCATATGACGGGACATCATCAAAATACTCCTCTGCGAATCGGTCACAGAGGAGTATTGTCTTTTACAATTGTATCGATCATCCATCACCTGACATCGAGGAGCGTGATGTCGAAGATAAGCGTGGAGAAGGCCTTGATGGCACCCATGGAGCGTGAGCCATAGCCAAGGTGGTAGGGGATGACAATCTCCCAACGTGAACCTACGGGCATCTCGCGCAGAGCGGTGTTCCATCCTGTAATGAGTTCGCCTAAGCGGAAGGTAGCAGGACGCCCCTTTTGGGTTTGGTCAAACACCTTACCGTTGATGAGCTTGCCCGCATAGTATACGGTGACATAGCTCTTGGGCGTGGGCTTAGGGCCATTGCCCTTATTGAGAATGCGGTACATGACGCCGTTGAACATGGTTTTCACACCGGGGCGCTGGGCATACTCTTGCAGAAACTCCTGATTCCTGATCTTGTATTGATTGTCGGTAGGTGGCATAGTGTCATTTTTTATTTGACAAAGGTAATGATAATTCGTCAAATATGGAAACGAAGGGAACGCTATGCCACCGTAATATATTAATTGTCTGCAAAGAACCCTCCGATGGTGGCATCGAACGAATATTTGCCGGGCCCTGTGATATAGAGGATAACAAAGACGATGAGATAGATGAATGCGAGTTCTTTGGTGGCAAAGGCATCGGCACTATGGACGATGAAGAAGGCTGTACACATGGTGAATATCATGGGAATGAGCGCGATACGTTGTAGTAAACCAAAGATGAGCGCGAAAGAGCAGACAATCTCGGCAAAGATAACCATCCAGAAGGATAGGGTAGGACCTATTCCAAAGGGGTCAGCAAAGAGGTTGGCCAATGAAGCGTGTGCCATCAGCTTGTCGTAGCCGTGGATGAGAAACAAGATGCCGAAGAAGACACGCAGGATGAGAAGGAGTACTGAATAGGCGAGGTTGTCGTCGTAGTAGGTGGGGAAGAGAAATTTTTTTAGTGACATACTTGTAATGTTAAGTTAAGATTGTTTGCCTCTCCTTAACAATGCATGCCGGGGTTTTGTTTGCTTTATGATATATATAGCGTGTGGCTAAGATGTTGGCATAAGATTTCGAGATAGTGGCGGTCGGTGTCATCGAAGGTGGCAAGGGTGTCGCTGTCGATGTCAAGCACGCCACGTACGCTGTTATCGGCGATGAGAGGAACAACAATTTCAGAGCGCGAGCGTCCGCTGCAGGCGATATGTCCGGGGAACAGTTCGACATCGGGGACAACTTGTGTAGTGGCCTCTGCCCATGCCGTACCACACACTCCCTTACCTTTGCGTATGCGATAGCAGGCCACATCGCCTTGGAAGGGACCGAGCACAAGATGTTCGTCACGAACAAGATAAAACCCTATCCAGAACCAACCGAAGGCTTGGCGCAGAGCGGCTGTAGTGTTGGCAAGCACGCTTACCTCTTCGTGTTCGTCGGCAATATAAGGCAAGAAGTCACGTAGAAATTGCTCATAGCGAGCTGTCTTGTCGAGAGTAGGGTATGAGAATAGGGGTTCCATGAGGGTGAATGGTGAATGTTGAACGGTGAATGTTGAGTGATGAATGTTGAACGGTGAATGGTAAGTTTAATTCCTAATTCCTACCTCCTAATTCCTACTTAGATTAA
This sequence comes from Bacteroidaceae bacterium, assembly GCA_045647345.1. Classification (GTDB taxonomy): domain Bacteria; phylum Bacteroidota; class Bacteroidia; order Bacteroidales; family Bacteroidaceae; genus UBA1189. The sequence goes on along the minus strand of JAZRMG010000061.1, from coordinate 11,437 downwards.
ATTCTCTCCACCACCTTTTCTATCAGGTAGTCGATGGTGCTCTTATAGCCTGTGTTGGCCTCCTTGGCGCGACGGTTGGCGATAACCATGCATACGGTCATGGCTTTGTGTCCCAACAGAGCAGACAGGCCTGCTATGGCCGAGCTCTCCATCTCGAAGTTGGTGATGAGGTGTCCTTCATATTCAAAGGCCATGATCTTGTCGTTCTGGTCGGGGTCCTCGAGAGGGATACGCAGCTTGCGTCCTTGCGGTCCGAAGAATCCACCAGCAGCTATGGTAATGCCTTCGATCATGTCGCCTTGGTTGATGCGGGCGAGCAGGTCAGCATCGTTGTCGATGACGTAGGGCGCTCCCTTCTGTGGGTTCCACTGCATGTGGCGGGTGAAGGTCTCCTCAAAGGCGAGGTCACACACTTCGTTGCGGCCTGCGTAGTAGTTGAGCAGACCGTCGAAACCGATGCTCTTGCGCGAACAGATGAAAGTGCCCACGGGAGTATGAGGTTGTAAACCTCCACAGGTGCCAATGCGTACCAATTCGAGTTGGGTAAGGCTTGGCTTCTGCTCACGTGTGGCAAAGTCAATATTGGCCAAGGCATCGAGTTCGTTCATCACGATGTCGATATTGTCGCACCCGATACCGGTAGAGAGCACGGTGGTGCGCTTGCCTTTATATATGCCTGTTATCGTATGAAACTCGCGACTCTGCACATCGCACTCGATGGTGTCAAAGTGTGAGGCCACAAGGGCTACACGGCCGGGGTCGCCTACAAGAATGACTTTACGAGCCAACTGCTCGGGCTTGATATGAAGATGGAATATGGTGCCGTCTTCGTTGATGATGAGTTCGGAGGGGGGAAACATGGGGGGAATGTTGAGGGTAATGTTGAGGGTTGAGAGTTGAGAGTTGAGTGCTGGATGTTGCACCGACAAACGAAACGGGAGCCAAAGCTCAACAACAAAGTTGTTAATGATGAATGATGGAAGAAGAATGTGAAAAAAATGAAGAGTCAAGAGGTGAGATCGGGTGATGGGTGTCACTCTTCTCCTCTTAACTCTTCATTATGGATATTATGCTTATTTCACTGCCGGAGCATCGGGTTTGGCGATGTTGTCGCGCATCGCTGTGTCGGCTTGAATATTCTTCATGCGGTAGTAATCCATGATGCCGAGGTTACCGCTGCGGAATGCTTCGGCCATGGCTTTGGGCACTTCGGCTTCGGCCTGTATCACATTGGCACGTGCCTCTTCAGCCTTGGCCTTCATCTCCTGCTCGAGGGCCACAGCCATAGCACGACGCTCCTCGGCCTTAGCCTGGGCGATGTTCTTGTCGGCATTGGCCTGATCCATCTGCAGAGTAGCACCGATGTTCTTACCTATATCAATATCGGCGATGTCGATAGAGAGAATCTCAAAGGCGGTACCGGCATCGAGACCCTTGCGGAGCACGAGTTTGGAGATGCTATCGGGATTCTCCAGCACCGACTTGTGATTCTCTGACGAACCGATAGATGATACGATACCTTCGCCTACACGAGCCAAGATGGTGTCTTCACCTGCACCACCCACCAATTGGCGTATGTTGGCACGTACGGTGACACGAGCCTTGGCGATGAGCTGGATACCATCCTTGGCCACAGCAGTGACGGGAGGTGTGTCGATCACCTTGGGGTTGACAGACATCTGCACAGCCTCAAACACATCGCGACCAGCAAGGTCAATGGCTGTAGCCATCTGGAACGAGAGGTCGATATTGGCCTTTGAGGCAGACACGAGGGCGTGTACCACGCGCTCTACATGACCTCCAGCGAGGTAGTGAGCCTCGAGCTCATCACGAGTGATGTTGTTGAGGCCAGCCTTGTGAGCCTCGACCATGGCCGAAGCGATAACGGTGGGAGGTACCTTACGGAAACGCATAAGGAAGAGCTGCCACAGTGAAATCTGTACGCCCGATACCTTGGTAGAGAACCAAAGCATGATGGGGAAGTAGTAGAAGAAGAGCATTGCTATCAGCAACACTACTCCTAAAAGAATCATTGATGACATAATTGTGAATTTTGAGTTATGAATGATGATTTTAGTTCTTTCTGACCATGATGACGTTCTCGATGATGCGCTCTACGATGATGGGCGTGTTCTCATCAAGGAATCCGTTGCATGACTTCACCTCGATGATGTTGTCATTGATGAGTGCATTGCCGATGAGTGCCAGACGGGTGATAGCAACGCCTGTATCGCCGACTTTCACCTGTTTGCTTGCTTCTGAGGCAGTGGTCGAGTCGATGTTCTTCTCCAGTCCCATCTTGTCAATCGCTTTGCTACGCAAAACGAAGATAATCAAGATCCCTGCTGAGAGCAGTGATGAAAATAGGGTGATAAATCCCGCCATGCTTCCCAGTTCGGTGAATGCGTAGTAATTGGTATATACAAATGCACCGATAGCGCCCAATCCGGCAATGCCGAACCCTGGGATAAGCAACATCTCTACCATCATGAGCACAAGGGCTATGATGATGAGCGATACGATGATAATAATGCTTTGTACCATGATACTTATAATATATAAATGTGTGTTATTTGTTTTTCAGATGATTAATCTCACAGTTACGTATAGTGGTGGGCATACCCATGACTTCGGTTTCGAGCTGTTCGTGCTGTCGCTCCATCTGTAGCAGCTCCTCGGTCATCTGGCGTCTTCCCGAGATGGATGATTGTAGGTAGAGCATGCGCTTCTCTTCGAGCTGTTTGGCGAGGTGGTCCAAAGCCTTTTGTTTGGCCTCCCAATCTATATACAGCTGTCGTGCTTCGGCACTCTTGAAGTCATCTAACGAATGATAGTCGGTGAAGTCATCGATGACAAAACAGAATTTGTTTGCTTCCTCTTCGTCGGACACTTTCAGACTCAACTTGAGCAACGTTTGTTTTGCCTTGCGCACGGCTTCTTCGTCAGTTTGCGTGGCAACAATACTCTTTATGGTCGCTGCATCTCTTATTATCTTGAAATCATCTTCGTGGTAGTTGTAGTATTGTTTAGATGTATTGGGGATGAAGGTGTAGATGCATACTGAACCTGTTGGTTGGTTGCGGTCGGTGGCAAACCATCCTATTTCGTTGATTTCGTCGATGACCATCATGTAGTCATTACCGGTCGAATTGAACGGCATTCCTATGTTCTCGGCCATGAGGTAACGGTCGGTCTCACTGTTATATCGTGTCACATAAATGTCATATCCTCCCATTCCTTCTGAACTGTTGTTGGCAAAATAGATGGTGATGCCATCAGACAGCAGAAATGGATAATTATTGTCACCACTGGGTAGTCCATTGAGTTGGGTGGGTTTACTCCAGTCGTCAAGCATCTTGTAGCACATGTAGAGCTGTAGAGTACCGTTGGCATCGATGTCACCGTAATATATCTTGTCGCGCATTTCGGTACGGTAGGCTATACCTTCGCCCGAAACGTTGCCTCCCAGCATCTCTTTCGTGCCGCTTATGCTACCGCACTCTCCACCTAATCTATATGCACTCAAGAACTTCTCTTTCTCCACTACGATGCTGTCTACGAAAATGACTTTTTCCACCCGCTTGTAGAACTTCTGTTCGTTTTTCGCTTTCTCGGCTTTTCGGGTGTATACGGTAAACATCGTATCCGTGGGAGATACTCTGTTCAGATAGTTTTCGTAGTATGCAATGGCTTCTTCGTGTTTGCCATCTTCAAGGTAATAGTCCCCCATGTATCTGAAGGCGTTTTCCACTTCGCGTTCCACGGCTTGCTTCAGATAGGGTAGTGCCTTTTCGTGCTCACCTGTCTCGTTGAGGCATACGCCATACCAATAATTCAGACTTCCGTTTTTGGGATTGCTCTTTATCAACTTGGCAAATGCGGGTTTGGCCTTGGCATACTCTTTTGCGGCAAACCATTTTTTTGCTTGTGTCTGGCTTTGACCGAAAGATATGGCGCTAATACAGCAGAACAGTGCCAATAATATATATTTCTTCACTCTCGTATGCATCATCTCTATTTCTGTCTATTCTTTGCAATAGTATTATATGGCGAAGATACATCTTTTTATTTGTATATTGGATGAAAAAGAGAAACAATTTGTAAAATTTTGCACATTTTGTGTAATTTTGCAGTTGGGTAGCGATGATAGGATACGCCCATTTGGGGTGAATAGGTATTCATCTGTCAGCTAATGCTATATTTGTCGACTGAAAACTGAATGTATTTATGGCCCTGCGCACCGAAGAAGAGCAACTCATGCACCGCCTCCGCCACAAGTTCCACAAGACAGCGGCCGAGTATGAACTTATCGCCGAAGGCGACCGCATCCTTGTGGCCGTCTCGGGCGGCAAAGATTCCTTGGCTCTGCTCGAACTCATGGCTGCTCGCGTGCGTGTGCTCAAGCCACGGTTCAGCATCGTGGCAGCCCATGTGGTGATGACCAACATCCCCTACCAATCCGATACGGAATACCTTACCACCTTTGCCCGCAACCTGGGCGTAGAGATGCACATCGTCGAGACCTCGTTCGATGCTACGGGCGACACTCGGAAATCGCCCTGTTTTCTCTGCTCATGGAACCGTCGTAAGGCGCTTTTTGAGACAGCTAAAGCATTGGGATGTAACAAAATTGCTCTTGGCCACCATCAAGACGATGTGCTGGTGACGCTACTGATGAACATGACCTTTCAAGGCGCTTTTTCTACCATGCCCCCAGCACTTCAAATGGATAAGTTTGATATGACCATTATCCGGCCTTTATGTCGTATCGAAGAGCGTGAAATACAGCGATTGGCCGAGTTGCACGAATATCGCAAGCAACAGAAAAACTGCCCTCACGAGCACTCCTCGAACCGCAGTCGTATGGCTGAAGTGTTGGCCATGCTTGAGAAGCTTAACCCCGAAGCGCGTTATAACCTTTGGGGGAGCATGACCAATGTGCAAACTGATCTGTTGCCTCCTAAAGTGTAGGGTAAAGTGTTTCGATGGGACGTTCCTTGTCTTTATAAAATTCTCCTTTGTTAATATATGACTAGTGGGTCTTCACTCGGGGTAGTATGCCGGTGAGTGCAGCCAATACGACCCCATAGTTGGTGATGGGTACGTCTTGTTGTCGGGCACGCTCGATACGGCTCAGTACATGCTTGCGGTTAAACATGCAGGCACCGCAGTGTATCACCAGGTCATAAGGCGTGAGATCTTCGGGGTAGTCGGCTCCACTGACGATATCAATCTGCAGTTCCTCGCCATAGCGTTTGCGCAGCAGTCGGGGTAGTTTCACACGTCCTATATCCTCATGTTGAGGGATATGACTACAAGCTTCGGCGATGAGTATGCGCGATGATGCCTTGATGCCCGTCAATGCCTTTGCCCCCTCCACGAAGAGCTGTATGTCACCCTTGTAGCGGGCAAAGAGTATCGAGAACGAGGTGAGCACCGACGCCTCGGGCTTCAGTCTATGGATTTCGGCAAAGGCTTGCGAGTCGGTAATGATCAGCTGTGGTGGAGATGCCAGTGCCGCCAGTGCCTCGGCCATGCGGTCGGGAGTGCAGCAGATGGGTGTGCAGCCACGGTCGAGCAGTTCGCGTATAGTCTGCACCTGCGGCTGTATGAGCCTTCCCTTGGGGGCCGACTGATCCTGTGGCATCACGAGCAGTACACAATCACCCTCCTTGCAGAATCCTTCAGTGATGAGCCGCTCTTCGGTGGGGCGCAGAGCCACGATACGCTCTATCAATTTATCTATGCCCTCACCTGTGAGTGCGCTGATAGCGATAACTTCACTCCCTATTCGTTTGCCGAGTGCTGTTTGCAAAGCATGATAGTCAGGGTTGGCGTCTATGTGTGCCAAAGCTACTACGACAGGTATTTCCCTCACGCGGCACTCCTCTATGAGTCGCATCTCGGCATCGCACTGCTCGCTGGTGCATAGCACTATGGCTATGTCTGTTTTGTCCAGTACCTTGCCGATGCGTGCTACGCGCTCATTGCCCAGTAGGGTGTCGTCGTCGATACCCGGTGTGTCGATGAGTATGGCAGCGCCAAGTCCGTTTATCTCTATGGCCTTCTGCACAGGGTCAGTGGTGGTACCTCGCGTGTCCGACACGATAGACACGTCCTGTCCTGCGATGCGGTTCACGAGGGCCGACTTGCCTGCATTGCAACGACCCAGTATGGCGATATGTGTGCGTTCCATTCTTGTTTAGAGTTTAGCGTTTAGTGTTTAGGGTTGGCTCCGCGATGCCTGTAGGCTCCCTCCCTTCGGAGGAGGGCAGGGGGATGCCTTAGAACCTGAAATCCCTTTTTCCCTCTACGATCTCATGCAGGCGGCGATGGGTGATGTCACGTATCTTGCTTGACGGTATCTCCAGTGCCAGCCGCTCTATCATCTGCTTGCCGGCTGCCTTGACCTCGGGCGATGCGTAGTCTTCGAGGTATTCGGCCAGGGTCATCAGGGCATTGGGTGCACAGCAGTTGCCTATCTGTCCGCTCTTGGCCAGCGACATGAAACGGTCGCCTGTGCGGCCTTCGCGGTAGCATGCGGTGCAGAAACTGGGGATATAGCCCAACTCCAAGAGCCAACCCACGATCTCGTCCAGTGTGCGGTGGTCCGATATGTCAAACTGTGCCGACTCCTCGGCATCCTCGATACCCTCGGCATAGCCGCCCACGCTGGTCTTAGAGCCACCACTGAGTTGTGATACACCCACATCGAGCACCAGCTCTCGCGAACGCTTCGACTCACGGGTCGATACGATCATGCCCGTGTAGGGCACAGCCAAGCGTAGCACAGCCACGATGCGGCGGAACACCTCGTCGGTCACGGCATCGGGGAAGTCCTTCGGGTCGATGTCATCGGCAGGGCGTATGCGTGGCACACTGATGGTGTGAGGTCCTACGCCGAAGCGTGCCTCGAGGTGCTCGGCATGCATGAGCAGTCCCACTACATCGTAGCGGTAGTTGGTGAGTCCGAACAGTGCCCCTATGCCCACATCGTCGATGCCGCCCAGCATGGCGCGGTCCATCGCCTCGGTATGGTATGCCCAGTCGCTCTTGGGACCTGTGGGGTGTAGCCGCTCGTAGGTGGCGCGGTGGTAGGTCTCCTCGAAGAGGATGTAGGTACCTATGCCCGCCTCCTTCAGCAAGCGGTAGTTCTCTACCGTGGTGGCGGCGATGTTCACATTCACGCGGCGTATGGCTCCGTTCTTGTGACGGATGGAGTAGATGGTCTTGATGGATTCCAATACATATTCGATGGGGCTCATCTTGGGATGCTCGCCTGTCTCCAGTGCGAGGCGCTTGTGTCCCATGTCCTGCAGGGCAATGACCTCGCGGCGTATCTCTTCCTGGGTCAGTCGGCGGCGGGGTATATGCTTGTTCTTGGCGTGGTAGGGGCAGTATACGCAGCCATTCACGCAGTAGTTTGACAGGTATAGCGGTGCAAACATCACGATGCGGTTGCCATAGATACGCTCCTTGAGCCGTCGGGCGATGCCATACATGCGCTCCTCCAGCTCCTTGTCATTCACCTCGATGAGCAAAGCGGCTTCGCGGTGGGAGATGCCCTTACCCAATTCGGCCTTGTCGAGGATCTCCCCGATCAAAGCCCTATCGTCGCGATGCTCGCGTGCATACTCCAGGGTGGCACGTATCTCTCCGTCGTGGATAAACTCCTCGGCACGCTCGGAACTTATGTTATATTGTATATTGTTATTGTTTACCATTGGTGTGACATTTCTTGGTTGGTGACAAAGATACAACAAGCCGAGGGGAGAACAAAATAAACTTATACGTTTTTCTCAGAATGTATTGTATCTTCCTGTATGTCGCCGTTCTTAAAATCGGTTACCTTTTATTATAATCCCATTGAGTATGCGTCCCGACTTTATTCCCATTCGGCGTGCCGAAAAGAAATCGTTGTGGTGGTTGTAAGTGCAAATGTGGCAGTCGTGGATTTGCTCTGTCGGTACTCCCATTGCTGATAGCTGAAGACGGTTTGCCATTGGTAGGTCGAGGTGATATTTACCCTTGTCCTCGTGCCATCGTGCTATGCTGTTCATGTCGAATTCGGCCTCTTCGAATGCCTTGTATACTTCAATCCCCACCTCGAAAGCATTGAGTGATATGCCTGGTCCTATGATGGCCTGTATGTCGGGATATTGTGTGCCATAGGTGTCATGCATCGTTTGTAGTGTTTGCTCTACAATGCGTGCTACGGTGCCTCGCCATCCGGCATGTATGGCTGCGATGGCCTTATTCGTTTGGTCGTATAGGAGTATCGGTATGCAGTCTGCTGTCGAAACACACAGGCATACGTCGCTGATGTCGGTAATCACGGCATCTTTTTCTTGCAGGATGCTGTGGCGTGCCTCGTCCGTTAGCTGCATGAAATCGTGATCTATAGTAAGGATGTTGCAGCTATGTGTCTGGTAGGGGATGATGAGCCTCTCTTCCGGTAGGGTCAGCAACTGGCACAGCAGCTTTTGGTTTGCGTGCACTACGTTGGGCTCATCATCTGTGTATGGGGTACAGTTAAAGGTGCCGTATGTGCCGCTTCCGTATCCTCCGTGGCGGGTCGTACTGAAAGCTATACACGAAGTGTCAGTCATCGGGTAGGTGAGGAGTGAGTTGTGCTTCATGATGTAAAGGTAATGAATTCTTGGAATAATGGGTGTGTTTGCTTGGAAAAAAAAGAAACATTTTTTTGGATGGTAGGTTAATAAAACTTATCTTTGCCTATTGAATAAGCAAATTCGCACAAATTTAATAACGCTTGTTATGGCAAAAATTGTAACTTTAGGAGAGATTATGCTCCGCTTGTCCACTCCCGGACAGACTCGTTTTGTTCAGACTGATGTATTTGATGTCGTATACGGTGGTGGTGAGGCCAACGTTGCTGTGAGCTGTGCCAACTATGGGCACGATGCTTACTTCGTGACCAAACTGCCCAAGCACGAAATCGGTCAGTCTGCGGTGAATTCATTGCGTCGTTTCGGTGTGAAGACCGACTTCATAGCCCGTGGCGGCAATCGTGTGGGTATCTATTACTTGGAGACTGGTGCTTCGATGCGTCCCAGCAAGGTAATCTATGACCGTGCAGGCTCATCCATTGCTGAGGCTGACCCACAGGACTTCGATTTCGATGCTATCATGGAGGGTGCCGACTGGTTCCACTGGAGCGGTATCACCCCCGCCATCAGCGACAAGGCTGCCGAGCTCACCCGCTTGGCCTGTGAGGCTGCCAAGCGCCATGGCGTGACCGTGTCGGTTGACCTCAACTTCCGCAAAAAATTGTGGAGCAAGGAGAAGGCACAGTCCATCATGCGCCCCTTGATGCAGTATGTAGATGTATGTATTGGTAATGAAGAGGATGCCGAGCTCTGCTTGGGCTTCAAGCCCGATGCCGATGTCGAGGCCGGCCATACCGATGCTGAAGGCTACAAGGGCATCTTCACCCAGATGGCACAGGAGTTTGGATTCAAGTACGTAATCTCTACCTTGCGCGAGTCATACTCGGCTACACACAATGGCTGGAAGGCTATGATTTACAACGGCTCGGAGTTCTACGTATCCAAGCACTATGATATAGACCCTATCATCGACCGTGTGGGCGGTGGCGACTCCTTCTCTGGCGGTGTCATTCACGGACTCCTCACGAAGGCTACTCAGGGCGAGGCTCTTGAGTTTGCCGTGGCAGCATCGGCTCTCAAGCATACTATTTCTGGAGACTTCAATATGGTGTCGGCCGAGGAGGTAGAGGCATTGGCCGGTGGCGATGCAAGCGGACGTGTACAGAGATAAATTTGATGGTGATTAGTGGATAGTGATGGGAGTTAAGGACTATCAAGATATGATTGTGTAGTACTCACTAATTACTAATCATTAGCCACTAATAACTAAAAAATAACAACAATGGCAAGATTCAATAAGATTCAGGTGCTCTCGGTGATGAAGAGCACAGGCATGGTCCCCGTGTTCTATCATAGCGATGTGGAGACCGCCAAGCAGGTGGTGAAAGCCTGCTACGAAGGAGGCGTGCGTGCCTTCGGGTTTACCAATCGTGGCGACTTTGCCCACGAGGTGTTCGGCGAACTCTGCAAGTGGGTGGCTCGCGAGTGTCCCGATATGGTGATGGGCGTAGGCTCGGTGGTCGACCCTGCTACTGCAGCACTATATATCCAGTTGGGCGCCAACTTTATCGTAGGTCCTTTGTTCAACCCCGAGGTAGCCAAGGTGTGCAACCGTCGTCTCATTCCCTATACACCGGGTTGTGGCTCGGTGAGCGAGATCGGTTTTGCTCAGGAGTGTGGCTGCGACCTCTGCAAGGTGTTCCCTGCAGGCAATGTGGGCGGTCCCTCATTCGTGAAGAACGTGAAGGCTCCCATGCCATGGTCTATGCTCATGGTGACAGGAGGCGTAGAGCCCACCAAGGAGAACCTCACAGCATGGATCAAGGCCGGTGTCACCTGTGTGGGCATGGGTAGCAACCTCTTCCCCAAAGAAGTGGTAGCAGCCAAGGACTGGGCATGGATTTCGGCCAAGTGTCAGGAAGCCTTCGGATATATCGCTGAGGCCAGAGGCTAAGGTTGGCTGAGAGAGTAGTGGTTAGTAATCAGTGGTTAGTTGCCTTTTTCGGATGGCTTCTTGCTACTCATTACTAACCACTTGTTGTTTCTAAAAACTCTTACTACTCCTTCTCTTCTCACAACTTTTAGTTTTGATTTTGTCGAAGTTGTTACGTTCGCTTTGTGCGTAAATGCATTTCCACCCGCTCGTTCACTTTCAACTTTCAATTTTCAATTCTCAATTCTCAACTTAAAAAAAGACTACTCCCCTTATCACTAAGAGGAGCAGCCCGATAGATTGAATGATTAAGAAAAAGTTATTTATGTAAGGTAGCAGCTTTTGCTGTTGCTCGATAATATAACATGTAGTGTGCTGTTTGGTTCACACCATCTTCCTTTTTTTTGCATTAAAAACAAAGAGACTCTCCTCCTTCCTCTTTGATCTTTCATCTCTCAGCTCTCAATTTCCCTTTCTCGTACAGCACTTTTCCCTGGTTGTGTACACTCTTTTTATTTGCCGATGCGCATCGTTCGCGCTGCTGATGTGCATCGACCGCGCTGCCGAAGCGCATCGACAAGGTTGCTGATGCGCATCGGCAAATAAAATAGGCAAGCGAAAAAAAGGGAAATGGATGGCCAGTTCATGGCAATCGGATGTTAACTAAGGCTGTCCTTATCGATGCAGCTTGCTGCCCCTTGCCAGGCCAAAATAAACTTTTATTACTCCACCAGAAACACTTTTCGCACCAGCGATGAATCTCGTTCACAGGTGTATTCCCTTTTTATTATAAGAGACACACTCTTCATTGATTAATGTTGGATTTTCTTCGAAGTCATTACCTATATATAGCCTTTCGCTAAATTCTTTTATA
>JAZRMG010000060.1:0-9080 GCA_045647345.1 Bacteroidaceae bacterium | reverse complement strand
CGCACTCAACGTTTGCCTTATCGCAAGTAGTCTCCTTTGCCTTGTTGTTGCAGCATGATGAAATGGTGAGAGCTGCTACGGCTACCATTGCAAATAATACTTTCTTCATTTTCTTTTTGTTTAATGGTTTGACAATCTTTTAATTCAGCTGCAAAATTACAAACTTTTTTGATTGTATATTGCATTTGTGGCGGATATTTTCGGAAAAAATGTGTAATTTTGTACGATATGATTGATAATTCATTGTTTAAAGATAAGAAAGCGGTGTACTATACGCTGGGTTGTAAGCTCAATTTTTCGGAGACTTCGACCATTGGACGTACACTCACCGAGGCTGGGTTCCGTACGGCACGCCGTGGCGAACAAGCTGATATATGCGTGGTTAACACTTGCTCTGTAACCGAACAGGCCGATAAGAAATGCCGTCAGGCTATACATAAACTGGTGAAGCAGCATCCTCACGCCTTTATGGTGGTGACCGGTTGTTATGCCCAACTAAAACCTGAGCAGGTGGCAGCAATACCTGGTGTGGATCTCGTGCTGGGCATGGATAAGAAGGGTAAACTGCTGGAGCATCTGCACTCGCTCGAGAAGCGTGAGCAGGGTGAGATGATCACCATACCGACGAAGGATATTCGTACCTTTGTACCCTCATGTTCGCAAGGTGACCGCACGCGCTTCTTCCTCAAGGTGCAGGATGGGTGCGACTATTTCTGCTCTTATTGCACCATCCCTTATGCTCGTGGACGTAGCCGAAATGGCACCATAGGCTCGCTCGTTGCGCAGGCGCAAAAAGCTGCTCTCGAAGGTGCGAAAGAGATTGTTCTCACAGGTGTTAATATAGGCGACTTTGGCAAAACGACTGGGGAGACTTTCATTGATCTTATACGCGCTTTAGACAAGGTAGAGGGAATAGAACGCTATCGCATATCCTCTATTGAACCTAATCTGCTCACCGATGAGGTGATCGAGTTTGTGGCTCAGTCGCGTGCTTTTATGCCTCACTTCCATATTCCCTTGCAGGCAGGTAGCGATGCGGTGCTCAAACTCATGCGTCGTCGTTACGATACGGCTCTCTTTGCATCGAAGATTGCGAAGATACGTTCACTCATGCCCGATGCATTCATTGGGGTAGATGTCATCGTGGGTACACGTGGTGAGGTGGAAGAGTACTTCGAGGAGGCCTACCGCTTCATTGAGTCGCTCGACATCACCGCACTGCACGTGTTCAGTTATTCGGAGCGCCCGGGTACACAAGCTCTGAAGATTGAGTACAAGGTGACACCGCAAGAGAAACATCGTCGCAGCGAACGTCTCTTGGCGCTCTCCGATGCCAAGCAACAGGCTTTCTATACTCGGCATATAGGCGCTGAGGCGCTTGTACTGCTCGAACGCCCCAAGGCTGGGCAACCCTTCCATGGATTCACCGATAACTATATACGTGTAGAGGTCAGTGACCCTGCAGCCCGTGATAATGCGCTGGTGCGTGTGCGCTTGGGTGAGTTCAATGAGGAGGGTACAGCGCTTATGGCCCAAATCTTGAATACTGAATCTTGATCTCTTGGTGGACTTATAGGGTTTGTATTTTTTACGTTTAATTTTCAATATCAATACCGAACATCGTGAAAATAGCGGTAGTCATACTTAACTGGAATGGTGAGCAGATGCTTCGTGATTTCCTTCCCTCTGTAGTAGAGCACTCGACGCTGCCCTCATCCATGGGTGAGGCTATGGTCTATGTCGCCGACAATGGTTCTACTGACGGGTCGCTAAAACTCTTGGCAGATGAGTTCCCCACGGTACGTACCATCGTGTTTGACCAGAACTATGGCTTTGCCGACGGTTACAACAAGGCTTTCGAACAGATTGATGCCGAGTATGCCGTACTGCTCAACTCTGATGTAGAGGTGACACCGCACTGGTTGCTCCCCCTGGTGCAATATATGGATGCGCATCCGCAGGTGGCTGCTTGTCAGCCCAAGTTGATGGCTTACCATGCGAAGGATGAGTTTGAATATGCCGGTGCTATGGGCGGATTCCTTGACCGCTATGGATACCCCTATTGCCGTGGACGTATATTTGATACCGTAGAGAAGGATCACCATCAGTACGATACCGATGTGCCCCTCTTGTGGGCTACGGGAGCTTGCCTCGTGACACGCCTCGCTATATATAAAGAGATAGGAGGGCTCGATGGACGTTTTTTTGCTCACATGGAGGAGATAGACCTCTGTTGGCGTTTGCGTTGCCGTGGCTACGAGGTGCGTAGTGTGGCTGGTAGCGTGGTATATCATGTGGGAGGTGCTACACTCAATGCCGGACATCCGCGCAAGACCTTCCTTAACTTCCGCAATAATCTGTTGATGCTATATAAGAACCTGCCTGAGACAGACTTGCGCAGTGTGCTCTTTGTGCGTGGTGTGCTCGACTATGTAGCGGCAGCCATGTTTCTCCTTAAAGGTGAGTGGGGTAGTGTGAAAGCTGTGTTCCGTGCCCGTCGCGAATATCGTCGACTGAAAGGTGAGTTTCGCGCCTCACGTGAGGACAATCTGCAAAAGGCAGTGTCTATGGATATCGCCGAGCGTAGCCGATACTCTATCCTATGGAGATATCATGTGAAGGGATGTAAAACGTTTGACAAGTTGTAATGTAGTGACTTGTTAGGACTTTGTTTTCCAATTCTCGACGCTTGCATCGAATGTGATGGGGGTGAATAAGGCATGTGGGTGAGTGTCACTGATCTCATACCAAGGACAATTGGGTGCCATGTTTAAGACAATGAGTGTCTTTATGTTGCTCTGTAAGTGGATGCTTAGTGGAATTGCAACTTCGGTGCAAGTGTCGTTTGGGGCATTCCATACCCTCTCTTTTGTGTCGGATTGATATATCTTGCAATTCATCAGTAGATAGCATTGATCGTTTTTGTCGGGCAGTTCGGAAGTGTCCCAAGCCTTTGTTGTTTGTGGAACGAAAGAGATGCTGTTACGGTTGGGTATTAGAGTTTCCTCATTGTAGCCCACTTCTAATTGTTTTGTCTCAATGGTGAGCGAGGCCTTTGTCGTGTCTGTCTCCCAATAGTCTGTTTGGTGCTCGGTTGCAGGGTGGTATGTCCCTGTGAGGCAGATGTTGCATATTTTGATACCTGTTACCACTAAATGTAGGTCGGGTATCTGGTTCTTGATGCATATTTGAACTTTTGCAAAAGCTTCGTTGGGGATGCACGGGTATTCGTATGTTTCTTCGGAACTAATGATGTTGGGCATAGTGCATTTGATTTCAATCTCCTCTTCTGTAGTGTTGGATATTGTCATTTCAGATAACTCCTCGTTGTAAATACATGCACTCATGGTACTGTATGCGCACAATAGAATAACTGTAGGTTTCATGCTTTTTTTCTTTTATTTCATTCTTCTAACAAATAAAATCAAGTTTGGGTCGTTGTGTCTTTATTGGTATGAGTCGGGTTTAGCGGCCGAAAGCTGCAAAGATGGATGGCTTGTCGTTTTTTGAAATTCTTTATGGTTGATTCTTATCTACTTGGAAAGCGCTGAAAATAGAAGGTTTGGGAGAAAAAAAAGGTGATTTATTTTGCTGTCCCGAAGAAATGTTGTACCTTTGCCGTCCGAAACCATTACACATTATTGTTACCAGCAATAAATCAGAGTAATAACTAATAAAAACAAAATAGAACAATGAAAAAAGGTATTCATCCTGAGAACTATCGTCCCGTAGTATTCAAAGACATGTCAAACGGTGATTGTTTCCTTTCACGCTCTACTTGCGCTACAAAGGAGACTATCGAATTTGAAGGCGAGACTTATCCTTTGATTAAGCTCGAAATCTCTAACACTTCTCACCCCTTCTACACCGGTAAGTCTAAGTTGGTTGACACTGCTGGTCGTGTGGACAAGTTCATGAGCCGCTACGCTCGCGCACAGAAGAAGTAAGGATAACACCTATCCACATACAGGTGTACTTGAGGAATCCCTCAGTACACCTTTTTTTATTACTATATATCGAACCATCATGAAGCGTTATCGTAAATACTCCGTCTGCTCTCTTGGCTTATTATGTGTGTGTTCCTTGTTGCTATGCATGGCATGTGAATCAGGACATTCGTCACTATTATTGAATTGGGAAACAGCAAAGAATGTTAATCGGAATCCATTAGGTTATGCGCGTAGACTCGAAATGCCAAAATTGGTAGAAGGCAATCTGTTCAACTGCTATACATCCGTATTTAATGGCGATGAATTTGTAACCTTCAGTATTGAGTATGATCCGCAGAAACGGCATTCGCGATGGGTAGCCTTTACTTTTTGTGATGAAACGGCACAGAAGAATTGGTCGCGTAGTCAGTGGAAGGAGACGAAATGGAAGGGAGATCCTTTTCAACCTGATCCATCACTCCCCAAAGAGGCGCAAATAGGGGATGCTGAGCACCGCAAGGATCAATACGATCGCGGACACCTGTGTGCTTCGGAAGACAGAGTATATTCTAAAGATGCTAACCAACAAACGTTTTACTACTCAAATATCAGCCCGCAATTGCGGAGTTTCAACCAAGGGGGTGCTTGGTTGAAACTTGAAGATAAGATTCGCGAGTGGGGGCATGATAGTGACATGCGTGATACGCTTTATGTTGTCAAGGGAGGCACTATACGCGATGGAGAGTTTTACGACTCACGAGGAAAGCATGGAACCATTGTCAAGAATATTGACAAAATGAATGGAATCGTTGTGCCTGCAAACTATTTTATGGCGCTTGTCTGTCGCAAGATGAATTGCTTTTATGGTATCGCCTTTTGGTTTGAACACAAAGGGGGGGGTAAAGGTCGCTTGAGTGACTATGCTATCAGTATCGATGAGCTGGAGAAAAGGACAGGTATAGATTTCTTCTGTAACTTTCCCGACAAGATAGAAAAACTTGTCGAAACCTCATGTGTGCCTTTATTGTGGAATCTTGACTAAAGTGCATTTGGGAATATTTTAGTGTTGCATGGCACGCACCACGCCCAACGCCTCCTCTACTGTATTGATACCCTTGACGAGCAGACTGCGCTTGCCCGAGAGCTCGCGGAATCGGCATTCGTAGGGCGACATGGCCGTATAGTTCATCACGCGGCCAAAGGCAGCACTGTCATAGTAGGGGCTCTCGAGGTTGCTCACGAAGTAGAGCGCCATCTGTCCGCCCTTGAGCAGTATCTTCTCTATGCCGAGCTGCTTACCTAGGCGGCGCAGGGGTACCACACGCAACAGTTCCTCGCCCGTAGGCGGGATGGTACCGAAGCGGTCGGTAAGCCGGGTGCGAAACTTGCTGAGTTCCTCGTCCTTCTCCAGACTGTCGAGCTCGCGGTATATGAGCATACGCTCGCTGCTGGTGGGGATATATTCGTCGGGGAAGAGCAGTTCGAGGTCGCTCTCTACGGCACACTCCTCTACGAATCCCTCGCCGCTGATTTTGCCATCCTCGTCCGCATCGCCCATGATGAGGTCGGCAAACTCATTGGTCTTGAGCTCGTGCACCGCCTCGCCCAGGATCTTCTGATAGGTCTCATAGCCCAGGTCGGCAATGAAGCCACTTTGCTCGGCGCCCAGCAGGTTGCCCGCACCGCGTATGTCGAGGTCCTGCATGGCGATGTGTATGCCGCTGCCCAGGTCGGTAAAGTTCTCAATGGCTTGCAATCGGCGACGTGCCTCGGGGGTGAGCACCGAGAGCGGTGGCGCCAGCAGGTAGCAGAAGGCCTTCTTGTTGCCACGGCCCACACGGCCGCGCATCTGGTGCAGGTCGCTCAGGCCGAAGTTGTGCGCCTGATTGATGATGATGGTGTTGGCATTGGGGATGTCGATACCGTTCTCCACGATAGAGGTAGCGATGAGCACATCGTAGTCGTGGTTTACAAAGCTCATGATAACCTTTTCCAACTCCTCGGGGGCCATCTGTCCGTGTCCTACGCACACACGTGCATCGGGTACATTGCGTGTGACGAGTGCAGCCAGCTCGTGTAGGTTCTGTATGCGATTGTTGATGATGAAGAGCTGCCCGTTGCGGCTGAGCTCAAAGTTCACCGCCTCGCGTATGATCTCCTCATTGAAGGTGTGCACCTCGGTCTGTATGGGGTATCGGTTGGGCGGTGGGGTCTGTATCACACTCAGGTCGCGGGCACCCATGAGCGAGAACTGCAGCGTGCGCGGTATAGGTGTGGCGGTGAGTGTGAGCGTGTCGACCGACACCTTCAGCTGGCGCAGTTTCTCCTTCACCGACACGCCAAACTTCTGCTCCTCATCTATGATGAGCAGTCCCAGGTCCTTGAACTGCACGCTCTTGCCTATGAGCTTGTGCGTACCCACCACGATGTTCACCTCGCCGCTCTTGAGTCCCTCGAGCACCTTCTTGGTGTCGGCGGCCGAGCGGGCACGACTCAGGTACTCCACACGGCAGGGCAGGTTCTTCAGTCGCTCCGAGAAGGTGCGCCAGTGCTGATAGGCCAGCACGGTGGTGGGCACCAGCACCGCCACCTGCTTGTTGTCGCAGGCAGCCTTGAAGGCGGCACGCACGGCCACCTCCGTCTTACCGAAGCCCACGTCGCCGCACACGAGGCGGTCCATCGGGCGCTCGCGCTCCATATCGCCCTTCACGTCGAGCGTAGCCTTCAGCTGGTCGGGCGTGTCCTCGTAGAGGAAGCTGGCCTCCAGCTCGTGTTGTAGGAAGCTGTCGGGGCTATAGGCAAAACCCTTCTCCTGTGAGCGCTGCGAGTACAGCTTGATGAGGTCACGTGCGATATCCTTGATTTTGGTCTTGGTGCGCTCCTTGAGCTTCTCCCAAGCGCCCGTGCCCAGCTTGTTGATGCGCGGAGCCTCGCCCTCCTTGCTCTTGTACTTCGATATCTTGTGCAGCGAGTGTATGGAGACGAACACCACATCGTCGTTGCTATATACGAGCTTGATTACCTCTTGCGTGCTGCTACCGTTGGGCATGCGCACCAGTCCGGCAAAGCGGCCCACACCATGGTCGATGTGCACCACATAGTCGCCCGGTTCAAACTGCGACAGCTCCTTGAGCGAGATGGCCATCTTGCCGCTGCGTGCCTTGTCGCTGCGCAGGTTATACTTGTGGAAACGGTCGAATATCTGATGGTCGGTATAGCAAGCCAAGCGCATGGTATGGTCGGCAAATCCCCCATGGATGGTCTTGTCCACCGCCGTGAAGGGGATGTCGCCTCCGCGCTCCTCGAAGATGGTCTTCAGACGCTCGGCCTGCTTGGCGCTATCGGTGAGTATGTATAGTTGGTATCCGCGCTCGATGAGGTCGGTGAGCGATTGCTCCACCAGCTCAAAGTTCTTATGGAAGAGCGGTTGGGGCGAGGTGTCAAAGTTTATGGTAGCCTGCACTGTCGTAGAAGCCTTCGTCCCAAACTCGATACGGCGGAAAGCCTGGGTCTTGCGGATGAAGTCGGCAGCGTCTAACAATTGAAAATTGAGAGTCGAAAATTGAGCATTATCGCCATCCGGATGAAGACCTAAAGGAGTTACAGCACTTTCAATTTTCAATTTTGAATTTTCAATTTCACTCCCCAACTGTTCTATCCGCTCGTGCACCCAAAAGTAATCCTGGAACGCCAGTGCCGAGCCCTCGGGCAAGAAGTCGAGGAACGACACCATGCCCTGCGTCCCCGCCCCATCAAAGTTGGGCACGATGCTCACGTGGCTCACCTTGTCGCGCGAGAGCTGCGACTCTATCTCGAAGGTGCGTATGCTATCCACCTCATCGCCGAAGAGGTCTATACGGTAAGGATACTCCGATGCATAGGAGAACACGTCGATGATGCTACCACGCACGGCAAACTGTCCCGGCTCATACACATAGTCCACTCGCTCAAAGCCCTCGCCCACCAGTGCTGCCTCCATCTGAGGTATCTCCACTGTGTCGCCCACGGCAAGCTGCACTGAGCGGTCGGTGAGCGTCGCCTGCGACACCACCAGCTCGGCCAGCGCGTCGGGGTAAGAGACAATATACAATGGACAATTGACAATGGACAATTGACAATTATTTTCACCCATACTCGCAGCCTCTATCTGTCTCTTCGCGGAGCCAATTGTCAATTGTGAATTGTCAATTGTCAATTTACTCGCCTCTGTGAGGCGAGTAAGCACCTCGGTGCGCAGTACCTCATTGGCCGAGTCCTTCTGCCCGTACTTGATGGCCCGCTTGTATGATGAGGGGAGGAATAGCACCTGCCCCTCGCCCATCATCTGCGTGAGGTCATGATAGAAGTATCCCGCCTCCTCCAGATCGTTGAGCACGAAGAGCGCCACAGGTACCTGCCACGGCTTGTCACCGAGAGCCATTGCACCAAACAGCATCGGAGCGGCCGAAGCCGACAGCCCCTTCAGATGCATCGTACCCACCGTCTTGTCGTCCCATACATGCTGCAAGGCACTCACTCCCGAGTGTCCGGCAAAACGCTTCACCAAGTCTTGTATTTCCATAATCTATACGCACATTGGGCAGACAGAGCCATCGCCCCACCTGCCACACGATAATACGAATGCAAAGATACGAATAAGCGAGTGAAAAGTCAAGTTTACTTGAACTTTTCGCAACGAGCATGAGTATCTTCATGGTTTACCATAAAGATACGAATAAGCCGAGAGGAGAACAAAATAAACTTGTTTATTTTTTTATCCCGAGGCGCCATGTATCTTCACGATTATCGTAAAGATACAACAAGCGAGCGAGAAATATCAAGTTTCTTGTACAAGCCAAGTGCTAAGGCGGGTCTTGAATATTTTTCAAAGCGAGTGCAATTCATGCCAACACCCCCTGGCAGGTTTTGCATCCACCTCCAAGAACATGCCAAAGGGGGTTGGCAGGTTTTCCTTTAGTGCCGTTACAACGCTCTCATAATAAAAGGATTAGGATCTACACAATTACATTTTTGCCACCTGGCATGTTTTTATCACTCCCCCTCTGTTTATAGCGAATGAAGCCTTTAGAGGGTTGCCTCAATGGCAAGCCGTGCTGAGAGAGGGGAGTGCAGTACCCTGCACGACGGGGTCGTGGGTGCCCATAGGGCGGG
>JAZRMG010000059.1:0-8778 GCA_045647345.1 Bacteroidaceae bacterium | reverse complement strand
CGAGGGTTGCATGAAGGAGCTCCCCGGCTTCCCCATCGTGCTCCACGGTTCATCTTCAGTTCCCCAGGAAGAGGTTGAGACCATCAACAAGTATGGTGGTGCTTTGAAGGATGCTATCGGTATCCCCGAAGAGGAGTTGCGTAAGGCTGCTTCATTGGCAGTATGCAAGATCAACATCGACTCTGATAGCCGTCTCGCTATGACAGCTGCTATCCGTGAGGTGTTTGCTAACAAGCCCGCTGAGTTTGACCCCCGTAAGTACCTCGGCCCCGCTCGTGAGAACATGAAGAAGCAGTACATCCACAAGATCGTGAACGTACTCGGTTCTGACAACAAGCTCGCTTAATCATACAGCGAATAGAACTAATGAGCTGCCTGCACACGTGTGTAGGCAGCTCTTTTTTCTTTAGGGTAATGATGAATGAAATGACGTGACCTGATATGAAAAGCATGTTCGTCTGCGCGTAACCAACTGTCCCCTGTGGAGGGGCATTAGTAATGTGCAATAAGGTTCGGGAAGGTTGATGTGATGCGAAATTTATGCAAATAAAAAAAGGAGGGCGCGCCCTCCTTTTTTATTATGTAAGTGTTGTGCATTATCGACCTGCATACTCGACCAGTCCCTCCTCGAGGAAGTTGACATAGGCCTCAATATCCTCATCGTATGAACGCGCTGTGGTGAGCGGATGTCCGGCATTGTCAAGCAACACGTAGAAAGGCTGCGCATTGGCACCAAACTTTGAGCGCTGCAAGTAGCTCCACTTATCACCCACGCTACGCAAAGTCACCTCCTTGCCGTTCTCCATCACACGGATGGGCTCAGCGAGCGGAGTCTTATCGTCCACATAGAGTGTCACGAGCACGTAATCATTATTGATGATGTTCATCACCTTCTCATCGGCAAGCACAGACTGCTCCATCTCACGGCAATTGACACAACCATAGCCGCTGAAGTCAAGCATCACGGGCTTGCCCTCCTGACGAGCGATAGCCATACCCTGATCATAGTCCATGGCTTGAGGATGCAACTCCTGTTCATAGAGATTGAAGTCCTGCGTGCTCATAGGGGGCGAGAAGGCGCTGATAGCCTTGAGCGGTGCCCCCCAGAGACCAGGCACCATATAGATAGCAAAGGCGAAGGTGATGAGGCCAAGCATGAAGCGAGGCACTGCTATCTTGCGGTCATCGTCATCATCGTGGGGGAACTGAATCCACTTCATCAGGTAAGCACCGAGCAATGCGAAGAGGGCTATCCAAAGAGCAAGGAAGGTCTCACGATCAAGGATGTGCCAGCCATAAGCGAGGTCGGCAACAGAGAGGAACTTGAGAGCGAAGGCCAACTCAACGAAAGCCAATACCACCTTCACGGTATTCATCCAACCACCACTCTTGGGAGCCGACTTGAGCCATGCGGGGAAGATAGCAAACAAGGTGAAAGGCAATGCCAAAGCAATGGCGAAGCCAAGCATGCCCACCGTAGGAGCAAGAATATTACCCGATGTAGATACCTCTACAAGCAAGAAACCGATGATAGGACCCGTACATGAGAACGACACGAGGGTCAATGTGAAGGCCATGAGGAAGATACCCAGCAAGCCACCCGTCTTCTCAGCCTTACCATCCACAGCTGTGGTCCACTTTTCGGGCAAGGTGAGCTCAAAGGCCCCCATGAACGACATGGCAAACACCACCAGGAGGAGGAAGAAGAACAAGTTGGGCACAGCAGCAGTAGACAAGGCATTGAGTGCCGAAGCACCAAACACGAGTGTCACCACCAAGCCAAGCAATACGTAGATTACTACGATAGAGATACCGTAGATATAGGCATCACGACGTCCCTTCTTCTTGTCGCCACTGCGCTTGAGGAAGAAGCTCACGGTCATGGGAATGATGGGCCATACGCAAGGAGTGACGAGTGCCACGAGTCCGCCAGCCAAACCAAGCAAGAAGATCACCCATAATGACTGAGATGCGGTATCGGCAGTGCCTGCAGGCTGCCCCAATTCATCTATAACGGGTTCCCACAGAGCACCAAAGGGGCTTGATGCCTGAGAGCTACCAGTGGCAGCTTGCACGGCAGCAGCCTGTGCAGCACCATACTTAAACTCTACATTGGTAGGAGGCAAGCAGCTCTGGTCGTCGCACGCACCATACTGGAAGTATCCCTGTACGGCATAGTCATCGCTCTCGATGGCAAAGCGCTGTACGAAAGTCACCTTATCCTCAAAGTAACGTACATCCATGCCAAACATGTCATCATACTTGGCAATCTCCTTACCCTCAAACCCGAGCTTACCATCGAGACGAGCGCCCTCAATAGTCTCTACTACCAAAGTAGCAGCTGTGGGGCCATCCTCCAGCTCAGTAGAATACAGGTGCCAACCAGCGTCAATGGTGGCCGCAATACGCAATTCGGCAACGCCGTCACTCACAACTTCCCATGAAGTCTCGCACTTGATGGGCTCATGCATTTGGGCAAATGTAATCATCGCTACACATAGCAGCGTGAGTACAGCACTCATTCTCTTAATCATTGTTTTCATTTTTTTGCGTTTAATTTTTCGCAAAAATACTCATAATCTGAAAATCTTGCAAATAAATTTCAGTTGTCGACGATTGCATGACATACCGATTCATCCCGTTTATATCTTGTGATACCCTCTTGGTGGAACTTTTCGACAGGTGTCTTTGCTGCAGAAGATGAAGTTTTTTTGCTCGCAGCAAAATATTAAGAGGTAAAGTTTATATTTATTCGCTCGTTTATTATTATCTTTGCTCGCAAAGTGGATAAAAGGAAAAAACGGTACATACAGATAGCCCTATGTGTGGTAACGATGTTAGCCATAGGTGTGACGATGCTGCTCAACTCCCCGAAGGTGCAGCAGCGTGTTGCTGTGGCGCTCGCTGCTGAACTTGAGAACCGTATAGGTACGCGCGTAGAGTTAGGCAATGTGCATTGGCTATTCCCTAATGACATCGTTATTGACAGTCTTGCTATTGATGACCAAGAGGGCAACCGGATGCTTGCTGTCGATCGTATTGCAGCCAAGGTGGAGTGGATGCCACTAATCAAGCAAAGACAGATATCGGTACGCAATATAAGGCTTTTTGCTCCTGACATCAATGTCTATAGAGAGACTGCTGAAGGGGATATGAACTATCAATTCCTCATCGATGCCTTTGCTACGAAGCAGCATAAGGAGAAGAAGACAGCAAGTCGGCTTAATCTGCGTGTCAACTCGTTGCTCATCAGACGGGCACACATCCGTTACGATGTGCACAGTGCACAAGAGACCCCTGGCCAGTTTAATCCCCAGCATATTGATGTGAACGATCTCTCTACGGTTTTGTCGTTGAAAACACTTACGGCAGACTCCATCAGTGTAATGGTGCGTAGCATGCAGTTTGCTGAGCAGTCTGGGTTACAGCTTGACGACCTTTATTTACGTCTCGTAGGTAATCATCAAGGTGCTACGTTGGTCAACTTCCGTCTCGACATGCCGCACTCGGCCTTGCGCCTCGATACGGTGTGGATGAGCTATTCGGCCGATGACTTTACAAACAGCCTCATCGTCAAAGGTGCTGTATTGCCTTCACATGTGACACTCTCTGACGTAGGTAGTCTTATTCCTGCGGTGAAGGAGATGGACGAGAGTATACATTTCAGTGCAGAGGGCATAGGCAGTGCATCGCGTATCAATATTAAAAGTCTTGCATTGTATACACACCAGAGAGACTTGACGCTGCAGGCACATGGCATGGCTCAATGGGGGCAGAGCCTCGACCTTAACCTTGAAATGTTGGGTGTCACCTCTCGATGTTGGGATCTGATTGCCGAGCAGATACCTTCATTGTATGCGTCTATACCCACTGAGGTTACACGCATAGGAGCTATAGCAGCCAGTGGTACTGCTCATATTGGCCGGGCCGATAGTCACATTAAGCTCATGGCGCATACCGATGCCGGAGACATAGAGGCCAATGCCACAATTGATGCTAAGGGTGCCTACCAAGCCTCCGTTTACGGCACGCAGGTTGATGTGGCACGCATCGTTCCTGCAAGTCCGCTTGCAACTACTCATATAGCCTTGCATACCGAAGGTGTATATGACCATAAAGCAGCGAATGACACCTTGCCACTGAGAGGCACTTTCGAGGGAACGGTTACGCAGGCCGAGGTGATGGGCTATACCTATCAGCATCTTGCGCTCAGCGGCAGCTATGCTCATAATCTTTATGAAGCTGTAGCTACGCTCGACGATCCTAACGGTCATCTTGCCTTGCAAGCCACCTATAACCATACTCGCAGGATTCCCACATATACATTGCATCTCAAGGCCGATAGCCTTGACCTCAATGCCATGAATCTTATCGATATACATGAGGGGAATTCTTTTAGTGCTATGTTGCATACTCATATCCGCGGAGCAGATCTTGATCAAATGACGGGCGAGATAGCCATAGACAGTCTTGTCATGCACCGTCACACCGGCGATGACTATCTCATCAGAGAGATAGACCTTTACTCTACGGACCCTACGCCCGAGCATAAGATGCTCTCGTTGCATACCGACTTTATGGATGGTTCGCTCAGTGGCAGTTTCACGTACGAGTCATTGGCAAATAGTATCTTGGCTCAGTTGCACCATTATTTGCCATCGTTCTGTTACAGTCATCAGCACGATCACGTCGTAGCCCATAAGAGTATCTGTACAGGTTCGCTAAAAATATACGACACACGTCCATTGCGCGAACTCCTGCTCATACCTATCGACATAAGCAAGACTGCCAGTGTAGAGACTGTCATCAACGATCATACAGAGACTTTCTATGTCAGTCTTGATGTGCCCAACTTGAATTACGACGGAAACGCCATCAAAGGCATCAATCTTAGCTGTCAGCCTCAGGGCGAGCAGTTGGTCGTGATGCTTGGGGGTACATTCCAGAGCAATCCCACCACTGCCATTACTGCAAACCTTACGGCTCATGCTCATGATGATAACGTATGGCTTGGTGCGACATGGAACAGCAATGCCGCAGGACTTTTTGAGGGGACGTTTAATACGCAGGCCCGCTTTGGCCGTACTGACCGGGGCGAATATGTCATTAATATAGCAAGTGATAGCTCGCAAGCCGTCATCAATAAGTCGGAGTGGACGCTTGAACCATTCATGCTGAGCATAGAGCCTGATAGGATAAATATAGAGGATTTGCATTTCGCCCACGATGCCAATCAATATTTGAGTGTCGATGGTTCCATAGCTCACAGCAATGCCGACACGCTGCAAGTGAAGCTTAACAATCTTGACCTCGGTTATTTGCTCTCGCTCGTCAATCTCAAGGGCATATCTTTCGGTGGCAATGTCAGTGGTTATCTCAACGCTGCCAGTCTCTACACTGCCGAGCCCTATCTCGATGGTCGTCTTACAGCTCAGGATTTTTCCTTCTGTGGTGGACCGATGGGCGACATGCAGGCTCAGTTGCAATGGAATCAAGATTCTACGTGCCTGGAGTTTGTCGCCCTTCTCAACGAAACGCCTGACCATACTACGGTTGTAGACGGCACGGTAGACCTCGCCCATGATGAGCTTTGGCTCGATATCGCTGCCGATAGCGTCAATGTGTCGTTTCTCAACACAATGCTCGGAAGCTTCATGAATGATATTCAGGGTAACGCTACTGGACATATTACCATAGGCGGCCCTATGGATGCCATTGATCTCGATGGTGCGCTGATGGGCGACATAGGCTTCAACCTCACGCCTACCAATGTGAGATACCACCTGAACGACACCATACGATTTTCCGAGGGTGTCATCAGTCTCGATGGTATAGAAGCCCTCGACGATCGGGGGCAAAAGGCCATTGTGGCAGGTCGCGTAACTCACAACAAGCTCTCCGACTATGCCTACGACCTATACATTGACGTGCAGAACATTCTTGGCATTGATCTCCCTGATACCGGTAATGATAGTTTCTACACCACTATTTATGGTACGGGCGATGTTCATGTCAGTGGTTCGCCTACCACGCCACTCACTATTGGCATACAGGCACAGCCCGAAAGGGGGTCGCTCTTCGCTCTGAATATTGCCAACGAGTCAGTGTCGTCGAGCGATGCATTCATCACTTTCACCGACCGTAGCAAGAAACGGAATACGGCCACCATCGATGTCCGTCCGCAGATGTCACGCAGAAGGCCAAGTGCAGAGACTTCATCGCTCAATCTCGACATTATAGCACACATCACCCCTGACGCTACGCTCAAGCTTGTGATGAATCAAGCTGTCGATGATCACATCAGTGCTACGGGCAATGGTGACCTGCAGATAAGCATACGGGGCGACGATATCAACCTCTTCGGCACCTATACCGTCAATCGTGGGTTCTATCGCCTTAGTCTGCAAGAGGTTATCAACAAGAGCTTCGATGTGCTGGATGGGAGCACTGTGACCTTTGATGGCGATCCCATGAATGCACGGCTCAACATCACTGCACGTCACGTTGTCAATTACGTGCCGCTCAAGGACCTCAGCCCGGAGCTGACAGGAAACGTTCACGTCAACTGCTTGCTCCATATCGGAGGTACGCTCAATGCCCCAGATCTCACCTTCGATTTGGAACTGCCTCAGGGCACCGAAGAGGAGAAAGCCATCTTACGCAGTTATACCAGCACAGAGGAGCAGAAGAACATGCAGTTCATCTATCTCCTTGGCCTGGGCAAGTTCTACACCCTTGACATGGCCCAAGCCGCTGAGGGTACCGACAATGTGGAGTCATTCCTGAGCACTACCATCTCCGGACAAATCAACAATCTGCTCTCAAATATCATCAGCAGCAGCAATTGGAATTTTGCCAGCAACATACGCACCGAGAATATGTTGACCGGTGAGAACGACATGGGTGGCGATAACTGGGAGAATATGGAGATAGAAGGTATCCTTGAGGGCCGTCTGCTCGACAATCGTCTGCTCATCAATGGTAATTTCGGCTATCGCGAGAATCCCATGTATGCATCAAACTTCATCGGTGACTTCGACGTGCGCTACTTGCTTGCCAACGGTGTCAGCCTGAAGGGATACAACAAGACCAACGACCGCTATTTCTCCAAGACCTCGCTCACGACACAAGGTGTAGGCCTTATGCTGCAGCGCGATTTCGACTACCTGATCCCCCGATACAAGAAAAGAAAAGCACAGCCCGCCGATACCACAATGACGGTCGTGACTGATAGCGTGAGATAGACAGTGAGGGCGTGTCTCGATCGAGACATACCCTCAGATACTACCCGCGCCGTGGGGTTATATGATGCTATTCGATATCAGGGAGTCACACCGTATCCTTACTTGTGTCGCTTGGCCAGCTCATCCTCGAGGTCCGAGAGCGAGCATCCCATCTGCTCGGTGAGCACGAGCAGGTGGTATAGCAGGTCGCCAGCTTCGTAGAGGTAGCGCTCGCGGTTGCCGTCTATGGCTTCGATGACGGTCTCTACGGCCTCTTCGCCCACCTTCTGCGCTATCTTGTTCACACCCTTGTTGAAGAGGTAGGTGGTGTACGATCCTTCGGGCATCTTGGCGTGGCGGTCCTTGATGCAGGCCTCGAGCGTGCCGAGGAATCCCTCGTTGTCGCGCGTGTCAAAGCATGCCGTGGTGCCACGGTGGCAGGTAGGCCCGTCGGGGCGTGCCATGATGAGCAGCGTGTCGCCGTCGCAGTCCTTATACATGTCTACGATGTGCAGGTAGTTGCCGCTCGTCTCACCCTTGGTCCACAAGGCCTGGCGTGTGCGGCTGTAGAAGGTGACGCGCCCTTCGGCCTGGCTCCTCTCGAAAGCCTCCTGGTTCATATAGCCGAGCATCAGCACCTTGAGGCTGTCGGCATCCTGTATGATGACGGGAAGCAGCCCGTCTGCTGTCTTGCTGAGGTTGAAATCTTGGAAGGTCATATACTTTATAATTATTAGGAGCCTCCCCCTTCCCCTCCCAAGGAGGGGTGACTTTGGCATCGTGGCGAAGGCTTATTTATATTCTATTTCTTTTTTATCTTATTTCAGCGGACTCCGTTGTCCCCCTCCTTGGGAGGGGTTAGGGGAGGCCCTCTTTATCTTCTCACCGCAATACCCCTTTCGCTGAGTGCCTGCTTGAGCACGGGTATGGGTATCTCTCCATAGTGGAAGATGCTGGCAGCCAGTGCAGCATCGGCACGTCCGTGGGTCAGCACGTCGGCGATATCGTCGATGCTACCCGCACCGCCCGAGGCGATGATGGGTATGCGCAGGTGCTCGGCCAGTCGGGCAAAGGTGTCGCAGGGGTATCCCTGGCGCGTGCCGTCGTGGTTCATCGAGGTGAAGAGCAGCTCGCCTGCACCGCGCTCCTGTGCCTCGTGTGCCCAGGCAAAGAGCTCCTTGTCGGTGGCCCGCTTGCCGCCGTGTGTCGTGGCGAGCCATTGTCCGTCGGTGAGGCGGGCATCGATGGCGATGACCACAAACTGCGAACCATACTTCGAGGCTATCTCGTCGATCAGCTCGGGTCGGCGTATGGCAGCGCTGTTGATACTGATCTTGTCGGCACCGGCATCGAGCAGGCGACTGGCATCGTCGATGGTGCTGATGCCTCCACCTACGGTGAAGGGGATATCAATCTCTTGGGCAATACGGCTCACGAGGTGTGTGAAGGTGTTGCGTCCCTCCTGTGTGGCACTGATGTCGAGGTATACCAGTTCGTCGGCACCCTCGCGGGCATACTTGCTGCCCAGTGCGACGGCATCGCCCACATCGCGCAG
>JAZRMG010000058.1:0-5685 GCA_045647345.1 Bacteroidaceae bacterium | reverse complement strand
AGATAGATAATACAGCCGTGTCACGCAAATGTCACGCCCACGTCACACAAATGTCACGCTTTTTGTTCGGTTAGAGTAATGCTATAAGCTACCTTTGCGACAATGATAGAATAATTCCTATCATGCTTTTTGAGACTTTTTGGGAGGCCGCCCGGGAGGGTCGCCTCCATTTTTTGTACATAAAGAAATAGAAGCTAGGCGGCTCGGAAAAATTCAAAACTTGTTTTGTTCTTTCCATCGCCTTGCACTACTTGATTTTCGCAAGGAAAAAGAAGTTAGGCGGCGGCTCGGGATAAAAAATAAATGAATTTATTTTGTTCTCCTCTCGCCTTGCACTAACTTTGCCAAACAAATGAAGATTGATCAGATAGAATTAGGCAAGTATCCGGTGCTGCTGGCACCGATGGAGGATGTCACCGACCTTGGCTTCAGGCTGATGTGCAAGGAGTTTGGTGCCGACCTCGTGTATACGGAGTTCGTGTCGAGCGATGCACTTATCCGTCAGGTAAACAAGTCGATGCAGAAGCTCACCATCAGCGACGAGGAGCGCCCCGTGGCCATACAGATCTATGGGCGTGACGTAGACTCGATGACGGAGGCGGCACGCATCGTAGAGACAGTGAACCCCGACATCATAGACCTCAATTTTGGCTGCCCCGTAAAGCGCGTAGCAGGCAAGGGCGCTGGTGCAGGCATGCTGCAGAATGTGCCGCTGATGCTCGATATCGTGCGTTCGGTAGTAAATGCAGTGAACACTCCTGTCACCGTGAAAACCCGCCTCGGATGGGACGAGAGTTCGAAAATCATCGTCGACCTGGCCGAGCAGTTGCAGGACTGCGGCATCAAGGCGCTCACCATTCATGGCCGTACCCGTGCACAGATGTATACCGGCGAGGCCGACTGGACACTCATCGGTGAGGTAAAGAATAATCCTCGTATGCATATTCCTATTATAGGTAATGGCGACATCACCACTCCCGAGCGAGCCAAGGAGTGCTTTGACCGCTACGGTGTGGATGCCGTGATGATAGGTCGCGCCAGCTTTGGCCGCCCCTGGATATTCCGCGAGGTGAAGCACTATCTCGAGACAGGTGAGCATCTGCCTCCTCTGACCTTCGATGAGCGGATGGATATCCTTCGCGAACAGGTGATGCGGAGCGTAGCCCGCCTTGATGAACGCCGTGGCATACTGCACATACGCCGCCACCTGGCCGCTACACCACTCTTCAAGGGGTTGCCCGACTTCAAGCAACTGCGCATCGCTATGCTGCGTGCCGAGACCGTGGAGGAGTTGTTCGAGATATTCGAGCAGATCAAGAAGCAATACGGCTAATTCTTGCCTTTTTGACGATATCCTATTTGACTCGTAAGGAATAGTTGATTCGTGGATTGTAGGATGGTAAATATATTGTAATTTGTAAATTAACTAACGTTGAAGTTGCTACGCTCGGCAGAGTCTTCAAGCAGTCTTTGCTCTCGCTAAATCGCAACTTTGTGAAACTGTAAATCATATCATGGAAGCTCTTGTACGCTATATATGGAAGCATCGTTTGTTGTCTCTTTCCGAACTGAAAACAACTGACGGACAACTCATAGAGGTGATACATCCTGGTATGGAGAACCGCAGCGATGGCCCCGACTTCTTTAATGCTAAGGTGAAGATTGCCGGTACGCTTTGGGTGGGCAATGTAGAGATTCATGGGCGTGCTTCAGACTGGATGCAGCATGGTCACGACAGCAATGTACGTTATGACTCGGTGGTGCTCCATGTGGCGGAAACAGTTGATAAGGTAGTCGTACGTACCGATGGAACCCCCATTCCTCAGCTGGAGTTAAAGGTTCCTCAGCATATTGCCGATAATTATGCCCAGCTCCATAAGACCGAACACTATCCCCCTTGTTATCGCATCATCCCTGAGCTGAGTAGTCTTACTCTGCATAGCTTTCTCTCGTCGCTTTTGTGTGAACGTTTCGAGATGCGTGCCGCACAAATAGCCGAACGCTACGATGCTCATGACAAGAATTGGGACGATGCCCTTTTCTGCACTTTGGCGCGTAACTTCGGTTTCGGCATCAATGGAGAGGCTTTTGAGGAGTGGGCGCGTCGCATAGACTTCCGTGCTGTGGACAAGCATGCCGACAACTTGTTGCAGGTTGAGGCCATCTTCTTCGGACAGGCCGGACTGCTTGCCGATGAGGCTATCCCTGAATATTACCACTCGGAATTGACGACAGATGAGTACTACCAGTCGTTGTGCCGTGAGTATAAGTTCTTGGCACATAAGTTTGGTCTCCATCCCATGTGCTATACGCAATGGCGTCATTTGGGTATGCGTCCGGCTAACTTCCCCCATGTGCGGTTGGCACAGTTGGCCATGCTCTATCATGAACACCGTGTCAGCGTATCGAAGTTATTGGCAGCTCCAGACCGTATGACAATCACCGCCCTGTTGGATGTCAATGCTTCGGAATATTGGGATACACATTATGTGTTTGGCTCTACTGTCTCTGCACCTATAAAGAAGCGCATTACTAGCAGTACCGTGACGTTATTGCTGATCAATTCCGTGGCGCCCTTCTACCACAGTTATGGTCGCCGCAAAGATAGCGAGCAGTATTGTGAACAGGCCATTGCCCTACTAGAGCAACTGAAGGCTGAAAACAATTACATCATCCGTGGCTGGTCTGATTGCGGCATATTGGTGAAGAATGCCGCCGATAGCCAGGCCCTCATTCAACTCAAAAAACAGTATTGTGACCGCCGCGACTGCTTGCGTTGCCGCATTGGTTATGAATATCTGAAACAAGAGTACGAAATAAAAGAATAGCACACACATAAAACCATTTTTGATAATGAAAAAAATATTGCTACTTGCCGCTCTCGCTGGCTTCGCTTGCTTAACCCAAGCACAAGATTCCTTTATTGAACTTCCCGACCACAAGACAGCCGTTACCGAAGAGTGGAAAGATGTCAAGCATATACATGCTGCCTGGGGTACGAGCGATGTGCGCTATGCGTGGCACTCCTTGCCCGACATCAAGGCACTGAAGCGTAGTGAGACGCTCACCGCATGGCGTGGTGAGCGGGTGAGCACCCAAGCCGTGATTTACAGCGCCGTGACTACCGACAGCCTTGCTCCCCTCACGTTGCAGTTGACTCCCTTTAGGAATGGTCGCCATTGCCTCCCTTCCGGAGCAGTTCAGGCGGCTTTCGTACGCTACGTGAAGACCGATGCATGGGCTATGCCCGATGGCCATGGCGCAGGCTGCGGCTATCGTCCCGACCACACCCGATACGATTCTGCTATGGTATCCGACATCATAGATCCCCATGCCGAAGCCATCGGCATAGACGCCATGAGTGTTCGCCCGGTATGGGTGAGCTGTCAAGTGCCCGCTGACGCTGTTCCTGGTATCTA
Organism: Bacteroidaceae bacterium; assembly: GCA_045647345.1. Classification (GTDB taxonomy): domain Bacteria; phylum Bacteroidota; class Bacteroidia; order Bacteroidales; family Bacteroidaceae; genus UBA1189. The sequence continues at coordinate 2,266 of JAZRMG010000058.1, read as the reverse complement.
TAGCGGACAGCTCAGTATCAAGGAAGGCAAGCGTACCGTGGCCAGGCTACCTCTGCATATTGAGGTGACGGGTCATGTATTGCCCGCTCCCAAGGAGTGGCGGTTTCACCTCGACCTGTGGCAGAATCCCTTTGCCGAGGCCCGCTACTATGGTACACCTTTGTGGAGCGATGCCCATCTCGCTGCAATGCGTCCTTCGATGGAGATGTTGGCTGCTGCCGGTCAGAAGGTCATCACTGCTAGCATCATGCACAAGCCGTGGAACGGACAGACCGAGGATCACTTCGACTCCATGGTGACATGGACCAAGTGTCTTGATGGTACGTGGGAATTCGGCTTCGAAGTGTTCGACCGCTGGGTCGAGTTTATGATGAGCTGCGGCATCAACAACCAGATCAACTGTTTTTCCATGATACCTTGGGCTCTCAGCTTCCCTTATTACGACGTGGCTACTAACCGCATGCAAGTGCTTCGTGCTGCACCTGGCGATGTGGCTTACGAAGAGATGTGGGTAGCTATGCTCAAGGCTTTCTCACAGCATCTTAGAGAAAAGGGGTGGTTCTCCATTACCACTATTGCTATGGATGAGCGCCCTATGCATGCCATGCAAAAGGCCATGGCCGTCATCCGTAAGGCCGACCCCGAATTTCGCGTGTCGCTTGCTGGTAACTGGCATCCCGAGATCGAAGATGGCCTCTACGACTACTGTATTGCGCTCGATCAGGCCGAATTGCTTCCCCAAGAGGTGTTTGACCGCCGCAAGGCCGAAGGCAAGAAGACCACTGTATATACCTGCTGTTCTACCCACAAACCCAACACCTTCACCTTCTCTGTACCCGCCGAAGCTGCATGGTATGGTTTCTATGTAGCGAGCACTGAGTATGACGGCTATCTGCGCTGGGCCTACAACAGTTGGGTCGAGCACCCCCTCCGCGATACCCGTTTCCGTCAATGGCCTGCAGGAGACACCTATATGATTTATCCCTATGGCCGTAGTTCTGTGCGCTTCGAAAAGCTCATCGAGGGCATACAGGCTTGCGAGAAGGTGCGTGTCTTGCGCGAGGAGTTCATCAACGCAGGCAATGCTGTTAAGCTCGCCGAGTTGGATGCACTGCTTCAGAAATTTGGTCTCAGCAGCCAGTACAGTGACGATTTCGCTACACTCATCCGCAGCGGGCAAAGTGAACTGAACAGATTGTCGCGTTAAAGGCGGCTGTGTTTCCAATCGTTTGCATGCCTCATTTCAACAGCGGTGTACGACTTGCAAGGGCGTCCTACTAAGGCCCACGAGCGAGGTGTATACATCGTGGGCAACAAGAAGTTTGTTAAGTAATTACCGAGGACATACATTGATCGTTTGTATGTCCATATGGTATGTTTACACTCGGAGAAGCCGATGAATACATTTGGCTATGTACCTTCTGTCTTAAAATGTCGTAGAATGGGTCTATAACTGACAACATTCACGAGGTTCTATTTTTTATGGTATGCACAAATAAATAATCGCCATAAAAAGGAGTTGTTTCAAGAATTCTGTATATCTTTGCTGTTTGTAAAAAAGAATAAAAACACAAGCAATAGATATGGAATACAATTTTAGAGACATCGAGAAGAGATGGCAGCAGCGATGGGTCGACAATAAGACCTATCGCGTGACCGAGGATTCCGCGAAGAAGAAGTTTTATGTGCTTAATATGTTCCCTTACCCGTCAGGGGCTGGACTTCACGTAGGTCATCCGCTGGGATATATCGCATCAGATATCTACGCTCGCTACAAGCGTTCGCAGGGCTACAACGTGCTCAACCCCATGGGCTATGATGCCTACGGATTGCCTGCTGAGCAGTATGCTATACAGACAGGTCAGCACCCTGCCATCACCACCGTGCAGAACATTGCCCGCTACCGCGAGCAGCTGGATAAGATCGGTTTCTGCTTCGACTGGGACCGTGAGATCCGCACATGCGACTCAGAGTATTATCAGTGGACCCAGTGGGCCTTCGTCAAGATGTTTGGCTCATACTACGACAACGCCCAAGGCAAGGCAATGCCCATTGAGAACCTGGTGGCACACTTCGAGCAGAACGGCTCGGAGGGCATCGATGCTGCACAGTCCGAGGCGCTCACCTTCACTGCAGAGGAGTGGAAGGCCATGAGCGAGAAAGAGCAGCAGGAGGTGTTGATGAACTACCGCATCGCCTACCTCGGCGAGACCATGGTGAACTGGTGTCCCAAGCTGGGTACGGTGCTTGCCAACGATGAGGTAGT
>JAZRMG010000057.1:0-14267 GCA_045647345.1 Bacteroidaceae bacterium | reverse complement strand
GAGATGGGTTCTACCGCTGACGGTGCCATGAAGATCTACCTCCGTCCCGAGACCGCACAGGGTATCTTCGTAAACTACCTCAATGTGCAGAAGACCGGCCGCATGAAGGTTCCCTTCGGTATCGCCCAGATCGGTAAGGCTCTCCGTAACGAGATTGTAGCTCGTCAGTTCAACTTCTGTATGCGCGAGTTCGAGCAGATGGAGATGCAGTTCTTCGTACGCCCTGGCACAGAGCTCGAGTGGTTTGCTAAGTGGAAGGAGACCCGCTTGAAGTGGCACAAGGCCCTCGGCTTCGGTGACGACCATTACCGCTACCACGACCACGACAAGCTGGCCCACTACGCCAATGCCGCAACAGATATCGAGTTCCTCATGCCTTTCGGCTTCAAGGAGGTAGAGGGTATCCATAGCCGTACCGACTTTGACCTGTCACAGCACGAGAAATACTCGGGCAAGAGCATCAAGTACTTCGATCCCGAGATCAACGAGAGCTATGTGCCCTACGTTATCGAGACCTCAATCGGTGTTGACCGTATGTTCCTCAGCGTACTGTGCGCTTCATACCAGGAGGAGAAGCTCGAGAACGGTGAGACCCGCGTAGTATTGCGCCTCCCCGCAGCCCTCGCTCCCGTGAAGCTCGCCATCATGCCTTTGGTGAAGAAGGATGGTCTGCCCGAGAAGGCTCGCGAGATTCAGGATATGCTGAAGTTCCACTTCAACTGCCAGTACGACGAGAAGGACTCTATCGGTAAGCGCTACCGCCGTCAAGATGCTATCGGTACTCCCTACTGTATCACTATCGACCACGACACCCTCAAGGACAACTGCGTGACCTTGCGCAACCGCGACACCATGGAGCAGGAGCGCGTGAGCATCGACAGCCTCGTAGGCCTCTTGGCCGATAAGGTAAGCATCACCGGCACACTCAAGACTTTGAAGTAAAGACCCCTCTAACTCCCCCTTTAGGGGGAGGACTTTAAGCTATTATGACTCATAAACTATCTCAAACTCTATCAAAGGTGATGGGTGCATTCCTGCTCCCTCTCTTTTGTGTAGCGGGAAGCCTGCTCTTCACCTCGTGCGAAGAGACTGCCGTGGTAGACGAATATGCCAACTGGCAGGAGCGCAACATCGCTTTCATCGACTCTGTGGCCAAGGTGGCCGAGGAGAATGCCGATGGCAAGTGGCTGAAGATACTCTCCTTCAAGCTCAACGATACCAATATCAATGGCGATATCGTAGAGTGGGATGCTGAGGACTACATCTACTGCCATGTCGAGAGCGAGGGCACAGGCACACGCCACCCCCTGTTTACCGATACCGTATCGGTCAACTATCGCGGGCGCCTCATCCCCACGGCAAGTTATCCCGAAGGCTACGTGTTTGACCAGTCGTATAGGGGTGCTCTCAACCCCGCCATCAACGTGCCTACTCCGTTCAGCGTGGGAGGCGTCGTCGTAGGGTGGAGCACGGCGCTTCAGCACATGGTTACGGGCGATATATGGCGCGTGTATATACCGGCTAACCTCGCCTATGGCAGTAAGAAGCAGAGCGGTATCCCCGCCCACTCGGCACTGGTGTTCGACATCAATTTAGTTAAAATCTCCAACAATGGAGTACCAGCATCAGGCAATAACTAAAACGAGCCGTCCGAGGGATCTCCCCCAAAACGAATCAACATTTCACACAACAACAGAGGCTGCTTAGGCAGCCTCTGTTGTTGTATATCCATCATCTCATCTATTTCTCAGAAAGGCAGATCATCGGCCTCAGTTGACCCATTCATCTGCGGAGCACTAAACGGATCGGCCACAGGAGGAGGTACGGGAGCGCCAGCTGGAGCCACAGGAGCACCCATCGCAGGAGCAGCATTGCGATCGACCTTCCAAGCACGAATATCATTGTACCAACGACCATTATACTCGCGACTATCAATATCGAACGATACGGTAAGCACCTCGCCCAACTGAATGTTGAACTGTGCCAGACGATCAGCGCCAAACACATTGAACATCATCTTACGCGGATACTGCTCCATCGTCTCAAGCACATACTCTTGAATCTTCCACTCATTGCCAGCCTTTGATACTCCACCACGCTCAGGGAGCACAGCTATAATCTTTCCAGTTAATTCCATAATGTTTTACTTCGTTTATATAAATGTGGCGCGAAGTTACATTTTTATTGAATACACTACTAATTTTTCTGTTATTTTTTTTGGCCGACCGAGCAGTTTATGTTACTTTTGTATTAATATATAAAATACTATCAGAGTACTAATAACTAAATATATTTGCTATGAGATTTGTCGTATCAAGCTCTGCACTTTACAGCCATTTACAAGCAATCAGCCGCGTCATCAATTCAAAGAGTACATTGCCTATCCTCGATTGCTTCCTTTTCAGCATCGAAGATAACAAGCTGACAATCACAGCTTCTGACAATGAAACCACACTTGACACCATATTGGATATCGTAGAAAGCGAAGGCAACTATCAGTTTGCTATTCCCTCAAAAACACTGCTCGATGCCATCAAGGAATTGCCCGAGCAACCCATTACATTCGATATCAACACTCAATCGATGGAGGTGTCTATCCTATACATGAACGGAAAGTACGCCTTGGTGGGTCAGCCAGCCGATGAGTATCCTATGGCAGCGCTCATGGGCGAAAATTCAGTGAGCTTCTCTATCGAGGCCGACACGCTGCTAAGCGGCATCAACCGCACCATATTTGCCACCGCCGATGACGAATTACGTCCAGTGATGAACGGAATCTACTTTGACATCTTCACCGACTATGTCACACTCGTGGCCTCAGATGGTCATAAACTCGTTCGATACAAACTCTACAATGTAAAAGGAGAAGAAAAAGCAGCCTTCATCCTCCCCAAAAAGCCTGCGGCACTGCTTAAGAGCCTCCTGGCCAAAGAGGCAGGCGAAATCAAAATCTCGTTTGACGACCGCAACGCAACCTTCGAGATGCCCAATCACCGCATGATATGCCGCCTCATCGAGGGCCGCTACCCCAATTACAACTCGGTAATTCCACAAAACAATCCCTTTAAGATTACCATCGACCGTGCCGCTATGCTAAGTGCATTACGCCGCGTATCTGTATTTTCTTCGCAGAGCAGCAGTCTCATCAAACTGCGCATGAGCGACAACGAATTACTTATCTCAGCGCAAGACATAGACTTTTCAACATCTGCAGAAGAGAAACTCACCTGTTCCTACGAAGGCACCAATATGAGTATTGGATTTAAAGCTACCTTCCTCATGGATATCCTTTCCAACATCAGCGGTCAGGATGTCATCATTGAAGTTTCTGACCCCTCACGTGCAGGTGTACTCGTACCAGCAGAGCAGAGTGAAAACGAAGAATTGTTAATGCTACTGATGCCAATGATGCTCAACGATTAAAGCAGAATAGCTACGCCACTTCAATAACAACGCAGATTGCTCTATCCTCTATTTCTGTAACTAGACAAGGATTGACAATCTGCGTTATATTTATATCCATTCAGCATGTACTCATTCTATCGCCAACCAATACACACAAACATAAAAACACTATCCATTTCAACGTGCGCATAGCAGCGCTACGCGAGACACATCTCGAATGCCCTAACTTCTTCAGAGTTCGCTTTCCACATCGAAACTTGATTATTCGCCCGTTTTATCGTATCTTTACAGCAAATTCATGTACGACTTTACGACACGTGACATACAATACTTGCAAGGGGTAGGGCCACAACGGGCAACCCTTTTGGGAAAAGAGTTGAGCATCAACTCCATGCATGATTTATTATATACTTTCCCCTATAAGTATGTAGACCGTAGCCGACTCTACTACATCCACGAGATTGATGGGAACATGCCCTATATACAGCTCAAGGGTAGAATACTACGTTACGAAACGAATGGAACAGGACGTAAGATGCGTCTCGTTGCACACTTCACCGATGGGACAGGAGTGATAGACCTTGTATGGTTTAACGGAATCAAATTCATCCCCAAGAGTTACCCCGTAGGTGTAGAATACATCGTATTTGGCAAACCTACAATGTATGGAGACCGGATTAACATAGCACACCCAGACATCGACAAAGCCGCGGAAATCACACTCTCCTCAATGGGTCTACAACCCTACTATAACACCACAGAGCGCATGAAACGAAGTGGCCTCAATAGTAGCGCTATGCAAAAGATTGTGAGCAATCTTTTCACTTTGTTGGAACGTATGCCCATTTCAGAGACCATGCCAGAAGCATTTGTACGAGAACATCATCTGATGTCGCTTCCCGAAGCATTACGCACCATACACGCGCCCAAAGACCCTGAAGAACTGCGCCGGGCACAGTATAGGTTCAAGTTTGAGGAACTTTTCTACGTACAACTCAGCATCCTTCGCTATAGCAAGGACCGACGTCGGAAACACCACGGACTACGTTTCACAAAAGTGGGAGAAGTATTCAATGAATTCTATGCCACAAAACTCCCCTTCAAACTCACCGAAGCACAGAAGCGTGTCATACGCGAGATGAGACACGACATGAATAGTGGACGACAGATGAACCGTCTGTTGCAGGGTGATGTGGGTAGTGGAAAAACATTAGTGGCACTAATGACCGCACTCATTGCTATAGGCAATGGTTATCAAGCTTGCATTATGGCTCCAACGGAAATACTTGCCGAACAACATTATGCCACACTGACCTCAATGCTCGAGGGGCTACCCGTCCGCGTAGCTCTGCTTACAGGTAGCGTAAAGGGGAAAAAGCGCAAAGAAATATTGGATGGTTTGCTCACAAGCGACATACATCTACTTGTAGGTACACATGCCGTACTGGAAGATACGGTCGCTTTTTCTGCCCTTGGTTTTGTAGTCATCGACGAACAACATCGCTTCGGCGTAGCTCAACGTGCCAAGCTATGGTCAAAGAATACCTTTTCACCCCATATCCTGGTAATGACAGCGACACCTATTCCGCGCACTTTGGCCATGACACTCTATGGAGACCTTGACGTATCGATTATTGACGAGTTACCACCAGGACGAAAGCCTATACAGACCATACATCAATATGGCAATCGCCAAGCACAGCTCTACCAGTTCATAGAAGGGCAGATAGCACAGGGGCGGCAAGTATATGTGGTGTATCCCCTCATCAAAGAAAGTGAAAAGATAGATCTCAAGAACCTCGAAGAAGGCTATACACAAATATGCGAGGCCTTCCCTCACTGCGCTGTGAGTATGGTACATGGCAAGATGAAACCAAGTGAGAAGGATGCAGAGATGCAACGTTTCCTCCGTCATGAAACACAGATTATGGTGGCTACCACCGTGATAGAAGTAGGAGTAAACGTCCCCAATGCCTCAGTGATGGTGATAGAGAATGCTGAGCGCTTCGGTCTATCACAGCTACACCAACTACGTGGTCGTGTGGGTCGAGGTGCCGACCAATCATACTGTATCCTCGTCACTTCTGTTAAGCTGAGTGAGGAGAGCAAAAAACGCCTCGAAATCATGGTACGCACCAACGATGGATTCGAGATTGCAGAAGCCGACCTCAAGCTACGCGGACCAGGCGATCTTGAGGGCACACAGCAAAGCGGCATCGCCTTTGACCTCAAGATTGCCAATATCGCCCGTGACGGGCAACTTCTCAGCTACGTTCGCAATATTGCTGAACGCATAACCGATGAGGATCCTGAAGGCACACATCCAGAGAACAAACTTTTCTGGTTGCAACTTGACCGTCTGCGTAAAACAAACGTGAACTGGTCGTCTATATCATAAAAAAAGCACACATATCCATCCACAATACGACATAATAAGCAAAAAGAAATAGGGTGTGTCTGCGACACACCCTATTTCTTTTATATGAAAATTAATCATTAATTTTCTCTATCGCTAAAATCTATTACATTGCGTCGATTAGCCATAGTACGCTCATAGTCCTCACGTGAACCCACAACAATCTTTTCGAACTCACGCTGACCAGTACCGGCAGGGATAAGGTGACCACAAATCACGTTCTCCTTCATACCCTCAAGACGGTCGCTCTTGCCATTGATTGCAGCGTCGTTGAGCACCTTAGTGGTCTCCTGGAACGAAGCAGCTGACATGAAGCTTGAAGTCTGCAACGCAGCACGAGTGATACCCTGAAGAATCTGTGTAGAAGTAGCAGGCACTGCATCGCGTACTTGCACGAGTTTAAGGTCACGACGCTTGAGTGAACTGTTCTCATCACGAAGCTTGCGAGCGGTCACAATCTGACCTGCAACAAGATTCTCTGAGTCACCGGCATCAACAACCACCTTCTTACCCCAGATGCGGTCGTTCTCTTCCATAAATTCAAGTTTATCCACAATCTGTGCCTCAAGGAAGCGAGTATCACCAGCCTCATTGATTTGAACCTTACGCATCATCTGGCGTACGATAATCTCGAAGTGCTTGTCGTTAATCTTAACACCCTGCAAACGATATACGTCTTGTACCTCGTTAACGATGTACTCCTGTACAGCGGTGGGACCCTTAATAGCAAGGATATCCTGAGGAGTGATAGCACCGTCAGAAAGCGGTGTACCGGCACGCACATAGTCGTTCTCCTGTACAAGGATTTGCTTAGAGAGTGAGATGAGGTATTTCTTCACATCACCGGTCTTAGAGGTTACGATTATCTCGCGGTTACCACGCTTAACCTTACCCATGGTGATCTCACCATCGATTTCAGATACTACTGCGGGATTAGACGGATTACGTGCCTCAAAGAGCTCAGTAACACGGGGAAGACCACCAGTGATATCACCAGCCTTACCCTGAGCACGAGGAATCTTAACGAGCACATCACCAGCCTTGAGCAACTGACCATCCTCGATTACCACGTGACCACCCACGGGGAGGTTGTAGGTACGGATAATCATACCATCCTCATTCAAGATGTGAGCTGAAGGTATCTTGGTCTTGTCCTTAGACTCGATGATAATCACTTCACGAAGACCAGTAGATTCGTCTGAATCAACACGATAGGTTACGCCCTCAATAACTGATTCGAACTGTACACGACCTGCAGTCTCGGTAATGATAACGGCATTGAAGGGATCCCACTTAGCAATCATTGTGCCCTTCTCTACGATAGTCTTGTCAGCGACGAAGAGTGTAGAGCCATAAGGCAATGACTGGGCAGAAAGTGTGATATCGGTATTCTGGTCGACAAAGCGAACCTCACCCAAACGACCTACAACAATCTTCACTGCTTCGCCAGTTTCATCAACGGCATCAACGGTACGAAGTTCGTCGAACTCTACGCGGCAGTTGTTCTTAGCCACGATAGTTGCGTTAGCAGCAATGTTTGACGCGGTACCACCGGCGTGGAAGGTACGAAGTGTAAGCTGTGTACCAGGCTCACCGATTGACTGAGCTGCGATAACACCGACAGCCTCACCCTTCTCAACCATACGGCTGGTAGCCAGGTTACGACCATAACACTTAGCACAAACACCCTTCTTAGACTCACAAGTGAGCACTGAACGAATCTCAACGCTCTCGATGGGAGAGTCTTCAATCTTCTTGGCAATGTCTTCGGTAATCTCCTCACCACCGGCAACAAGAAGCTCACCTGTAGTGGGATGAATGATATCGTGAACAGATACACGACCGAGGATACGCTCAGAAAGCGATGCGATAACCTCATCGTTGTTCTTCAATGCAGTGCATACGAGACCACGGAGTGTACCACAATCCTCCTCGTTGATGATAACGTCGTGCGATACGTCAACAAGACGACGTGTCAAGTAACCAGCGTCGGCAGTCTTCAAAGCGGTATCGGCAAGACCCTTACGAGCACCGTGGGTAGAGATAAAGTACTCCAACACCGAAAGACCCTCCTTAAAGTTCGAAAGAATCGGGTTCTCAATGATCTGACCACCTTCAGCACCTGCCTTTTGGGGCTTAGCCATAAGACCACGCATACCAGAGAGCTGACGAATCTGCTCCTTACTACCACGAGCACCAGAATCCAACATCATGTATACTGAGTTGAAGCCCTGATCGTCGGTAGAAATCGTCTTCATCAAGATGCGAGAGAGGTCGTCATTAACGTGAGTCCATACATCGATAACCTTGTTGTAACGTTCGTTGTCGGTGATGAAACCCATGTTATACTCGTTCATAATCTCCTCAACCTCTTCGTTACCCTTAGCCACGAGCTGCTCCTTCTCCTCGGGGATGATGATATCACCCAAGTTGAACGACAGACCACCCTGGAAGGCCATCTTGTAACCGAGGTCCTTGATACCATCGAGGAACTCAGCTGCACGAGCTACACCCACTGTCTTGATCACATTGCTGATGATGTCGCGCAATGACTTCTTAGAGATAATGGTATTGAGGAAGCCGCACTCTACGGGAACAACCTCGTTTACGATAACACGACCTACTGAGGTCTCGCGCATCATCTTCACGATGTTGCCGTTCTCGTCAAGGTCGTCGACCAACACCTTTACAGGAGCGTGGATATCTACCTTGCCCTCGTTGTAGGCGATGAGAGCCTCCTCGGGACCATAGAAGGTAAGCCCCTGTCCCTTAGCACCTTCGCGCAGTTTGGTGATGTAGTACAAACCGAGTACCATATCCTGAGCAGGCACGGTGATAGGCGCACCATTGGCGGGGTTAAGGATGTTATGTGATTGAAGCATCAACATCTGTGCTTCAAGTATTGCTTCGTTGCTCAAGGGCAAGTGAACAGCCATCTGGTCACCGTCGAAGTCAGCGTTGAACGCGGTACATGCCAACGGATGCAACTGGATAGCCTTACCCTCAATCATCTTGGGTTGGAAAGCCTGAATACCGAGACGGTGAAGTGTCGGAGCACGGTTGAGGAGCACAGGATGACCCTTCATCACATACTCGAGAATGTCCCAAATGATGGGATCCTTACGGTCAACGATCTTCTTCGCTGACTTAACAGTCTTCACGATGCCGCGCTCGATGAGCTTACGGATGATGAACGGCTTATAGAGCTCAGCGGCCATCAACTTAGGAAGACCACACTCACCCATCTTCAATTCAGGACCTACAACGATTACCGAACGAGCCGAGTAGTCAACACGCTTACCAAGAAGGTTCTGACGGAAACGACCCTGCTTACCCTTCAATGAGTCAGAGAGAGACTTCAAAGGACGGTTGGCCTCAGACTTAACAGCACTTGCCTTACGTGAGTTGTCGAAGAGCGAGTCTACAGCCTCCTGCAACATACGCTTCTCGTTACGGAGAATTACCTCAGGAGCCTTGATTTCGATAAGACGTTTCAGACGGTTGTTACGGATGATAACACGACGATATAGGTCGTTCAAGTCTGATGTAGCGAAACGGCCACCATCAAGAGGCACCAAAGGACGCAATTCGGGAGGAGTCACGGGAATAATCGTGAGAATCATCCACTCAGGACGATTGCGGTGCTTTGACGCACGGAACGACTCAACCACCTGAAGACGCTTCAATGCATCGTTCTTACGCTGCTGTGAAGTATCGCTGTTGGCGCGGTTACGCAACTCGTAAGAGAGAGCATCAAGGTCGAGACCTGCGAGCAAGTCCTGAACAGCCTCTGCACCCATCTTAGCGATGAACTTATTGGGGTCATTATCCTCAAGGAACTGGTTGTCTCTTGGGAGTTTATCAAGAAGGTCAAGATATTCCTCCTCTGAAAGCAGCTGTAGCTTCTCAATACCTTCTTCAGCTGCAACACCCGGCTGAATAACCACATAGCGTTCGTAATAGATGATAGCATCCAAGCTCTTGGTGGGCAATCCCAACAAGTAACCAATCTTGTTGGGCAATGAGCGGAAGTACCAGATATGAGCTACGGGCACAACCAACTGGATGTGACCCATACGCTCACGACGTACCTTCTTCTCAGTTACCTCTACACCACAACGATCGCAGACGATACCCTTATAACGGATACGCTTATACTTTCCGCAATGGCACTCATAGTCCTTTACAGGACCGAAGATGCGCTCGCAGAAGAGACCGTCACGTTCGGGTTTATATGTACGATAGTTGATGGTTTCGGGCTTAAGCACCTCACCACTTGAGTTCTCAAGAATCTCTTCGGGAGAAGCCAGACCTATCGAAATCTTCGTGAAATTATTCTTAATCTTTGTATCTTTTCTAAAAGCCATAATTTTCTAAACTGAAAGATGAAACGTCTTATTCGAGGGTTACACTCAAGCCCAAACCTCTTAACTCATGCAACAATACGTTGAGAGATTCCGGTATACCCGGTGTAGGCATAGGATCACCCTTAACAATGGCTTCGTATGCCTTAGCACGGCCTACTACGTCATCAGACTTGATCGTAAGGATCTCTTGCAAGATATGGGCGGCACCGAAAGCTTCAAGTGCCCAAACCTCCATCTCTCCGAAACGCTGACCACCGAACTGCGCCTTACCACCAAGAGGTTGCTGAGTGATGAGTGAGTACGGACCGATAGAACGGGCGTGCATTTTATCCTCAACCATGTGACCCAACTTCAACATATAGGTCACACCTACTGTCGCGGGTTGGTCAAAACGATCACCAGTACCACCATCATACAAGTAAGTCTTACCATAGCGAGGGAGACCAGCCTTGTCAGTCCATACAGAGAGATCATCCAATGTAGCACCATCGAAGATAGGTGTAGCAAACTTAACACCCAACTTCTTACCGGCATGACCGAGTACAGTCTCGAAAATCTGACCGATATTCATACGAGAGGGCACACCCAGCGGGTTAAGTACGATATCTACGGGAGTACCATCCTCCAAGAACGGCATATCCTCCTGACGTACTACACGTGAAACGATACCCTTGTTACCGTGACGACCGGCCATCTTATCACCGACACCAATTTTACGTTTCTTGGCTATATATACCTTTGCCATCTGCATGATACCTGAGGGCAACTCGTCACCGATGGTAATGGCAAATTTCTTACGTTTAATCTCTGCATCAAGTTCTTTATACTTGCGAATGTAATTGATGATAAGCTGACTGATCAACTCATTCTTGTGCTCATCATTCGTCCATCCGCTGAGCTGAACAGATGTATAATCAAGTGCCTGGAGATCTTTCTTGGTGAACTTAGCTCCCTTAGCAACGACCTCAACACCTACATAGTCCTTCACGCCCTGTGACACGAGACCATCGGTAAGAGCAAGCAGCTTGTCTACAAGAATCTTCTTGAACTCGCCAGCGCGCTCGTCAAACTCCTCGTCAATCTTAGGCATCAAAGCTTTGTCAGCGAGCTTAGAGCTACGTGTCTTGATGGCACGTGAGAAGAGCTTCTTGTCAATAACTACACCCTTCAATGAAGGTGAAGCCTTGAGTGAAGCATCCTTCACATCGCCAGCCTTGTCACCAAAGATGGCGCGGAGCAACTTCTCCTCAGGTGAGGGGTCAGACTCTCCCTTAGGAGTAATCTTACCAATAAGGATATCACCAGGTTCTACAGTAGCACCAATACGAATGATACCGGTATCGTCCAAATCCTTGGTAGCATCCTCACTAACATTAGGAATATCAGAGGTAAGTTCCTCCATACCACGCTTAGTCTCACGAACCTCAAGGATAAACTCCTCTACGTGAACAGAGGTAAGGATGTCTTCGCGTACAACACGCTCGTTGAGCACAATAGCGTCCTCATAGTTATAACCCTTCCAAGGCATGTAAGCTACCAAAAGGTTCTTACCCAATGCCAACTCACCCTTCTCGGTCGAGTAACCCTCGGTAAGGATATCACCCTTCTTGACACGCTGCCCCTTTTCGCAAATAGGACGAAGGTCGATAGTCATGTTCTGGTTGGTACGCTTGAACTTGGGAATTCTATATTCCTTCAAAGCTGAATCGAAGCTAATGAACTCCTCCTCCTCGGTACGATCATACAATATCTTGATAGTAGCTGCATCTACATACTCAACTACACCGTCACCCTCAGCAACAAGCTGAGTGCGTGAATCCTCGGCAAGCTGTTTCTCGATACCAGTACCTACGATAGGAGCCTCACTGCGCAACAAAGGAACTGCCTGACGCATCATGTTAGATCCCATCAATGCACGGTTAGCATCGTCATGCTCAAGGAACGGAATGAGTGATGCAGCAATAGATGCAATCTGCTGGGGTGATACGTCCATCAGCTCAACCTGGTCGGGATCTACTACAGGATAGTCTGCGTCACGACGTGACTTAACTTTCTTGCGGATGAAACCACCCTGCTCGTTGAGTGGAGCATTACCCTGAGCAATAATCTTATCTTCTTCCTCCTCAGCAGAGAGATATACGAGACCCTCGGGAGAGAGGTCTACCTTAGCATTCGCAACCTTGCGGTAGGGAGTCTCAATGAAACCAAGATGGTTGATCTTTGCATAGATACAAAGAGAAGAGATAAGACCGATGTTAGGACCTTCAGGAGTCTCGATAGGACAGAGACGACCATAGTGTGTATAGTGTACGTCACGAACCTCGAAGCCAGCACGTTCACGTGACAAACCTCCAGGACCGAGCGCAGACATACGACGCTTGTGAGTAATCTCAGCCAACGGGTTAGTCTGGTCCATAAATTGTGAAAGCGCGTTCGTACCGAAGAACGAGTTGATAACAGAAGATACAGTCTTCGCGTTAATCAAGTCAGTCGGAGTGAACACCTCATTGTCGCGAACGTTCATACGCTCACGGATAGTGCGTGACATACGAGCCAAGCCGATAGCAAACTGATTAGCCAATTGCTCGCCCACAGTGCGCACACGACGGTTACTCAAGTGGTCGATATCATCGACAACAGCCTTAGAGTTGATCAACTCGATAAGATATTTGATAATCTCGATGATATCCTCCTTGGTGAGTACACCAACGCTCATATCTGTAGTCAGATTGAGCTTTCTATTGATACGATAACGTCCTACCTCACCCAAGTCGTAACGTTTATCCGAGAAGAAGAGGTTGTTGATAACCTCACGTGCACTTGCATCATCAGCGGGGTCTGCATTACGCAATTGGCGATAGATGTACAGCACAGCCTCACGTTCAGAGTTACTGGGATCCTTCTGTAGGGTGTTAAATATTATAGAGAAATCTGAGCGGTTAGCAGACTCCTTGTGAACAAGGATGGTCTCAACCCCAGAATCCAGAATTTCTGCAACAACGTCTTCATCCAATATGGTCTCACGCTCGAAAAGCACCTCGTTACGTTCGATAGATACCACTTCACCGGTATCTGCATCAACGAAATCTTCAACACGTGTCTTCAAGATTCTTGCCGCCAACTTACGGTCAAGTACCTTCTTCATATTGGTTTTGTTAACCTTTACCTCCTCAGCTAAATCGAATATTTCGAGGATGTCCTTATCATTCTCAAAACCGATGGCGCGCAACAACGTTGTCACGGGCAACTTCTTCTTACGATCGATGTATGCATACATCACATTATTGATGTCTGTAGCAAACTCAATCCAAGAGCCCTTGAACGGAATAATACGTGCAGAATAGAGCTGCGTACCATTAGCATGAACGCTCTGACCGAAGAACACACCGGGTGAACGGTGAAGCTGTGACACAACGACACGCTCAGCACCATTGATGATGAACGTACCCTGCTCGGTCATATAAGGGATAGGACCCAAGAATACATCCTGTATTACCGTATCAAAATCCTCATGATCAGGATCGGTACAATACAGTTTCAACTTGGCTTTTAAGGGGACACAATATGTCAAACCACGCTCCAAGCACTCAGCAATTGAGTAACGGGGCGGGTCAATATAATAATCCAAAAACTCGAGAACAAAGTTATTACGGGTATCTGCAATAGGGAAATTCTCTGCAAACACCTTATAAAGACCATCGTTCTTACGCTTTTCAGGGGGAGTGTCTAATTGAAGGAAGTCTTTAAATGACTTCAATTGTACTTCCAAGAAGTCCGGACATTCTACCGGATTCTTGATAGAAGCGAAGTTAATTCTCTGGTTTACAATATTTGAAGACATTGGGTGATGTTTTTTAGAACTTAAATTAAGATTAGGCACAAAAAGGTTAAGAACCCCAAAACAAGGGGATTCTTAACCGTTTACCTGACGACAGGCTGCAATTACTTAAGTTCTACCTCAGCACCAGCCTCTTCGAGAGCCTTCTTCAAGTTCTCAGCCTCGTCCTTAGAAAGACCTTCCTTAACTACGCTGGGAGCACCGTCTACCATGTCCTTAGCCTCCTTCAAACCGAGACCGC
>JAZRMG010000056.1:0-2640 GCA_045647345.1 Bacteroidaceae bacterium | reverse complement strand
GGGCACGCCGTTCTTGATGGCATTGCCTACATTGAATGAGTGGGCCAAGCGGGAGATGACGCGCTCAATCTCGTCGGCTATCTGAGAGAGTTCGCTACGGTCGGCAAACTCGAGCTCTTCGTGGTCGCTGAAGTCGAGCTCCAGCTCCATGAGCGAGGTGAGGTGGAGGAGTTTGTCGCGCAGGGTGGCAAGTTCTTTGCTGAAGCCTCCGCGTAGCTGGCTCAGGGCAAGGCGGTGCGTGGCGGCCGAGGTGGAGGCGATGAGGTCGGCCACGGCTTCGGCCTGGCTGAGGTCCATTTTGCCATTAAGGAAGGCACGCTGGGTGTACTCGCCCGGTGCGGCAAGGCGGCATCCGCTATCGATGAGCAGGCGCAGGGCTTGCTGGAGGATATAGGAGGAGCCATGACACGAGACCTCTACCGAGTCTTCGCCCGTATAGGAGTGGGGCGCACGGAAGAGGGTGACGAGCACCTCGTCGAGCATGATGCCGTCGGCAGCTATGAGATGGCCAAACACGGCTGTGCGTGCCTTGCGCTCGGTGAGCGGGGCTCCGCCGATGGGGCGGAAGTGCTGGGCGGTGATGCTGATGGCCTCGGGGCCACTGATGCGGATGACGCCGATAGCTCCACCCTGAGCGGTGGCGATGGCGCAGATGGTATCGGGGGTATGCATAGTGTTTCGCTAGTTATCTTGCAAAGATAATGAGAACTTATGTAAAAATAGCAGTTTTTCCGGAATAATAATATACGAACGGATTATAAAAAGACGTTTGACCATCTCTTTATATCTATGAAAAGGAAATAAAGAAAATTGCATACATAGTATTTGGGTGGGTCAAATATTTATACGAACTTTGCAAATCATTCTTAAAACCATACGATGCTACGATTACAAAATATTATCAAGGAGCGCATCTTGATTCTCGACGGTGCCATGGGCACTATGATACAGCAGTTCGGGCTCACCGAAGCGGACTTCCGCGGTGAACGCTTTACTGACCTACCGGGTCTGCAGAAGGGCAACAACGACCTGCTCTGCCTCAGCAAGCCCGAGGTGATAGCCGATATTCATCGCCGCTACCTCAGTGTGGGCGTCGACATCATTGAGACCTGTACCTTCAATGCGCAGCGTATCTCTATGGCCGACTATAGTTGCGAGCACCTGTGCCGCGAGATTAACCTTGCTGCTGTAGCCATTGCACGTCAAGAGGCCGATGCCATGAGTACTCCCGAGAAACCCCGTTTTGTGGCAGGCTCCATTGGCCCGACCAACAAGACATGCTCTATCAGCCCCGATGTGAATGACCCTGCCAAGCGAGGCGTCACCTACGATGAACTGGTAGAAGCCTATGACGAACAGATAGAAGCACTCATCGAAGGCGGTGTGGATGCACTGCTCATCGAGACCATCTTCGATACGCTCAATGCCAAGGCTGCCATCTATGCGGCCGAGCGTGTGATGGAGCGCCTGGGCAAGCGCCTGCCCATCATGCTCTCGGTGACCATCTCCGATGCTGCGGGCCGCACCTTGTCAGGACAGACACTCGATGCCTTCCTCGCCTCGGTGAGCCATGCCGATATCTTCTCTGTGGGACTCAACTGCTCGTTCGGTGCCGCACAGATGAAGCCCTACCTCAAGGCACTCGCCGCACGCGCACCTTATTATATATCGTGCTACCCCAATGCGGGCTTGCCCAATAGCCTCGGTGGCTACGACCAGTCGCCTGCCGACATGGCCGTACAGGTCAAAGAGTATATCGATGAGGGCTTGGTAAACATCATCGGCGGCTGCTGTGGTACCACCGATGCCTACATTGCCGAGTATGCCGCTCTTGTTGAAGGAGCCCATCCCCATGTGCCCGCCCCATGCCCCGATACCTTGTGGCTTTCGGGATTGGAACTATGTGAGGTTACTCCAGAGCGCAACTTCATCAATGTGGGTGAACGATGCAATGTAGCTGGCTCACGCAAGTTCCTCCGCCTCATTGGTGAAAAGAAATATGAGGAGGCACTCTCCATTGCCCGCCATCAGGTAGAAGACGGAGCGCAACTGCTCGATATCAACATGGACGATGGATTGCTCGATACCGAAAAAGAGATGGTGCATTTCCTCAACCTCATCGCATCAGAACCCGATATTGCCCGAGTACCTATCATGGTAGACTCATCAAAGTGGGAGGTCATCACCGCAGCCGTCAAGTGCATACAGGGCAAGTGCGTGGTCAACTCCATATCCCTCAAGGAGGGCGAAGAGCCGTTCCTAGCCCATGCCCGTGAGATACGCCGCCTCGGTGCTGCCGTAGTGGTCATGGCCTTCGATGAAGAGGGACAGGCCGACACCTATGAACGCCGCATCGCTATCTGCGAACGCGCCTACCATCTGCTTGTCGATGTGGTAGGTATGCCCGCTCAAGACATCATCTTCGACCCTAACATCCTTGCCGTAGCCACAGGCATTGAGACACACAATACATATGCCCTCGACTTCATACGCGCTACAGCATGGATACGCACAAACCTTCCGGGCGCTCATGTGAGTGGTGGCGTGAGCAACCTCTCCTTCGCTTTCCGTGGCAACAACTACCTGCGCGAGGCGATGCACGCTGTGTTCCTCTACCACGCCATCAAGGCGGGCATGGAT
>JAZRMG010000055.1:0-6793 GCA_045647345.1 Bacteroidaceae bacterium | reverse complement strand
GGGGTTCTTGGCCGAGCGCCATCCGTCGCAGGCCTCGTCTATCACGAGCAATCCCATGCCGTCGCAAGCATCGAGGAAAGCCTCTGAGGGAGGGTTATGGCTGGTGCGCACGGCATGGCACCCAGCAGCCTACATCAGCTCGGCCTTGCGCTCCTCGGCACGGTCAAAGGCCGCTGCGCCGAGCAGGCCATTGTCGTGGTGCAGACAACCGCCATTGAGCTTGATGGGCTGACCATTGAGGAGGAATCCCTGCTCTGAATTGAAGGCAATGCTGCGAATGCCGAACGTCTGGGTCGTCACATCGATGGGCTTGTTGTTCTCGCTGATAGTGAGTGTAGCGTGATAGAGGTGGGGCGTATCGGGACTCCACAGATGAGCGTGAGGCACATCGAAAAAATGGGAAACTTCCAACTCTTCGTGAGGCTTCACACGCACCGTACGGGAGTGCATACTGGAGAAACCACCTCCGATGCTCTCGTCCTGAGCTATTTTAAAGCACATATCAAGCACGCGGTCGCGGTCGCTCTCATTAACAATCACCGTCTGCACATCGACCCTGCTCATATCGTCCTGCTCCACCACAGGTGTAGTGACGAACGTGCCCCAATGCTTGAAGTGCACATCGGCCGTCTCGATGAGCCACACGTGACGATAGATGCCCGAACCCGTATACCAACGACAGTTCTTCTGTTGCGAGTTGTCCACGCGAACAACCACCTCATTGTCGCCCTCGTGCAGCAGCTCCGTCACATCGCGCAAAAAGGAGCTGTAGCCGTAGTGCTGCGTACCCGTCGACGTGCCATTAACAATAACCTCGGCATTCATGTACACTCCCTCAAAATAGAGCGAGTAACGTCGGTCGTCGCTTTTCGCCTTCAGTTGCAACACCTTACGATACTCTCCCTTTCCCGTGGGGTAATAGCCCCCATCATTGCCCGCAGGTTCATCTACCAAGGGTACACCTTGAATGCTCCAGTCGTGCGGAAGATTCACACTCACCACCGATTGACCCTCTTGAGCAAACTCCCAATCAGCATCAATCAATGTTCGACGTTGTTGCGCCACAACAGATGTCAGGCTCAGTGCCAAAGCTGCTAACATGACATACAGACGACCTCTTTCTCTCATCATACTATTGCTTTATAGTTATACATGTGATTCTATACGCTCTCCTCATAGCCATCGCGAAATAAACAAATCAAAAGGCGACTGGGGGACCAGTCACCTTTCTGGTTATGGATGCTATGAGAATAGCATGTTCAACCCTTCCACATTGCTCAAACCAACCCCCATCAGAAGAAGATGTACTTCAAGATGAACAGTACGGCCAAGATGAACATCGTGGGGGTGACCCGCTTGAACTTGCCGCTCGCCATGTTGATGGCCACATAGAATATCATACCCGTGAGGATACCGTCGGAAACGGAGTAGGCCAAGGGCATCATGATGATGCAGATGAAGGCGGGGATAGACTCCGTGAAGTTGACAAAGTCAATCTTGGTGACGGGCTCGATCATGAGCAAGCCCACAAGGATGAGCACGGGAGCCGTAGCGGCCGAGGGGATGGATAGGAACAGGGGCGAGAGGAACAGGGTGACGCCAAAGCAGCAGGCTATCACCAGTGCCGTGAGACCCGAGCGACCGCCCTGAGCCACGCCAGCGGCGCTCTCCACATAGGTGGTGGTGGTAGAGGTGCCGAGCACCGCGCCTACGGTGGTGGCAATGGCATCGGCCAAGAAGGCCTGCTTCAAGCGGGGGATGCGGCCCGTCTTCTGGTCCATCATATCGGCCTTGGTGCATACGCCGATAAGCGTACCCATCGTGTCGAACAGGTCGATGAAGAGGAAGGTGAACACCACCACGAACATGTCGAGCGACCAAACGTCGCTCCACTCAAACTTGCAGAAGATGGGGGCGATAGACTCGGGCGCTGAGACGAAGCCCTTGAACTCAGTGATGCCCATAGGGATGCCGATGAGCGTGGTGGCAAGGATGCCGATGAGCATGGCGCCACGCACATTCCTCACATAGAGCACACCCGTGATGATGAGACCGATGATGGCCAGCAGGGCCGAGCCCTTGGTAATCTCGCCCAGCACCACGAGGGTGGCATCGCTATTGACGATGATGCCTGCATTCTGCATACCGATGAAGGCGATGAACAGGCCGATACCTGCACCGATGGCGTTGCGCAGACTGCGCGGGATGGCATTGACGATGGCTTCACGGATGTTGGTGATGGTCATGATGATAAACAGGATGCCCTCGATGAAGATAGCCGTGAGCGCAAACTGCCACGAGTAGCCCATGCCCATACACACGGAGAACACGAAGAAGGCGTTGAGTCCCATACCGGGAGCCAAGCCGAAGGGCAGCTTACCGATGAAGGCCATAGCCAATGTGCCCACGATAGCAGCCAAGGCAGTAGCAGTGAACACGGCCCCTCCAGGCATACCATCAAGCTGGCTGAACATGTTGGGGTTCACGGCAAGGATGTACGACATGGTGAGAAAGGTGGTGATACCTGCCAGCACCTCGGTGCGGATAGTAGTCTGTTTCGGGTCAAAGCCGAAGAGTTTTTGTAATGTATTCATGAATTAATTTATGATTTATGATTTCTTATTTAGGAGTGAAGGAATGAAAGAGCCTCCTGAATTGTTATAATCGTCACATTTGTCTAAACTCCTGAACTCCTGATAACAATTTTCAACTTTCAATTTTCAATTTAGAATGTCCACTTGGCACCAAGAGCGGGCATCACGTGGAAGCCCTCCATTCCACCGAAGTTGTTAGACAATTCCACCTCACCACCTACGCTGAGGTTGATATTGTCCCAACCCTTAATCTTGTTGAGGTTTACCCATAACTGAGGTTCGCTCAAGAATACAAGTGTAGAACCCTCGCTCCAGAAATCGACGAACCCACTGAATGAGCACCAATCCTCGAAAAAGCTGATACCCCATACACCTGTGAGCTGGAAATTGTGCATCTGACACTCGCCGGTCAGCGTCTTCAGTCCAGGGATAGCCTTATACATTGCCGAGAGCGACCATGTCTTCGAGAAATCATCAGAGTGGCCTGAATAGGTAAGACCGCCAAGCCAGTTGTTGTGGAAAGAGTAGGCACCCGACAGACCGCCATCGTACTCAACGTGTACAGACAGCCAGTTCCACTTTGTATCCTGCCAGAAGCAGAACTCACGGGCAATCTCAGTATAAGCCCCTATAGCCGTAGGACTATAATCCATATCGACAAAGTAGAAGGTACTACCGAACGCATCGGGACGGAACATCTCAAGAGTCGAAGTTACGCAACCACGTTCCGTATCATAGAGCACTTGGAGGTTTTGGGCCTTTGAGGCCATCGGGAGGCATAGCATCGCTACGATGAGCGCCATGAGTCGTGTTGTCTTTTTCATTGTTTGCATGTTTTTTAGTATTGATAAAATTTATGCTTTTTCCCTTTTGGGGATAATCAGGTTCAGAATCATACCCACCAAAGCCGCCAGGCCGATGCCACCGATGGTGAAGTTTCCAAAGTTGAGTTCAGCGCCACCGAGGGGGGCATACCCACCAGCAACGGTACCAACACCGTAGCGCCGAAGGCTACGAAAAGAAACTGCACACCCACGACAGTCTTCTGCAGGGGGCCAAGTCTTCTGTTTTCCATAGGACAATAGATGTAAAAGAGGCTATCGACTATTTCGTGCCAAAGATGCGATCACCGGCATCTCCCAAGCCTGGAAGGATATAGTTCTTCTCATTCAGTCCCTCATCGAGCGAGGCCAGAAAGATATCCACATCGGGATGCATCGCCTCAACGGCCTGCACACCCTGAGGTGAAGCCACCAGGCACACAAGACGTATATTTGTGAATCCGTCGGCCTTGAGGCGTGCAATGGCATCACACGCACTGCCACCCGTAGCCAGCATGGGGTCGGTGAGCAGCACCAGACGCTCCTTGCCAGCAGGCATCTTATAATAATAGAACACCGGCTGGCTGGTCTCCTCGTCGCGATACATGCCGATGTGTCCGATACGAGCCGATGGCATGAGCTTCATCAAACCATCCACCATGCCAAGACCAGCACGCAGGATAGGCACTATCACCACCTTCTTGCCCGCAATCTTGGGAGCACGCATCGGTATCAGAGGAGTTTCAATATTCTCATAGGTCAGAGGAAGGTCACGAGTAATCTCATAACCCATCAACATAGCAATCTCTTGTAGTAACTCACGAAACTTCATCGTCGAAGTCTCTTTATCGCGCATGATGCTCAGCTTATGCTGCACCAATGGATGATCAATGATATGTAAGGCCATAGTAATAAGATTTTATCATTTCAATTGCAAACTTACATAAAAAATGTAACATATCAGGCCTGTTCGATAAAAAATAAAGAGATAATATAGGTGTTTACCCAGAATGCAAAATCACCGCGATGTTTGTCATTCTGAACGAATGTGAAGAATCTCGCATAGTGTGTGGCACAGTCCCAGCGCGAGATTCTTGCTTTTCCCTTCGGCCAGCGACCTAAAGGTTCCGCCGCTACGCTCTGTCAGGATGACAAGAAATGTTTGGGTAAACTACTATATTATTACCAAAATAAATGTTTTTTTTGTAGCGCTGAGGCGACGCGGCCAGAGTGACACAAACGACAAAAGACCATCTACAACTTCATATCCCCTGGCTTGACCCACCCCATGTGGCGCATCAGTCGGTCGATGAGCAGGCTAATGATGGCGGGGGATACGAAGTAGAGCAACACAATCTCCGCGATGAGCACTCCATCGGCCACCGAGCCACTCATCGTGGCATACGTAGCCAAGGGACCCACCAAACCTGCCGTACCCATACCGGCACCGAGCGCATTGTTCGTCATGCCAAGCCAGACCGTCGACACAGGGCCGAGGATAGCCGAAGTGAGTGTAGGGGCGAGCCATATAATCGGTTTGCGGGCGATGTTGCCAATCTGAAGCATCGAGGTGCCCAAGCCCTGCGAGAGGAGTCCGCCCACACCATTATCCGAAAAGCTGATGACGGCAAAACCCACCATCTGAGCACAGCAGCCTGCCGTAGCCGCGCCTGCCGCCAAGCCATCGATGCCGAGCATCACACACAGGGCTACCGAGCTGATGGGGAGCGTCAATGCGCAACCTACCAGCACCGCCACCACGATGCCCATGACAAAGGGGCTGAGCTGTGTAGCATGGTTGATGACCTCGCCGAGGTAGAGCATGAAATCGTTGATGGGCGAGCAGCAGTAGCGGGCAATGAGACCTCCCGCCACGATGGTGAGCATAGGCGTGAGGATGATGTCGACGACCGTACGCTTGGAGATGAGCTGTCCTATCTGCGCACCGACAATGACCGCAAGGTAGGCTCCCACAGGACCGCCATACTGATAGCCCAAGGCACCCACCACAGCCGAAGAGATAGTGACCAGCTGATCTACACCCAGCCCCATGGCGATGGCCAAACCGATGCACGCACCTACGAGGGGCGACGAGGCCGAGAGTGCCTCACTGATGAAAGTGAGGAACGCGAGGCCCGGTATCTTGGCTATCTGCCCCACGATGAGCCCTATGATGAGCGAACAGAACAAGCCCCAAGCCATATGGCTCAGTGCCTTGACAATATATTTATCGAACAATCTCTTTATCATAGCTCTTGGATGTTGACTGTTTAATGTTGAGTGCTGAAGCGATGGTTGCCGTTTTCATTTATGGTACGAATGTACAAATGTAGAAAGAATTTTCCAAATCGGGCTGCTATTTTGTGATGTTTTGCAAATTCTTTGTTCTCCTACCCTACTGAGACGTGAGGATGGATTATTGTGGAAGAGGTGCTGATATATTAAGCTGCATCCCTCTATGCATAAGAACTCGACATCGATAATACACAAAGCAGGCTCATGACTACGGTCATGAGCCTGCTTCCTTTTATCTATATCGTTACCGATTAGAACCAGCGAACGTAGCAGAAGTCCTGACGGTGAGGCAGATCTGCGTTCTTGGGATACATACGGTAAGCTACCTTGAAGGTACCTGCGTGGTTCACGCTGTGGGTGCCCTCGAAAGTGTGGATGTTGTTCTCCTTCTTCACGAGCTCAAGAGTATCGATGCAGTTGATGTGCTCCTTACCCTCAGAGTCGGTCTCGATGGTAACAACCTCTACGCCTACAGCATTATCGAGGCCCTTCTCGTCGAGTACTACAGTGAGCTTCACGTCGGTACCGCTGGTAACGTCGAGGTCAGCAATGTTGGTAGCAGATACTACCTCAATAGCATCCCAACGCTCAGCTACGGTCTCCTTCCATGCAGCGATCTCCTTAGCCTTGGCATTGTCATCGGCTGAGAGAACAGCGAAACGGCTACCGAGCTTGTTGTAGAACTTGGTGTAGTAGTCGTCGAGCTGACGCTTCATGGTGTAGTGAGGAGCGATCTGTGCGATTGAGTTCTTAACAACCTGAAACCAGGCTTCAGAGTAGGCCTTAGCGTTCTTGTTGTAGTAGAGGGGCACGATCTCATTCTCGAGGATGCTGTAGATAGTAGCAGCGTCGAGCTGGTCTTGGTAATCCTGGTTCTGATAGGTGCGCTTCTCAGTGAGTGCCCAACCTGCACCGGGACGATAGCCCTCGAGCCACCAACCATCGAGTACAGAGAAGTTTACAACACCGTTCATCAACGCCTTCTCACCTGATGTACCAGATGCCTCGAGAGGACGTGTGGGAGTGTTCAACCAGATATCTACACCTGATACCAAGCGACGTGCGAGCTGCATATCGTAGTTC
>JAZRMG010000054.1:0-3424 GCA_045647345.1 Bacteroidaceae bacterium | reverse complement strand
TTCGTGCGAGTGGGGCGAGACCATCGAGTATTACTACGAGTTTAAAGCTAATGATGTCGACTTTGCTGACGCTGCCAACTGTAAGGTGGTAGTGCTGGTATCTACTGGTTCTGGCAAGAAGTTCTATGTAAACAATGTTATTGAGTGCCCCGTGGGTGAGTCTATTCCCTTTGCCTACAACTAATCATCATCACCGATGAACGTGTACAAGAAAAGTTATATCCTGATTGCCACGCTGCTCCTCTTTGTAGGAGTGGCGTGCGATCGTAATGAGGAGCCCTACCTCTCGCTGGGCAATGTAAATAGTTATGTGCTTTCGCCCACTGACACCCTCATCACGCTGAAGGTGGAGAGCAACGTAGAGTGGCTGTTGACCTCTACCGCATCGTGGTGCACACCACATGTCGCATCGGGCAATGGAACTCGCGAGGTACAGGTGGCCATATCGGCCAACGATGAACAGGGCGAACGCTCTGCTGCGCTCACCATCAGTAGCGCCGATGCCACATTGGCTCAGCAGGTTACATTCACGCAGCAGCGCCTCACGCCTGACTCCACCACGCACTATCGTCTGCCCGTGGTGTTCCACGTGTTATATAATAAGGAGGGCAACAAGAAGCAGAATGTCGTCGAAGGCCATTTGGCAGTTCTGTTCGCAGAGGTAAACAAACTCTATGCCCAGTGCGGTGTAGACCTTCGCATGGAGTTTGTGATGGCGACACACGATCCCGAGGGCAATCTGCTCGAAGAACCGGGCGTAGACCGCCATAAAATCAATGAGGCGACCCTCAATAGCAGTTTCTTCATGGGCTATGGTCGTGATCCGAAGAAGTATTGCAGCTATATGTGGGATCCCAATCGTTATATCAACATCTTCATCTATACGTTCGAGGATAAGGGCATACTGGGTATCTCCCACTTCCCCTACGCCATCAAGCCCCATGCCATGGAGGGACTCGCCGAGTTGGAAACCGACGCTCCGTGGGAAGATCTCCCCTGGCCGCAGTGCGTGAGCATCAACAACGAGTACATCTATTCGCACGAGGCCTACTACACGATGACCGACGTGGTGAACACCTTGGCACACGAGTTGGGCCATTTCCTCGGCCTGCGCCATGCCTTCTCGGAGGATCCTGAGACCTACGACCGCGACATCTGTCTCGATAGTGACTTCTGCACCGACACGCCCACCTACAATAAGGTGGCTTACGATAAGTTCATGCAGGGTTGCATGCAGTCGGGCGGTAGCATCGACGACAATGAGAAGCAGCTGCTCCTGATGCGCGAAGATTGTGAGACGGGCCATGAGTTCCGCTCGACGAATATCATGGACTATGCCTACACCGAGGCCAACCGCTTCACTCCTCAGCAGGCAGCCCGCATACGCTACGTGCTGGAGCACAGCCCCTACATCCCGGGCCCCAAGGTGCGCTTGCCCGAGCAGATGCCTGCGACTAAGGCGGCTCGTGTGAATGAGTATAAGTTGGTGACGTTCGAGTAAATAACTCCTCGCTGAGAACTTACGCTTTCTCACGCGGAGTGTATTCCTTTTGTCTCACGCAGAGACGCAAAGAGCACAGAGGATGCATTGACTTTAGCCCCTTCGGGCGTCGACCTAAAGGTTGCTGCGCTTGCAGCTACCCATCCGGATGGCGTAACGAGGACTTCATCGAGCTAGGGGAGTCAGTGCCTTGCACGACGGAGGGACATACGAGCGATAGCGATGTATATTTTGCGCTCTCTGCGTCTCTGCGTGAGGCTTAAATAATTCCAGCGTGAGAATTAAACGACTACTTAGTCGTCAATAATAGTTATTGGGCCAGTGCCGATGATGATCACCTTTTCTTTGCCGATTAGGTCAAACAACTCCTGTTTTCTCTCGTCCGAGGCATCAGTCAAGTGTATTCCTACCTTATTGTCCGTGTCGAATATACCAAACATCCCGATGTTGAGGGCGAGAGGAGTCTTGCGCTTAAACTGAGCCATGATGGTATCTTCTACCTCCAACAAACTGTTGTAGGAGTTCTTGCACGTGCGATAGATGATTCTGCGGTTGCCTAGTCTCTCCTTCAGCTCCTTCACTTGGGAGCACGCGCTGTCGCTTTCTGTTATCATTACCACTAGACGCTGTACGTCATCATAGTATACCCCACCATAATAGTCGGGGTATACGATGTTGTTGGTGGCGCTGTTCGTGTGTTCTCTCATTATGGTCAGTAACCTCGTGTGGTTATCAAGGTCTGTTCCTGTTCTCGCTTCGTGGAATCCTTTGTAGATATGTTCCTTTTTCTTTAAGGGCTTCATCAAGGTCGCGGTGTCGGGGGTAGCCTTGTGCTGAGCTCCCGAAGGGGACACAACAGGCACTTTACGTATCTCTTGAGGCTTTGTTCCCATCCTGTTGATATGTGTCACTCTTGGTTGCGTTGGCGCAGGAGCTTCTTTCTTTGTAGAGCAAGCGGTCAGTAAGAGAAGGCCGAGTGCGAGAGGAAATAGATGTGTGTTCATGTCGGGCGGTTTTAATATATTATCGCAAAGGTATGAAAAGCCATCTTGTTTCCCAAGCATATGGCCTTACAAAAAAACTACAAATGTGTGTTTGCAGATGAAAAGGGCGTTTTTTAGCGATTTTCAGGTTACAAAAGTTCATAAATCGGTTGGCGTTGGCAGAGCTCAAATAAATTTGACTCTGCCAACGCTAATTATTATAAAGAACTGATTGGTAATGATAACCTGCATAATCCCAGACAGTGCTTTTTCTTACGCGAGGGCATCTTGGGAATAAATTCGTATCTCTCTATAAGCACACGCCACCGCGGTGACGTGTACGCTTCACCGCAGTGAAAGAATAGCGCCACCGCGGAGGTGTGGGAGTGTCACCGCAGTGACACCTGTTTAATCAAATGTTAAAAGCTGAAAGTCAAGGTAGTTAGGCATCGCATAGACCTTGCAAAAAAAAATCGGGTACACGCTATATTATTGCATTGAGATATTTTCATCCGGATGTAGGGTTAACGTCAGCGTTAACGTTATCGTTAGCAGTGAAGTGAGCTTCACTGCCACCGCCAACCGATTTATGAACTTTTGTAAC
The DNA here is from genome assembly GCA_045647345.1 of Bacteroidaceae bacterium. Lineage (GTDB taxonomy): Bacteria > Bacteroidota > Bacteroidia > Bacteroidales > Bacteroidaceae > UBA1189. Next base: position 336 of record JAZRMG010000054.1, on the reverse strand, counting down.
CTTGAATAGGGGGTATGGAATGTAAAAAAAGCCGATTTCATCGAGAAATCGGCTTTTTTATCTTTTTTGAAAACGTGTGATTACTCTACCTTGGCATTGGTCATCACGAGGGTGAAGCTTACGGCATCCTTTTCGTAGCCTTCGTAGTAGGCGGTGATGAGAGCCACGGCACGATGAGCACCCTCTCCTGTTGGGGTATAGTGAATGTCGAGGGGCAGGGGAGTGTCTGCAGTGATATCGCCTGATGCGCTGGCTGTGTATTCCAAATAGGGAAGAGTCATTTGGCAACCGCCGAAAGCACACATCTCTACCATGGCCTTGTTGAGCGATTTTACG